>NZ_JBHZPI010000016.1:0-141042 GCF_042788025.1 Paenarthrobacter sp. YIM B13468 | reverse complement strand
TGGGCCATCTCCAACCACCTCAAAGGCCAAGCCGTCTGCGATGACCCCATCGACTTCCGCCACGAAGCCATCGTCGGGTCCAAAGTCTGGGGTGACGGGGACCCCGAAGGCGTCCGCCAACGAGCCGCCGAAGAAATGAAGCACACCGCACGCCTGGCCAAAGCTTTGGGCGTGGACACCGTCGTCGGGTTCACCGGTTCCTCCATCTGGCAGTACGTCGCGATGTTCCCGCCCGTCCCGGAAAAAGTCATCGACGCCGGCTACCAGGACTTCGCCGACCGCTGGAACCCAATCCTGGACGTCTTCGACGAAAACGGCATCCGCTTCGCCCACGAAGTCCACCCCAGTGAGATCGCCTACGATTACTGGACCACCGTCCGGACCCTCGAAGCGATCGGCCACCGCGAAGCGTTCGGCCTGAACTGGGACCCCTCCCACTTCATGTGGCAAGGCATCGACCCCGTGTCCTTCATCTGGGATTTCAAAGACCGGATCTACCACGTGGACTGCAAGGACACCAAGCTGCGCCCCACCGGCCGCAACACCGTCATGGGTTCCCACCTGCCCTGGGGCGACCCCCGCCGGGGCTGGGACTTCGTCTCCGCCGGACGCGGCGACGTACCCTGGGAATCCTCCTTCCGCGCCCTGACCGCAATCGGTTACAACGGCCCGATCAGCATCGAATGGGAAGACGCCGGCATGGATCGCCTCCATGGCGCCCCCGAAGCCCTCGCCGCCCTCAAAAAGTTCGACTTCCCCGCCTCTCAAACCAGCTTCGACGCCGCCTTCAGCAGCAAAGACTAGTGGGGGGCTACCGATCTCGGCAGAAAGGTTGCCGGGGCCGCAACGGCAGTCCCCGGCGATACGCTAGCGCACGGTTTTCACACTTCCTTACGTACAGAGCACACGAACACTGCATTTATCGGCGTTGACATTGGAGGCACGGGTATCAAAGGAGGGCTGGTAGACAAGAATCAAGGCAAAACTCCTCGGTGACCGTACCGACTCCGCACCCGGCGACCCCCGAAGCAGTAGCCGCGGCAGTTTCCTTGGTGATCGACTGTATCTCAGTCCACCCGCAGGCTCCGGCTGCGTCTGCACCGGTAGGTGTGACATTTCCCGGCATAATCCGGCATGGAGTTGTGCACTCTGCGGCGCACACGGAGCAAAGCTGGCTGAACACTGACATCAACCAACTCCTAAGCGCCCGGCTGTGTCGGCCGGTACCGGCTGTAAACGGCGCTGATCCCGCAGGCCATGCCGAAATCAGTTACCGTGCTGGCATGCGCATAGACGGTTTGGTCCTAGCCATCACGCTGGGGACTGGCATTGGATCTGCGTTGTTCCTCAACGGTCAGCTCGTCCCCAATACCGAGTTCGGACACCTGAAAGTCGACGGCGTTGCGGCCGAAAAGCGGGCTTCAGCATTGGCACGCGAAAGGGACGGACTTTCCTGGAAGGAGTACAGCGACGTGCTGCAGCGATGCTTGTCACACCTGGAATTTTTGCTCTCGCCCGAACTCGTTATCATCGGCGGAGGCATTTCACAGCGCGCCAACGATTACTTACCCAACCTCAGATTGGGAATCCCAGTCCTTCCTGCCACGCTCCGCAATGATGCCGGCATAGTCGGTGCAGCACTTCAGGCCACCATCGCGCACTGAATCGGCTTGACGACGGCCTTGATGAACTCGATTGGTAGCCACCGAAAGGATATCCGGTGATTGCTGCTCCGACTTCGCGAAGGGCTCCCCCGCGGAGTTCGTAAGGCAGTTAACTTCCTAATTCCGGCAGGGAAGCCTGGCTACGCACGAACTCCTGATTAGCGGTGAGTCGGCGAAGGAGCTTAGGCCAAGTCGGGACATTCCTGGCTCTGGTTACCAAAGTTTGTGGTCGGGTAATCTTACGAATTCGATTGCGCTACTTCGAGCGCCTGAGCCCAAGTGGTGCGGGATTCGATGTGCGCGCGCCACTGCCGGACGGCTTTGGCTGCGCCGGCTCCCAACACGCCGGTTAGCCTTCCCCCTTTGCGGTAAATCGCGATTACCTTCCCCTCCTCGATGCTCCCTTGAAGAATCTGCACTTCGTCGTGGTCGCGGAGGTAGCCGTGGGCCTGAAGTTTGACTTTGTACTGATCCGACCAGAAGTACGGGACGGTTGTGTAGGGAAGTCTGTCTCCTGCGAGGATTCGATCAGCGACGTGGAGGGCCTGATCAACAGCGTTGGTTCGGTGCTCTATGCGCATTGAAAGATCGAAGAGTGGATTGTGCCACCTGGCGACGTCCCCTACTGCATATATTCCGTCGCCGGCTGAGCAGTCAGCTGCGCAAACTACACCGTCGGACAGGGTGAGACTGCTGGCTCGGAGCCAGTCCACTGCTGGCTCCGACCCAATCGCCACAACAACCAGGTCAGCGTTTTCCGTCCCGCCGGATGCGAAATGTACGCCTGTGACTCTATGTCCGTTCGTTCGTAGGGACTGCACGAGCGCGTCGTTGCCCGTGCGAAGGCGGATGCCCTGCTTTTGATGTAGGGAGGTCAGTTGCTGCCCCACTTCACTGCCGAGCGCGTTCTCCAGAAGTGTTGGGGCCTTGGTTGCCAGAACGACTTCAACTCCTCGTTGTATTGCCGCGGCTGCGATTTCAGTTCCGAGGAAACCTCCTCCGATTACAACGAGACGTGACGCTGCTGAGAGCGCTGCCTGAAGGTGGAGCGCGTCATCGACTGTCCTCAGCGTGTGGACACCGGAGATGTTGTTATCTGCCGGAAGATGTTTGGCGTTGACTCCCGTGGCAATGATGAGACGTTCGAATTCAAGGTCTGTGCCGTCTTCAAGCAGCACTTTCCGGTGACGGCTGTCGAGGTGGACCGCAGCAACTCCGCGGCGTAAGTCAATGCCGAGGTTCTGGAGGTGGTTGGGCGGCCGCAGGGTCAGTGCTCCCACTGAGACTGGATCATGCAGCGCCTGCTTGGACAGGGGTGGCCGGTCATATGGTTCGTGGTTTTCCGCGCCCACGAGCACAATGTCGCCATCGTATCCCCGCGTGCGCAGGGCTTCGGCCGCGCTCACCCCAGCTGCCGAGGCGCCCACAATTACGGTCCTGGGGGTGGGGTGACTGATACGGCTCATTGCTGGGACAGGGTGATGACAGCTGCCGGGCAACGCACCGCTGCGTCCCGCAGCTTCGATTCCTGTTCGGCGGGAGGGTGCGCGTTGAGGACGACGACAATGCCGTCGTCCTCATTCTGGTCAAAGATTTCGGGTGCCGCGATGGCGCACACGCCGGCTCCAACACACTTGCTTACGTTGATGTCGAAGTTCATGAAATTACCTCATCCCAGTTGATCATCAGCTTTTTGATCCCGTATACGAGCATGTCGTTCTTGAAAGGGATGTCCGTTTCCGGGGTCTCAACCCTCAGGCCCGATAGCCGGCGGAACAACTCGGGGAGTGCAATGCGCAGTTCAAGGCGTGCAAGATGCTGCCCGAGGCACTGATGCGGTCCGTACCCAAAGCCGAGATGGGCAGAGCGCCTTTCAAGGTTCAGCTGGTCACCATCAGAGATAAACCGGTTATCCCTGTTGGCCGATTCAAGGACCACAGCCACATGTTCGCCCGCGCGGATTGTCTGCCCGGCAATGGTGGTGTCTTTGACCGCTTTGCGCAGGACACCGTTGTGCACAATGGTGAGATAGCGGATCAGCTCATCGACGCCTGTTTCCATGACAGCCGGATTCTGTAGCTTTCCAGCTTGGTCCGGATGCTGCAGGAGGGCGTAGGTGCCAAGAGTGATCATGTTTGCCGTGGTGTCATGACCTGCGGCCAAAAGCAGGAGCGCTAGCCCTTGGAGCTCTGCGGCATCCATGGGGCGGTCGGTGGGTTCCAGGATGAGTCGGCTGAGCAGGTCGTCACCGGGATTCTCCTGTTTCGACTGGATGAGGTTCGCGAAGAAGCCCGCGCTCTGGATGGCTGCCGCCTGGCGTTCCTTGAGAGGCAGGCTCAAATCGACTTGAGAGGCCGTAGCGTTCTCAAATTCGGATCGTTGACCCTCGGGCACTCCGAGGATCTCGCTGATCACTAAAGCGGGGACGGGCAGCGCAAACTCGCGGTAGAGGTCGAGCGGGCCTTTCTGCTGGCCGATGCGGTCGATGTGCGTAGCGACGAGGTCCCTGATGAATGGCTCGAGACGCGCTATCCGCTTGACCATGAACTCCCGGGCCAGGCGGAGCCGGAGCCGGGAGTGGGAATCACCGTCATGCCTGAGCATGACGCCCGGTGGCGGGGGTGCGCCAAGGTTGTCTTTGTCGCCCATCAGGTGGGATGAACTGGCGTCTACATTGCTGAAGGTCTCGGCGTCGCCCAGGACTGTACGCGCATCCTCATAGCCGCTGACGAGCCACACATCGAAGCCTGCAGGAGTGTCGACGCGCAGTACGGGGTCCGAGGTGCGAATACCTTCGTACCTCGGGTCGGGATCAAACGGGCACCGGTTGGTCGGAAACGGCGCGGTTGCCGGTGGCGGCTGCTGAATTGTTGATGTCAAAGGAATCGGCTCCTGTATCTGCGGGGCGACGACGTTGTTGCTGTTCGGTTTCACCTGCGGTTGGGATAGTTACAGCCTCTCGCCCAAGCCGCAGGAAGTAAGCCCGCAGCTGTGGTATTTCAGATACTGCATCCGCAGTACCTTCGTTCTGTGCCTGTCGGTATTCCGGCCGGTGACTTTTAGCCTCCCGCGGCCGCGTGGTCCCAGCACTTGCGGCCGCGCGGCCCTTCATGGAATCTGGCCAGTAGATTCAGGAGTTCACTGGCAGGTGGACCTCAGCCTGTACGGTCCTGACAGCCAAAAGAGGAGGCCCGTCAGCATCCGTCCGATCGCTCTCAGTGGTGGTCTCAGCTCCGGGCCATTCGTCTGGAGCCGGTTTTCGTCGGCTCTCAGAACCTGACTCTTTCGTGGATTTCACCGCATGGTACGGACAGGTCGACCGCAATCTGAAATTCAGTGATGCTGTACCGGGTAACTGAGATACCTCTGCGGCTCCTAATCGCTTCTGGGATGAGTTCCTGAACGGCGGTGCTGATAGCTGTGTCTTTCGTATTCGCGTCCTTGACCTGTACGTCCAGGACCTGGGGATAAGGGTGAGGCATCGGGCCTCCAGTTTGCCGCGGCAAAGCAGCCGACGGACTCGGGTTATGCGCGTATTGGGGGATGGCCGAGCAGGCCCTTATCAAGGTAAACACCCACATTGGCACGCGTCAATAGTTGTATCTTGGGGGGACTGCGGTAGGCTGGGCATGTCTTTGAAGCGTGTCAATGAGGCCGCCCAAAAGGTCCTGGCGCAGGGAAGAGAGGGGAAGCTGTTATGACAGGCAGTGCTGACGTTGCCCTTCGTGCAGGCGTTTCTAGGTCTACAGTGAGTCAGATTCTCAACGGCCGTGCCCACCTGTTTTCCGAAGAAACGGTCGCAAAGGTTAGAGAAACAGCGGCGGTTATGGGTTACCGCCCGTCGTTGGCTGGACGAACACTGGTCCGTGGTAAGAGCGACATCGTCATCACGCTCATACCGGACATCACTTTCGGGCCGACCGTTCGTGAATTCGTGGATCTCCTGACAGAAGGGTTGGCGAAGGAAGGCCTGACGAACCTGCTTCGGCTTTCGTCATCAGACGATACCCTTCAAGACGCGGTCCTTGGGCTGCGTCCTCACTCGATCGTGACAATGGCTCCGCTCCGGCCTGAAGACATTGAGCGCCTCGAAAAACAGGGTATTTACGTGATTGGACAATCCCAGGCTTTCCAGGCCGCGGCTGACGTGACTATCGGCCGCCTTCAGGCTGAGCATCTTCTGGGCCAGGACTACAAGCGCATTGCCGTTGTCCGCCCGCGATCGATACGGGAGCAATACAGCGCTCCGGAACGCGAGAAGGGAGTGCTCGAATATGGCAGCCTTCACGCTATGGAAGTTCTGCCTACCTTGGAGATTGGCCTTACCAGCGACGAAGCTTTGAAAGCAGTGGGCAGCCTTCCGGCGGGAAGGATTGGTTTAGCGTGTTACAACGATGAGGTGGCCTTGGCGATTTTAGGGGCCGCTCTTCGAGAAGGAGTCAGCATTCCCGCGGAGATGGGAATTATCGGGGTCGACAACTCTGTGATCGCCCGCGCTTCGACTCCGACAATTACGTCTATCAGCATGGACTTGGAGCTAAACGTACGCGAACTGGTCGGCCACATCGTCTCCGGCCGGGAGCTGCGGATCCCGCCTGAAGCAACCGATGAGTACACGCGTGGTTTCACAGTCATCCAAGGAGACACCACCCGGCGGTAGGACTAATTCCTACTGCCAATGCAGTACCAACGCACCTGCGTTCGACGGATGTCCATAAGGTGCTGTCCTCAGATCATTGGTGAAGGGCTTTCAAGACACACCCTTTCCATCAATTGTTAGGACTATCGCATGGCTGCATTTCTTGCCCGTATTGGGAGGCTGGCGGGCCGTCATCGTATCGCTGCCATTACGGTATGGCTGGGTCTTCTGGCTGTGTTTTCGGTCGTTGCATTGGGCGGGATGAAATTTAGCGACGGTGCCTTCGACGTGCCGGGCACCGAATCCAGCAAGGCCATGGGCCTGCTGGAAGACCATTTCCCGTCCACACCCGCCGGCTCTGGCGAACTGCAGCTTGTGGTGCAGTCGCCTGCCGGGACCGGGCTGACGGCCCCTGGGCCGGCGGATTCCCTGACTAGGGCAATCGAGCAGCTGCGTTCCCTTCCCAACGTCAGCCAAGTGCTGGACCCACGGGATCCGGCGCGTCCGTTCCTTTCTGCCGACGGCACTACAGCGGTCATCCAGGTATCCCTTGAAGGGTTAGAGGACTCAGAGCGTGAGACTGTGCATAATAACGTCACCGAAGTTGCGGAAGGGGTCCGCGGGCAAGGGCTGACGGCCGAGGTGGGCGGGTCCCTTGCCTCGGGTATTCCTGAGATCCTTGGACCGTCTGAAGCCGTCGGGGCAGGCATTGCTTTTCTTGTCCTGGTCTTGACCTTTGGCTCCCTTGTCGCGGCGGGCGCGAACATGCTGAGCGCATTGATCGGCGTCGCAACCGGGATTCTCGGAATCCTTGCGTATTCGTCTATCAGTCCCATTGGCAATGTCACGCCGATCTTGGCTGTGATGCTTGGCCTCGCTGTTGGCATCGATTACAGCCTCTTCATTCTTGCCCGCTTCCGTGCGGAGCTGCGCGAGGGCCGTACGGTTGACGCGGCCATTGGCAGAGCCACTGGCACGGCAGGTTCTTCAGTCGTGTTCGCGGGGGCGACTGTCATCATCGCCCTGGCCGGACTCACGGTTGTTGGCATTCCGTTCATCGGAGAAATGGGTCTGGCCGCGGCCTTTGCAGTAGGTGTGGCGGTGCTGATGTCACTGACGTTGCTGCCTGCTTTGATGTCATTCATGGGTCTTCGGGCTCTGTCCAAGCGGGACCGCAGGCAACTTTCCGCTGCCGAATCGGCACGTGTCCCTACACGGGTGCCGGGATTCCTCTCCGGTTGGGCGCAGTTCGTTGTGACCCGGCCTCTTGTCTCAGTGGTTGGCGGCACCCTGCTGCTCATCGTAATGGCCCTGCCGTTGCTGTCGATGAAAACAACCCTTTCAGTACCTGGCGGCGAAGACCCGGAATCAACGCAACGGGCTGCCTACCAGATCGTCAGCGACAAATTTGGGCAGGGCTCACAGGACCCCCTTGTGGTCCTCGTTGAAACCCCTGGAGGCGGCCTGCAGGAAAGAATCCCCGAAGTTCAGGAGTTCCTGGCAGGGATCGACAACGTGGCGCTGGCGGTGCCCGCAGGCGTGGCCAGCAGCGGAGACGCGGCGATAGTGTCCGTGATTTCCAAATCTGGTCCCCTCGATGACCGGACCATGCAGTTGGTGCGGGACATCCGCGCCGAAGCACATAACCTTCCCGGAGCCAACCTGTACGTCACCGGAGCCACCGCACTGGGTTTGGATGCGGACGCGCAGCTCAGGCAGGCCCTAGGACTTTACGTTGCCCTGATTGTCGGCCTTTCCCTGATCCTGCTGGTCATCCTGTTCCGTTCCGTGCTTGTTCCCGTTGTTGCCACGGCTGGATTCCTTCTGTCTTTGGGCGCGGGACTGGGAGCGACCACCGCAGTGTTCCAGTGGGGGTGGCTGGGGGACGCGATCCAGGCTCCGCAAGGAAATCCTCTGCTCAGCCTGCTGCCGATTATCTTGACCGGCATCCTGTTCGGTCTTGCCATGGACTATCAGGTGTTTCTTGTAACGCGGATCCAGGAGGCATACGGGCAGGGAATCCATCCCAAACAGGCAATTCTTCGCGGTTTCAAAACCTCCGCCGGCGTGGTGGTCGCCGCCGCAGGCATCATGGCAGCGGTCTTTGGAGGGTTTGCCTTGAGTCACTCTTCCCTAGTCGGTTCGATAGCCCTTGCCCTGGCCGTGGGTGTCGTTGCCGATGCCTTCATCGTTCGGATGGTTATTGTTCCCGCCGCGCTTGCTCTCTTGGGCCGCTCCGCGTGGTGGATGCCCAAATCGTGGCCGGCACGCCTGCCCGCACTTGATGTCGAGGGCCACCACCTCAATACTGTGGAACATCAGGAAGCCAGGGGCACCGATAATGCCGAACAGGACGCAACCGACGCCGAGCCATTCCCCATCGGACGCCGCTGACATGACTCTCACTCCCCGGCCGGGTTCTCGGTGGGAGGTTGCGCTCGATGCTGCTGCCGTCCTAGCTTTCCTGTCGGAACTCATGAGAGGAGCAACGGCCGGAACCTATGAAGGCGTCGTCCTGGTGGCAGCAATGCTCATCGCTGCCACCTTGCGTCGGAAGTTCCCGGCCTCTGCCACTGGCGCGGCAATCATTGCCAGTGCCTTGGTGGCAGGCGTTCCCGGAGCAGTAATATCTGTCTGGGTCATAGCCCAGGTCTGTATTTTCTCGCTCACGCTACGCCGTTCCGGTGCGGCCTCGGTTGCTCTTCCGGTATTACACGCCTGCACCCTTTATGTCGGCGGTCTGGTCTTCTTGCGGCTCGCACCATTTGACGTGGTGTCGTTGAGCTTGCCTGTATGGACGGCAGCTGCCGCTTCAGCCGGATACGCTCTGCGATCCCACAACGAAACAATTTCTGCTCTCCGGGATAAGGTCGCTGCGTCGGCCGCGGCGAAGGACAGCGAAATCCAACGCAGACTCGGCGAGGAACGAATCAGAATCGCCAGGGATCTGCACGACGCCGTGGCACACAATATCGCCATTATCAACGTCCATTCAGGCGCCGCTGAAAAGGCGCTGGATCAGGACCGAGAGCGTGCGAAAGAATCACTCGAACAGGTGCGGGCAGCAAGCAGAAACGTGCTAAGGGAACTCCAAGACATACTCCTCATTCTCCGTTCCGCCGGCCATCGGGATGATGCCGGACCCATCCCCAGCGTTGAAGGCATCCCGGCCCTGCTGGAGAGCTCACGGGAGCTGGGCCTTGCAATCGATGCCACCATCAAATCACTGCCTGGTGTTTCTCCAGCGGGGGAGGCCGCGCTGTACCGTGCGGTCCAGGAAGCACTTACCAACGCCCACCGGCACGGAAACGGGCGGGCACACCTTGTACTCGACGCGCAAGATGGATCCGTTGTCCTGACCATTTCGAACACCTACAGGCCCGGTCGTGACCGTCAGGGCGGCTATGGCCTGATAGGCATGCGGGAACGAGCCGAATCCGCAGGCGGCGACCTGTATACGCGGGATGAAAACGGTACCTTCCTGCTTAGAGTAACTGTGCCAGCCATCAAGACGAAGGAGAGGGAATGACGGCGGTACTCATCGTTGATGATCAATCCATGATCCGGGCGGGCCTGCGCGGCATCCTGGAGAACTCGGGAATCACGATTGTGGGCGAAGCTTCGGATGGACGTGAAGCTGTCCGCATGACCCGGCAGCTGAAGCCCGACCTGGTCCTCATGGACCTGCGAATGCCTGTTCTCGATGGCATGGCCGCAACCCGTGCCATACGAAGCGATGAGACCCTCGCGGAAGTCAAAGTTCTCGTCCTCACAACGTTCGACGGCGACAGGGACGTCATCGGAGCCCTTGAAGCCGGGGCATCAGGGTTCCTGAGTAAGGGCGCAAGCCCGGACGAACTGGTCGCGGCTGTTCTGGACGCCGCCGCGGGGCAAACGACCCTGTCGACAACTGCGGCGTCCGCAGCCATCCGCCACATCTCTGCCACAGCTCAACGGCCGCCGGCCGCGCCCGATCCGCAGTTGCTTCGGCTCGTCGGCCAGCTAACGCCCAGGGAACGGGACATGGTGGCTGCTGCTGCCACCGGCATGGACAACCCTGCCATTGCCCGCGAACTCCACATTTCGCCGTTAACGGTCAAAACGCATCTCAACCGGGCTATGACAAAGTTGGGTGCAAGGGATCGTGGACAGCTTGTCGCGCTGGCGTTTAAATCCGGAATAGCCCAGGTATAGCCTCTCGGGGTGCGGGCAGGCCGGAGATCTGCCGCCGCTATCCTGTATCCGGGATCGCAGTGGAAACTAGTGGGAGCCGGTCCTTTCGGACCGGCTCCCACTTGTTTTAGTGCCTTTGCTAGATGACGACCCGCGTCCCAACGTTCTGAACTTTCGCCACCAAATCATCGACTACTGATTCTGGTAGCTGCCCTTGGCTGTAATAGGCCATCTGGGCGAGGGTCATTCCCATTGCAGGGGCGAGCATCTCTTCGCTTGCCCCGCCCATCATTGCCCGCAGCAGCTCGCCGCCAACAGGGTGGTCGAGCCAGTCGCGAATCGTGCTTTCGGCCGTCACGGGGGCAACGTCCAGGGTGTCCACATTCTTCGCTGCCGTGATCTGGGCGGCAAAGTCTTCGTACGACCCGGTCTCCACCAACACGGTGCTGAAAAGCTGGCGGTTCGGTCCCGGAAGGTGGTCCCTGCCTGTCAGCGTTACCTTGGTCTGCAGGGGCGTGTCGGCTGACGAGCCTCCTATGTAGAAGCGGATGAGGCCCGGCTCCACAACCCAGCCCTGTTCAGCATCCCACAGCGCCAACATGCTTGCCGGGACGCTCACGGTGATTTTTGCGGCCGTTCCCGGGTCCAGGGAGATCCTCCGGAAAGCGACCAGGACCCGCCCGCGCCGGGCGGTGCTGCCGATCACATCCCGGCCATACACCTGGACGACTTCCTCGCCCGCGCGTTTTCCGGTGTTGGTGATGGTAAACGTCAGACGGATTGTTGAATCGGTTGCTGCTTCGTGCGCCTCCGCCACCAGATCCCGGTAGGCGAACTGGGTGTAGCTGAGCCCATGTCCGAAGGGGAACACTGCGGTTGTCTCCCCGTTGAAGTAGGAGCTTGGCTGCAGTGTTCGCCAGTAGGGGAGCGGGGCCGAGGCAGCGGACTCCAGCATGGACATCGGCAGCCGTCCGGCGGGGTTCACGTCACCGAAGATCACCGAGGCCAGCGCGTTGCCAGCTTCTTCACCGCCAAAGAAGGAGGAAATTATTGCCGGCACGGCTTCCGTCATCCACTTCAGTGCGTAGGGGCGTCCGTGGCTGAGTACCACGACGGTCGGGGTACCCGTTGCTGCAATCGCTTCCACCAGTTCACGCTGCACTCCGGGCAGAGTGCAATCCGTGCTGTCGATTCCCTCACCGACGGTGCCATAGGAACCAATACCTGCCTGGTCCCCGACCACGACTACGGCCACATCTGCTGACTGTGCTGCGATGACTGCTGCGTCGAACCCGGTTCTGTCTTCTGCGGCGATGGGGCAGCCCCGTTCGTAGAGAACCGTGCTGTCGTTGCCAGCACGACGCTTAATGCCTTCAAGGAAGGTAACCACGGGAACCGACTCGACCAGCAGTTTTGCCTCGTCCGCGCCGGCCGTCGCTGCCTCTGCGTTCTCGAGGCGCGCCTGGGGGTCAGCGGCCAGGGCGAAGCGCTTCGTCATGCTGTCGAGCACCTGGTAGCTGTAGTTTCCGAGCTGGCCCATCGGGCGGTCAGCGTTGGGACCGATCACCGCAATTGTACGTACCTTCCCGTCGAGAGGCAGCAGGGGATCAGCTCCGTCAACGGGCCTATTCTGTAGTAGGACGACGGCCTTTTCGGCCAGGGTACGGGCTAATGCCCGTTCGTGCGGTGTATCCAGGGTTTCGGGAACCTCATCCAGGTTCGTGTAGGGCTGCTCGAATAGACCGAGCCCGAATTTCGCCCGAAGGACGTTGGAAACTGCCCGGTCCAGATCGGCTTCAGCCAGCACCCCGCTCCTGACAGCTTCAACGATCCGCTCGGAGTTGACAGCGTTGTCCAGGTCCAAATCAACGCCCGCCCGCAGGGCCTGGGCAAAGGCCTCGCTGCTGTCCGCAGCGGTGCCGTGCTTGGTGTAGAGCTGGGACACCGCATTGAGGTCGGAGGTCACAAGACCTTTGAATCCGTAGTCACGGCGCAGCAGGTCCTGCAGGTACTTTTTGGAACCAGTTACCGGAACACCGTCGAGTGTATTGTAGGCGGGCATGACGCCCTTGGCCCCGCCGGCGCCGATCGCCATTTCGAAGGGCACCCCATGGACTTCCCTGAGCTCGTTTGGGCCGATCTGCGCCGGGTCGGTATTCCGCCCGCCGTCGCTGGCACCGTAACCGATAAAGTGTTTCAGTGTCGCGATGACGGGCGCATGGTGGTCGGTATCCTGCAGCCCGCGGACAAAGGAGGTTGCCATGGAGCCTACAAGGTAAGGCTCTTCGCCGTAGGTCTCCTCCACACGTCCCCACCGCGGGTCGCGTGCCACGTCAGCCAACGGGGAAAGAGCCTGCCTGACTCCGATGCGCGCCATTTGCGCGCCAATGGCCCGGGCCATTTCTTCGACCAGTTCGGGCTCCCAGGTGGCAGCCTGGGCGATGGCGTCGGGGTAGGTAGTTGCGTCCCGCACTTTCAGTCCGATGAGCGCTTCCTCGGCCAGCAGGACAGGGATGCCCAGACGGGTATCCTCCATGTGCTTTCGCTGAAGTTCGTTGCCTTTTTCTGCGGCTTCTCGGGGTGGAAGGCCCAGCGTCGACAGGGCCGCTGTCGCACTGCCCCATCCGGTCGGGGGCGGGTTGTGGACATCAACGGCTGATCCAAAGGGGGACGCAGTCTGGGCAGCCTTTTCCTCGAGCGTCATTCGGCCCAGCAGATCCTGCACCCGTTCATCGATGGGCAATGCCGGATTTTGGTAGGGGTGCATTTCGGAAGTCATAAGACGTCGCTTTCATTGATGAGGGTTCTGTTGGCTGTGGTGGTCACAGTGCATTCGCCGTCGCGAGGGCGCCCAGGACATGAAGGCTCGGCTTGGGAATGCGTTCGAAAGTCTCCCGATTCACTGCAACGAGACCAAAAGTGGGTGCCCAGCGGCCCCACTCGAAGTTATCGAGCAGGCTCCAGTGGATGTATCCGAGTACGTTCGCACCCTCGTCCATGCAGTCGCGAAGGTGGTGCAGAGCTTCATTGATGTAGGCGATCCGGCGATCATCGTCTGCCGTGGCAATGCCGTTTTCGGTGATCACGATGGGTGTATCCGGCAGGACCGCACGGGTGTGCCGTACCGCGATGCCAAGCGCATCCGGCCGATATGCCCAACCCGTAATGGTGTTGTCGGGGTGGGGCGGGTGGCGAACGATTCCGTCGGCGTCGATAGGCTGACTTGTGTATGACTGAACGCCGATGAAGTCATCACCCCTTGCCGCTTCCAAGTACATGTCCTCGAAGATGTACTGGATCTCCGTGTGCTTGTCCTCAGCACCGGGTGTCACCGTAAAGGCCTGGTTCGCGACCGTCCAACCGACTTTGGCGGTGCTTCTGCTGCGAACGATCTTGGCCGCGGCCTGGTGTGCGCGGATTAGTACGCGGCCGATTTCCGGGTCCGGGAGGTAGCTCTCTTCCGGGTCATACACCTCTCCTGCGACGGCCAGACGGCGCTGCATGCCATGGTTGATGGCAAGAACGTTTGGCTCATTGATGGTGCATACCCACTCGACGCCATCAAGGATGGTGCAGGCCTGCTCAACGTAGCGGGTGAAGAGGTCCACAGCGTCATCGGCCAACCATCGTTGCTCGTCGAACCACAGGGGATGTGTGAAATGGTGCAGGGTCACCACGGGTTGAAGTCCGAGACGCTGGCACGCCTCAATCATCCGCCGGTAGTGGGCCAGTTCGGCTTGTGAAAACCTGCCTGGGCTGGGTTCGATGCGGGACCATTCAAGGCTGAAGCGGTAGGTGTTGAACCCTGCCTCAGCCAGGAGTCGCATGTCCTCTTCATACCGGTGATAGCTGTCGAGTGCGTCACCGCTGAATTCCACACCATGCTCGGCTGCGTCGAGCTCGAGCTTCCAGAAGTCGTTATTGATGTTGTTGCCTTCCACCTGGTGGGCAGCTGTCGCTGCCCCCCAAAGGAAACCGTCGGGGAAACTGCGTGACATGGTTGGCTCCTTGCCGGTAGGTCTGTTCTGTATTTAGCCGAAGCGCGAGGTATGCAGGCAACGCGTCTTGCTGCACTCCGAGGCAGGGAAGGGATCCGCTACTGGGGGCGGATCCGGAGAATCAGCGGGGATCCGCCGAAGGTCCCTGGGGTGCCCGGTACTCGGGCCCGGGGAAGAAGCTTGTTGGTCATAATGGATCCAGTGCATCCGGTGACGCGTTCTGGAAAACGCGGACCTTTTTGTCATTCATAGTGAGGGTACTGCCTCTTTTGACGCGCGTCAATGTGCCGAAAGGGCCATTGACACGCGTCAATTGCTGTGTTTCGCTGGTCTGAATCAATAGCAAGGCTGCGGATTTCAGTGCCGGCAACCGGAAGGACAAAGATGACCCTGGCGTCGCGTGTTACAGAGATGTTGAACCTGGACGTTTGGGAGTTTTCCGTCCGATCCTCCGACAGCTGGTCCTTAGTTCGGCTTCCTCACGATGCGATGATTCACGAACAGCGCCGGGCTGATGCAGAAGGAGGCGCTGAAGTTGCCTACTATCCAGGCGGCCGGTACGCCTACAGGACAACCTGGCGCGCCGGCGTGGACCCGGCGCCTAACGTTGCGTTGCGGTTTGAGGGCGTTCAGGGCGATTCCACTGTCTCGGTGAACGGCACACCTGTCGGGACGCTTAGAAGCGGTTATACGGAATTCGAACTGCCGATAACCGATCATGTTCTGTGGGGCCAGGATAATGAGATCCTTGTCGACGTCGACAACTCTGCCCAACCTGCAAGCAGATGGTACCCGGGGTCAGGCCTGTACCGTGCGGTGTCACTTGTCTTTCGGCCAGCGGTCCATTTCGCTGCGGACGGTCTGCAGTTGCGGACGAAAACGACCTCAAATGAGGCGGCAATTGTGGAGGTCGAATACGGGCTGGTGAGCGCCGGCGCGCGCGATACCCAGGTCGTTATAGAGCTTTCGCACGGAGGTAAAGTTGTTGCCGCCGGCGCCGGTGGGGGGAGCACGGGTGCTGTGGTCCTGCGCATCGACCACCCGCGCGCTTGGTCCGCGGAAACGCCGCACCTCTACGAACTTGCCGCGCGCCTCGAACTGGATGGCTCGGTCGTTGATGAACGACGCGAAATGGTGGGTCTGCGGACAATTTCCGTTGACACCCATTACGGGCTGCGGATCAACGGCACAACTGTCCTGCTGCGTGGTGCGTGCATCCATCACGACAACGGGGTCCTGGGAGCCGCAACCTACAGGGCAGCAGAGTACCGCCGCGTCCGGCTGCTCAAGGCGGCAGGCTTCAATGCAATCCGCAGCGCACACAATCCCATGTCCAGGCACCTGCTGGATGCGTGCGACGAACTGGGCATGTATGTGCTCGATGAGCTGGCCGACTATTGGGTAGTTTCGAAAACCAAGCACGATGCCTCGTGGCGTTTCCGGGAAACGTGGCGGGAGGACGCGGACCGTATGGTCGAGAAGGACCGCAATCGCCCCTCCGTGATCATGTACGCCGCCGGCAATGAGATCCCGGAGACTGCCACGGCCGAAGGTGTGGCGCTTACCCGCGAGATTACGGAATACCTCCACTCCATTGATCCTGGCCGACCGGTGACCCTGGCTACCAACCTTTTCCTGAGCACCCTGGTGTCCATGGATAAGTCCCCCTATAAAGATTCATCTCCGGTTGAGGGCGAATCCTCCATGGCGGGGTCTACCGAGGCGAATGCGATGATCAACCAGATTGGTCGCATGATGGATCTGGTCTCACGGCTTCCCCGTGCGGACAGGGCTACCCGAGACGCTTTCGCGGCGGTGGATGTGGCTGGTTACAACTATGGCCTGGGCCGCTACAAAGGGGACGTGCGCCGGTACCCGGAGCGGGTCATCCTTGGTTCCGAAACCCTGCCCGGCGATGTTGCACGTGCCTGGCACCTCGTACAGGAAAACCCCGCGGTCATCGGCGACTTTGTCTGGGCGGGTTGGGAGTATCTGGGGGAGGCCGGAGTAGCCGTGTGGGTGCCCGGAAAACGCGCCGGCTTAGCTAAACCCTTCCCATACCTAATTGCAGGTCCTGGAATGTTCGACCTTATCGGGCAACCGGACATCACGCTGCGGCTCGCCCAGGCAGCATGGGGTTGCCTGGAGGCTCCTGCCATCGGCGTACGACCCGTAGACCGCAGTGGCGTTGCCATGGTGAGATCAGCGTGGCGCACTACCGACGCCGTAGAAAGCTGGTCCTGGCGAGGATGCGAAGGACGCAAGGCAGAAGTAGAAGTGTACTCCGCAGATGACCACGTCGCCTTGTTCCTCAACGGCCGCCGCATAGCCCGCAGACGGGCTGGGCGAAAGCAGGGATATCTTGCCAAATTCACCGTTCCCTACGAACCGGGGAATCTGACCGCGATTGGGTACCGCGATGGTTCTGAAGTGTCGCGCACAGAGCTCAGAAGCGCCAGCGGAGAACTTGGACTACGCGTCACGAGCAGCGCCGGCACGGTCATCGCGGACGGTGCGGATCTTCTCTTCGCCGACATTGCTATCACCGACGGCAGTGGAGTGGTGGAGATGCTCGCGGATGAACAGGTGGTTCTGGACGTTACCGGGCCCGGAGAACTCATCGGTTTCGGAACTGCAGCGCCCGCCTCCGAAGAGGCCTTCACGGGCAACACCCGCACGACATTCCGCGGACGGGCCTTGGCCGTCATCCGCCCCACCGGAAAGCCAGGATTCATCACAGTCAGTGCCCAATCACAAACCTTGGGTGCCGCCGACCTGGTTGTTGAAGCGATCGTGACCGGTTCCTTGGAAGAATCTACCGACCTCACCGCAGGCGCGCTCACCAGCTAACCCATAACCTCGACCTCGGAAAGCTCTGTCAATGAACAATCAAACACAAGCCCAGACCGGTGCCACTGTTGATACCAGTGCCATGACTGAAATAGCCGGCATGCCTGCCGACCGAAAGGCCTCCCTGCTGTCCGGGCAGAATTTCTGGGAAACCGAGCCCATCGACGAACTGGGCCATCCTGCAGTGACTCTGGCCGATGGAACCTACGGGTTGCGCCATCAGTCAGGACGCCACGACCACCTCGCAATGTTCGAAAGCGATCCAGCCACGTGTTTCCCTCCCGGCGTCGCGATTGGCTCCAGTTGGGACCCGGCTATAGCGGCGCGTTTGGGCTCCGCCATCGGGAAAGAGGCCCTCGCCCAAGGCGTACACATTGTCCTTGGTCCGGGAATTAACATAAAACGCTCCCCGTTGTGCGGACGAAACTTCGAATACTATTCGGAGGATCCTCACCTCACCGGTGTACTGGGATCCGCCTTCGTTAAGGCCCTCCAGTCCGAAGGCCCGGGAGTCTCGGTCAAGCACTTTGCAGCGAACAACCAAGAGACGAACCGGCAGACGATCAGCGCGGACGTTGATGAGCGAACGCTTCGGGAGATCTATCTACCGGCTTTTGAACGGGTTGTCACGGAAGCGCAACCAGCGACCGTCATGGCGGCCTATAACAAGATCAACGGAATCTTTGCATCGGCAAACCCTTGGCTGCTGACCGAGGTGCTTCGTAATGAGTGGGGTTTTTCCGGAGTCGTTGTATCCGACTGGAACGCGGTAACGGACCGTGTGGCAAGCCTTCGGGCAGGATTGGACCTCGAAATGCCAGGAGGTAGCGCCGCGCATGACCACGATGTTCGGGCAGCGGTGCGCTCGGGCGAGTTGGACGGACATGAGCTCGATGAGAGTATCGCCAGGATTGCCGCACTGGCCCAGTACGTTCCCGAATCAACGACAGATATCGACTACACCGCCCAACATCGCATTGCTCGAGAGCTTGCAGCCGACTGCGCGGTCTTACTGAAGAATGAGGCTCAAACCCTGCCACTTAGGGCAGGCACCCGCCTCGCAGTCATCGGCGAATTCGCGGCCAAGCTCCGTTACCAGGGCGGAGGCAGCGCGCATGTCAATGCCACCCACCTGGACCAGCCCCTTACGGCTATACATGCCCTCGCAGGAGAGCATGAGGTAGCGGTGACCTATGCACAGGGTTTCGTGATCGGCGGTGATGGAGACGCCACGCTGCGGCAGGAGGCCCTTGATACGGCCCGTCACTGCGATATTGCGGTGATCTTTGCTGGCCTGGACGAAGTGGCTGAGTCCGAAGGGATGGACCGCGAAAACCTCGATTTGCC
The DNA here is from genome assembly GCF_042788025.1 of Paenarthrobacter sp. YIM B13468. Taxonomy (NCBI): domain Bacteria; kingdom Bacillati; phylum Actinomycetota; class Actinomycetes; order Micrococcales; family Micrococcaceae; genus Paenarthrobacter; species Paenarthrobacter sp. YIM B13468. Next base: position 122,371 of record NZ_JBHZPI010000016.1, on the reverse strand, counting down.
TGCGGCCCAATCGGAGCTGATCGCTGCGGTAGCTGCCGTCGCGCCCCGTACGATAGTCGTCCTTTCCAATGGCGGCGTCGTCTCTCTGGAGGGGTGGCATGACGACGTCCATGCCATCCTCGAAGGCTTCCTGCTGGGGCAGGGAGGTGGGCACGCAATTGCCGATATCCTATTTGGCCGCACGAACCCTTCCGGGCACCTGGCGGAAAGCATCCCGCTGCGGCTGCAGGACCACCCCAGTAGCCTGAACTTCCCAGGCGAACGCGGGCACGTCAGGTACGGCGAAGGCGTGATGGTCGGCTACCGCTACTTCGCCACCTTCGACACAGCTATCCGATACCCGTTCGGTCACGGCCTTTCGTACACCTCTTTTTCCACTTCAGCCCCCCGGGTAACAGTGACACCAAGTGAAGACGTCACAGTCAACGTCGACGTACGCAATACCGGAGACCGGCCGGGCAAGCACGTGGTTCAGGTCTATGTCGCAACCCAAGCCGGCCCCGTGCGACGTCCGGCACGGGAACTGCGGGGGTTCGATAAGGTGCACCTCGATCCCGGCGAAACGAAGACTGTCACGATCGACCTTCCACGACGGGCCTTCGCCTACTGGGACATCCAGTATGGTCGCTGGGTTGTCGCCCCAGGTGTATACCGGATTCAAATTGGCACTGATGCCCACACCATCCTGCATGACGAGAGCCTCACGCTGACCGGCGACCTTATCCTCACCGAGCTCACCATGAATACCCCCATGGGTGAATGGTTTGAACACCCCCAAGTGGGCAACCGCGTCATGGAAGCACTCGGATTCAATTCGGTCGAAGTCTCTGCCGAACACCTGGCCATGCTGTCGTCCATGACCATGACCCAGTTCATCAACATTTCCGGGATGCCGGTTCCGGAGGAGACCCTGGCGCACTTGATGCGCGACAGCCGCCGCCCGGCCTGAAATCCTGAGCACCAGGAATGGAAAGCCCAGCCGAAAGTTATCGGGGCGATCCCGAACAGGCATCCAATCGCACTGGCCAAGAAGGTTCTCGCTTCAGGTAGGACCGAACGCCAAAATCCGTACCAGGCTCGGGCTTCGCCAATGGAGCCTATTAGTGGAAGAAACCAACATGCATCAAACTCCAAGCACCGTCGTAGCCCAGTGGACAGGCCCCTACCTGGCAGTCGACGGCCAGCCGTTCCTGATCGTCGGCGCCGAAGTGCACAACTCCAGTTCAAGCACCCTTGAAGCGATCGCGAGTTCTTTCGGAACCGTTAAACTGCTTGGCGCCAACACGGTACTTGCCCCGGTGGCCTGGGATCTCTTCGAATCGGAAGAGGGCAAATTCGACTACACCCTCATCGACGCGATGATCGCTACAGCGCACGAATTCGGACTGCGGCTGATTCCGTTGTGGTTTGGTTCGTGGAAGAACGCCGCCTCCACCTATGCACCGCACTGGGTCAAGAAGGACATAATGCGCTTCCCCCGGGCTGAACTGGCTGACGGACGCCGCATCGAGCACGTTTCCCCGTTCTCGTTCGAGGCGAAGGCCGCTGACTGCCGGGCCTTTGCCGCGCTTATGCAGCGGCTCTCTGACACCGACCATGACGGCACCGTCCTGATGGTCCAGGTCGAGAACGAAGTCGGACTTCTCGGAGCATCCCGGGACCACTCGCCAGCAGCGCAATCGGCTTTTGAAGGGCGCGTACCCGCTGCAGTGATCGAAGCCGTCTCGGCTGATTCCGGCATTCCGGTCCATCAAAACTGGCAAGAAAACGGATCCCGAACCGAAGGCACCTGGAAGGAGGTGTTCGGTGAAGGAGACCGTGTGGACGAGGCCTTTATGGCAGCTGCATATGCTTCCTACGTTGATGCTGTCGCCTCCTCGGGAGCTCAAAACCACAGAGTTCCATTGTTCGTAAATGCCTGGCTGGATGCAGACAGCGTCCTGGACGGGCCCGTCGCACTCGCGGGCGGCAAGCGCCCCGGTGAGTACCCGAGCGGCGGACCGGTCGCCCCGGTTGCCCCGATCTGGGATTCGCTGGCCCCAGCTCTGGATTTTCTCGCCCCTGATACGTACGTAGATGACGCCGAGCCTGTCTTCAGTGCCTTCTCCGCCAGGAAAGGCCGGCTGTTCATACCCGAATTGCGGGCCGATAGTGTCGGCATCGCACAAATGTTCTCCGCAGTCGGCGGCCACCGTGCACTAGGGGTATCCCCGTTTGGTGTCGACGACATTAACCCGGACGCGGACAGCAGCGCAGGCCTCAAAGACGCCTATTACCTGCTCTCGGCGGCGGCTGCCATTATTCGTACGAACCCTCAAGCCCGAATGCAAGGCTTCATGCTTAACGACGAGACTCCGTCAGCCTCGTTCCAGTTCGGCGAAACAGCGCTTCAAATTAACACCCAGTCCGACTGGAGCCCGGCTCTGCCCACCTACCCTGCCTACGGGTTGGTCATTGAGGACGGTGACGGGGCTTTCGTCATCGGTCGCGGTTTTTGGGTCACGCCCTTTGCCGGCGAAGGAGCCCCAGTTTCCTTCCTTTCGGCAGCCGAGTATCGGCTGGAGGCAGGTGAACTGATAGTCACCCGCCGTCTCAACGGTGATGAAACTGCGTCGGGGACCCTGGTTCCTTTCCCTTTCGTGGGCACACCTCCGATGTCGGACAGGGCTATCCCCACCAAACTCCCTGAAGCGGGAATTGTTAGGTTCAGCCTCTACACCTACTGACCTCCCGCCCTACAAGACCGGGGGCCGGGCAAGGGCACGGCCTGCAAGGGGAACGTCGGACAGGCGCGCCCCGAAATCGCCGGCGACACGTCCGCCCCCGGTCGCAGGCGGCCCTGGGACACATATCAGAGACCAATGTCCTGATAGGGCATCCAACAACATTAATTCATTTCGACAGAAAGGCCAGCGACATGCAGGTTCACGGCAAAACGTTCGTAGTGACAGGTGGCGGCAACGGCATCGGCCGCCAAGTAGTGCTGGGGCTCCTCCGAAAGGGAGCAACGGTTGCCGCCGTCGACCTGAACGCCGATGCGCTCGAAGGTACACAGGCCTTGGCAACCGGAACAGGCACACTAAGCACCCACGTGGTAAACGTGACTGACCGCCAGGCCGTCGCAGCGCTACTCGAAGACGTCACCAGCCTCCACGGCCACGTCGACGGCCTCATCAATGTAGCGGGCATCATTCATCGCTTTGTGCCTGTGGCTGACTTGTCATTTGAAGACTTTGAGCGTGTGATGAACGTAAATCTCTGGGGCACCGTGAACATGTGCAAGACGTTCCTGCCGGCCTTACGGCGTCGTCCCGCAGCGGCCATCCTTAACGTATCCAGCCTCTCAGCCTTGCTCCCATTCGCCGGCCAAACATTCTATGGAGCGACAAAGGCTGCTGTTAAGCAGTTCAGTGAGGGTCTTTACCAGGAATTGAGCGGCACGGCTGTTGCAGTTACGACTGTTTTCCCGGGAAACATCAGCACTGACATCAGCGGAAATTCAGGGGTCAAAGCGATCGACCCCAAAGGCAGAAAAGCACCTTCCACCACGCCCGAAGCAACTGCGGCCAAGATCATCCAAGGCCTGGAGAGGGGCAGCTTCCGAGTGCTGGTCGGCACGGATGCCAAAATACTCGACGCAGCCTCGCGGATGTCATCCCGTATTGCGACCGCGTTCATCGGGCGCCAAATGAAGTCGGTCTTGTGAGGGTGTCGGACGCAGGCTGGCAGCCTGTTGACGACTGGACCGTTCTCGCAGGGCCTGGAGGTGGAGGTTTGCGACAATGACCGGCTTGTGGACCAGGGAACCGTAGATAGAGTCACCGCGGATGGCGCAATTCTCTGGCTTAAGCACTACGGCATCCTGCATCGCAGGGCAACTGAGAAGGTTGACCACCGCTACGTGAAGGTCATCCCGGTCCCGCAGATCATGGAAGTAACGCTGCGGGACGACCATCCGGTGACCGCCGCTACTGGCAACTGATTGCGGTCACCGGCTAATGGACGCATGAGGGGACTGTTCACCCTGCGAAGGGGTCGGTCGACTCGTGGCGCCGGTCCGGGACTAAGACCATGAAACGCTCGCCTCGACACCGGGCCCCTCGGCAGTCGTGGCAACCTGGGGGCTGCAGGCGGTCGCTTTCAGGCTGGCCCCTCACTCGGCGGCTAATAACCTTCAGCTTCGGCTTTGTTGAGGAGCGTCTTCCTCCCCACTTCTCGCCTGCGACGACGCATCCCGAACCTTTCTTCGTCCCGAACGTCACCAAGGCAATAAAACACCGAACGCGATCTGCGTTAGCCGCTGCTGCCTGCGAGCAGGCATTGGTACTCCATGAGAAATCGAAGCTGCCCACCGCGCGCAGTGCAGCTGCTTCCGCTTTCTCGACAAAGCCAGCGTCCCTCCCGCTTGGCCACTGGGGATGGACATCGGCGAAGCGTGAAAGCGTCCGGGTCGTTCGTCGCACCGTCCCGCACACGCGTAGGCAGTTCAACGAGATAGCAACAGGCTCATCGGCCAAGGCATTTGTCCCTGTGACGGTCGCCAGGATTTTTAGGCAATGCCTTGGGCCCTGGCTTCTTGCTTCCTATGTTGGGATAGCAGCTCGAGAAGGACTGCGTTCTCAATGGTGATTCTCATATCTCGGCTTACCTTGGCCGGCACAAATCCCTCTTTGATTCGCAGAGATTGGGCCCGAGAGTTTCGGCTGCAGGGATTGCGCGAAAGAGCGGTCCCTTACCTCGCCGACCTGCGCCAAGGACACCGCAAAGCATCGGATATCGGTGGCATTCAGTGACATCCAGGCTTGGCCTCATGATCTTTCGTGACGCCGAAGCTGCCACCGTCGAACCAGTGGTGGTTCGACGGTGGCAGCTTTGATGACTCAGCCTGCCAGTGCCGCTTGAAGATCACCCCTGAGACCTGCTGGGGCTCCCGGCATACTCTCGAGAATGGTGTTCACAGACTCTGGCCTGCAGTCCAACTCTGTCGTTTCAACGGGGAAGTGGGGGAGGTGCTTGGTGATTGCCCGAAGCACGGCATCCCAGACCTCCGGATGCTCGGCCACTTTCATCAGCGGTGAATCCAGGGTGAACGACGGGCGCTGGCCGTACGGCTCAGCAGCCTGGTACTGCCACTTGTGGTTGCCCGAACTTACGTCTTCGACGGCATTTTCCGGATGCAGGGGAAGAATGACTGTTGCTGTCGAACCTGCAGGTATTTGCGCTTCCACCGTCACTACATCGGATTCGACCTGCCACATGACTTCGGCGCGGCCCCGCGTAGTTTCATGCGCTGTTCTGGCCCATGTCAGTCCTCCTCCGGGCTGCGGAGCAACGCGGATGTGTTTCCACCCGGGCGACAGGCGTACCAGGCCACCCACGACGCGGTGCAGCCAACTGGCCACGGCACCAAGCGCGTAATGGTTCAGGGAAGTCATCCCGGTCGAGTTCAGAGTACCGTCGGGACGGATCGCGTCCCAGCGTTCCCAGATAGTGGTTGCACCCATGGTGACCGGGTAAAGGAATGAGGGGCATTTCTTTTCCAGCAGCAGCCGGTAGGCGGCCGACAGGTGCCCTGTGCTGCTCAAGGCGTCTGTAACGAGGGGTGTTCCCGCAAAACCGGTGGATATGCGGTACTTGGCCTTCTTGACGATTTCTGCCAGGCGGTTGCCGGCCACCTGCTTTTGGTCTTCGTCGAGGATGCCAAACATGATGACCAAGGCGTAGGCAGTTGCAGATTCATTGACAACGCGGCCGGACGGTGTGACGTATGCGCGGCGGAATGCGTTGAGGACGCGTTCGTGCAAGGCACGGAATTCGGCTTCGTCCTGCCGACAGCCAAGTACTGCCGCAGTTTCTGTCATTTCCTTGGTGGTCTTCACAAGGTAGGCCGAAGCTACCAGATAACGATCCGTCTTCCCCCCCGCCGCATTGGCGGCAGGTGCGTCTGGATCCAGCCAGTCGCCAAACTGGAAACCCGCAGTCCATAACCCCTGCTCGTCCAGCAGCGAACCGATCTGGCGGATGAGGCTGGTCATCGATTCGTAGCTGCTGCGTAGGATTTCCGCGTCGCCGTACTCCTGGTACAGCTCCCAGGGCAAGCTCACGGCTACGTCGCTCCAAAGGGCTGTGGGCGCAGAAGGTGTGGTCATAACGTCAGGGACGGTCCAAGGAACGTCGCCGGTTGCCTTCTGCTCGACGGCCAGATCTGCGAGCCAGGACCCCAGTACCCCCCGCACGTCATACAGGTAGGTTGCGGTCGACGAGAAGGCGTTCAGATCACCGGTCCAGCCCATTCGTTCGTCTCTTTGCGGGCAATCCGTTGGGACGCCAACAAAATTGTCGCGCATCGACCAGACTGTATTCTGGTGAAGTTTCGTAACGAGTTCGTCGGAAGTTTCGAACCAGCCGGTGCGTGGCATATCGCTGTGAACAACGACGGCCTGAAGTGCGTCTGCCTCCAGCTCACCGGGCCATCCTTCGACCTCTGCATATCGGAAGCCGTGGAAGGTGAACTGCGGCTCCCACACTTCCTCGCCTTCACCGCTAAGAGTGTATCGATCGGTCGCCTCAGCAGTACGGTTCGTCTCCCGCTCCAGCTCTCCGGACGGGGTCAGGATCTCAGCATGGCGGAGCGTGATCACTGTGCCGGCCTCGCCAGAGACTTTGATTCGCACCCATCCTGAGATGTTCTGACCAAAATCAACGATTGTTGTCCCGGCGTCGGTGACGCGGAGTTCGACAGGTGCGAGTTCTTCAATGCGCCTGATGGGTGGGAAATCAGCAGCCACCAGGGATGACAGGGGCCAGTCGACTGGCTCGATCGCCGCCCATTCGACATCCTCGAAGCCGGCTTGTGTCCAGCCCTCGGGTTCCATTCGGGCGTCGCAGGTCTCGCCCGCATAGATCCCATTTGCACGAACCCCTCCGGATGCCACCCGGAATTTGCCGTCAGTTGCGATGACTTCCGTCCGGTCAGGATACTCAAGTTCCACCTGAGCAAAGAGCGCCGGCCGGTCCGAGTAGTTGTGGCGCAGGTTGTCCCATGTCAGAGGCCCTACCGCCCAGCCCTCACCGACAACGGCGCCGAACGCGTTGGCGCCGGGGACAACAAGCGAAGTTACGTCGTAGGTGCTCACGGCCAGACGGTGCCGGTACGACGTCCACCCTGGTGCGAGAACTTCGTCTCCCACCCTTGTGCCGTTGACGTACGGGACCACGATACCGAGTGCCGTTACACGTAAAGTAGCGCGAATAGGACGTTCTGCAAGGTCGAATTCCCTCCGGAAGTAAGCTGCCGGATCATCAGCGTCCGAGGCTTTCGCCGGGCCGACAAAGGTACCGTGCCATCGGCGTATTTTTCCGTCACCTTGTTCGTCGCGGTCGGTGCCGGGAGGTTCCGTAACGTTGCTAGTCATCGAGAGCCTTTCTCCTGCTTCGCTGTGTGTCAGGCGCCCAGTAAGAAACGTTTGTTCTGGGTGCCGGAAATGGTTATTCAAGGAGGCGCGGACCGATGTCCGCGCCTCGATGGATTGTTATCTCGCCCCACGCACCCGGGCAGCAGTGATAGCAGCGCCGAGGCTGAGAAGGCCGCCAACGATGAACAGCGCGGTGTAGTTAGCCCCCGTACCGCCGACGGCCAGGACCAGGGGTGCCATGACGGGGCCCACAGTGCTGGCGAGGCTTCCCGAGAGGAAGTAGATGCCCATCCATTTGCCGTTCTCGTTCCCCTTCGGAACAACGTCTGCTGCGAGTGCCAGGTCTACCGAGTTGAAGGCTCCGATACCTGCTGACAGCACGACACCGCCAATGATGTAGGTGAGGAAGTCTGGGGAGATGGCAATCGCGATGGAACCAGCGGCGATCATTGCCGAGGACAGGTAGATAAATGGCTTGCGGCGCCGCAACCGATCAGACAGGTAGCCGCCGCCGAGGGTGAACAGGAGCGTCCCGAGAAGGCTGAGGCCGCCGACCGTTGCCATCTGCTGGCCTGCGGTCTCGGGTGTGAAGCCCATGCGGTCCAACAGGAAGTAGAACTGGTAGGTCGAGAAGAAGGAGAATCCGATATTGAGTGCGAACTTTCCCACCCAAACCCATGCAAAGTCCTGGTGCTTTTTAGGGTTGAAGGCGAGGTGACGGAAAATGTCCATCAGCGAACCGATGCGGGCTTCCTTGGGGGCAGGGGCATCGGGCACGGTCACCAGCCACAGTGCCGCCGCGACGGCAAACACTGCCACGGGCGCCAGAAAAAGGAGCAACAGGTTGCTCGTCAGGAAGCTGCCCGCCAGAGTTGCCACGACTCCGGCAACTGATGCTGCCACGCCGCTAAGGGAACCCAACCGGCCGCGCTGATAGTCCGGCACGCGTTCGGCGAGGGTAGGATTCAGGGCTGCGCTGATTGAGCCGGCGCCGAGTTGGGCGATGATCCATCCGATGATAATGACCCAGACGTCTGATGCTAGCGCGATGATGACGGCACTTACGAGTGAGAGCGCCAGACCCCCAATGAGGTAGGGCCGGCGACGTCCCCACCGTGTGCGGGTGGCGTCGCTGAGGACACCAAAAATTGGACCTGTCACGAGGCTAATGAAGCCGCCGATGCCAATAATGAGACCAAGAGTCGCCTCTTTGGTCCCGGGGTCTATCAGCTGCACTTTGTACGCGAGGCTGAACAATGTAGGCATGAGCAAGACAAGGAAAAACCCGAAATAGGTCAGCGCGAAAACGGTGGTGAACCACGCCCCGACCTTGGGGATAGCAGGCGCTTCTCCGACTGAATCCCGGGTTTCTGGGCGCTCTGCCAAGGCCTCGGCGGTGAAGCTCTGGGGTAACGAGCCCGGAACGACGTGGCTGGTGGATTCTGACTGATCTTTCATGACGGCTCCGTTGACATCCAAATTCGGGGGCGGCAACTGCCACCACCGGACTATATGAACATTGTAATTGACTCGTGTCAATAGCGTGCGGGAGGTCCCATGGATAGGGGACACCCCCGGTATGACACGTGGTATCGGCGGCACCCGTCGGGGGGCGCACCTCAGGACAAAGGCACACACGGAAAAGGCCTAACTCCCGGCGTCACCCTTACTTGGCTTCCCCTTTGGACCGCAGGGAGTTGCCCGGTTTGACATCACACCGCGCAGTCCGGTCTGGGGTCGCGGCGCTGGTGTTGTTCTTTGGGTGGGCTAAGTTTTGTTGGCTCCGGATGCTTGAAGTTCACGTTCACACCCGGGGGTGCCTGCGTTCTCCAAAGTTAGATAGGAAATGCGTTTGGCGACAATCGCGCCCGCTGTCGGCTCGATACCGAAGGTTCGTCCGGTGAAACCACCTGCTACTTCCGTTGACAGGTAACGACCGTCCAGGGTGGCAAGGATTTGTTCGTCTCCGCCCGCCGTCAGGATGGAAAGCTCAACAAGGTCCGGTTCGTGGGCTGGATAAAGCGGGTTTTCTCCCGGTTCACGAACCGTAATCCGCAGAGTGACATTGCGGCTGTCCTCTACGGCCAGGTGGCCCAGAGAGGCGATGGAGGGGCCGATAGCTGCAACGGCTTCGGCGCTCGTTTCATTAACCACGAGTCCGTACCAATGGGCACTATCGATTCTGAGAAGGAACCGGCAGGAACCGGTACTTACGTCGATGGTCGCTTCTGCAATCCACTCCCTATCGCGCGCCCTGGCCAGAAGCATGCCTTGAGGTTCATCTTCTTTAGGCGCATCGATCTTAATTCCGGCCGGCGTCTGACTTGAGATGAAGTCCTGGAGATGCACGTTCGGCGAAATCCACCGCTGATCCAATTTCCGGGAGTCAAAATTGTCAACGAAGGAGTGCGTAGGAGGCGTTGGCGTGAATCTCTCCTCATCAATAACGGGCCACCCGTCGATCCATGCAACGCCCGCCAGGAACGTTTCGCGACCGTTGACATGGAACATAGGGCTACGGCCCCGCGGCCGGACACCTAGATATACCACCGCCCAGGAACCATCCTCCAACTCCACCAAATCCGAGTGCCCCGTATTTTGCACAGGGTCACTCGTGCTGCGGTGCGTCAGGATGGGATTGCTTGGTGAGGGCTCAAAAGCACCGTCCAGGGTTCGAGATCGCGCGATGGTCGCGACGTGTCCCCGCTCAGTTCCGCCTTCGGCCAGCAGTAAATACCACCATCCATTCAGACGGTAAAGGTGCGGACCCTCAGGATGGGCCAGACCAGTACCCTGCCACAAAAGTCTGGGTTCGGACAGCATGACTCCGGTTTCTGGGTCAACAGGCACGCTCGCTATGCCCTGGAGGCCTGGAACAGATGACACCCACGTCAGGTGACAGAGGCCGTCTTCGTCCCAACACAAATCCGGGTCGATGCCGACAGCTCCCTCGACATAGACGGGATCAGACCAGGGGCCCTCAGGGTCTTCGGCTGACACAAGCAGTTGTCCCCGTCCGCACTCGAGAACGTTCGTGGTTACCAACCAGAACTTGCCGTGATAGCGAAGGGTCGTGGCGTAGACACCAGTGCTGGGCGGAGCCATACGAACATTAAGCTGACTCTCCCTGCTGAGTGCGTTAGTTATCGGCGTCCAGGTTGTCAGGTCGGCACTGCCGTGAATCGGAGCTCCTGGCGCAAACTCGAAGCTGGAGTTGGCGATGTAGTACATGCTGTCGCACCGGCATATTGAAGGATCCGGGTAGAAGCCGGCAATTATTGGCGTACTGCTCATGAAGACTCCTGGAAGTGATGGGAATTACATAAAAGCAGCTCTATTGTCGCGTGTCAACGATAATTGAAACGAATCATATTTGTGAAGCCCTTCGATGGTGCCCTGCCCGAAGGCTCCCCTCCTGCCTTTCTTCTGCCCAGGGGCCACACTGAGTTGCGCGCACACTCCGATCTGAACAAATTCAGGGGAAGGGCAGCCTAGGCCAGCTCACCCCGGTTCCGTTGACTGGAGGCATCAAGTCCTCTTTTCGGATAATTCGCGCTTCGACTGTGCCAGGTAGGACCGGTCGCCACCAGGACGTTTCCGGGCAATGGCTACCTGTCATCGGGAATTGCTGTTCTGTTTGTGCGCGCCGGGCTGTCGCATCTCTTCGCTTCACTTCTGGCCTTGAAGGTGGTCGAGTGCCTGGCCGAAGACGGAGACGATTCCTTCGATGTCGTCTGGTGTGGGGGAGCGAGGTGAGGAAAATTTGTCCCTTTCTGCTGTCCGTAGCGAGGGTGAGCTTCCCGTTCCGCGAGCACGGTGAACGGTCTTAGCACACCTGTACCGTGTAAGTTCCTGCCGGCTCTACCCGCCGGGCCAGTCCTATGTCCCGTCCGCAGAACTCCGAGAAAATCACTGGCCCAGCAAGGCTGAGTTACGCGCCGACTGCCGGCGACGTGGCCAGTTCTGCCATGTGAGGATCGAGCTCATCGCACCACGCGCGATAGCCGGCTCCAGTCAGGTGCAATCCGTCCAGTGAAAACCCGCGCCGAAGGTTCCCGTTGTCATCGGCGAGTGCTGGCCAAAGGTCCAAGTACTCCGCATCGTGCTGTCTTGCTACGACGGCGAGCAGGGTATTTGTAATCGTTATGCTTTGCCGCCAGCGGGGGCCGCGGGGCATGATGCTCTGAACATAGAGCCTTGTGCCGGGGGTGGCCGCCTGAATCCGTCGCAAGATGGCTGATACGTTGGCAGCAACCTCTTCCGGAGTGTATCTCAGCACAAGATCGTTGGTGCCTATCAATATGAAGACTGCACGCGGCGCATTGATTGCTGTGTCAGTCCTGGCGAGAACCTGCTCGGCAGTTTCCCCGCCGATTCCACGGTTGATGGTGTTTTGGTTTGGAAACCATTCATGCCATTCACCACCCTCAGTGATGCTGTCACCCAGCATGACCACAGAACTTGGCTGCGGCACCAGCTCCGCAAATTGTGTTCGCCGCATTTCCTGCCCTTGACCCATTTGCAGGCGGGAAATGTGAAGCGCGATCCTCTTGGCCAGTGTCATTTGCAGCTCTCCATTCCAGTGTGTGCCGCGCTCATCGGATAAACGGCCCTCGCAGCAGGGTCCGTATGTTGAGCAATAAGTGGAGCACGGCGAATTGTCACGCGTCAATGAGCATGATAAGCGATACATCTTGACTGATGGACTGTCGAGGGCCGGTCCTACGCGCTACCAAACGAGGGGTAAGTTCGAAAATGCGCGTGGAGCGGGGTGAACCAAAGATGAGCGCCAGTCTCCCACCTCCGAGAACTTTCGAACGCCGATAACGGATGTTCCGTAAAGCTAAGCAAGACGGGGGCTCATGGCATGTCGAGGTTGTTCTTGCAGGCGGTGGTTTTGTTGGTGTTCCATCCTGCGATGATGCCTGCGCCGAGCATGTGGTCGGTGAGCCGTGCGAAGCGGTATCCGGGGTCGGTGTCGAGGGCGAGTTGGAGGTATTGGTGGGCTTTGGATCCTCTGCCTTCCCACCAGTTGATGTAGCCGATGGTGGTGAGGATCGGCGCTGCGTGTTCTGGTGCAGTGAGGGTGTAGGTGTGGGTGAGGAGTTGTTTGGCCCATTCGATGCGCGACCAGTCCGGTGCTGTGGTGGTTTGGGCGAAGAGGATGCGTTCGGGCGGTTCGTCGATGCCGGGGATGTCTGCCATGAGCCGGTCGCGGATGTGCGGGAACTGGAAGTAGGCGATGAGCTTCAGGACGTCTTGGTCGGTGGGGTAGTCCTTGGTCTCCAGCATTGTGGTCCAGAGTTGGTGTCCGTCGTGGGTGGCATTCGCTGGCGGCCGGCTGAGGATGGTTTGTTTGTGGTGTTCGACGGCGGTTGCGTGCTCTTGCTTGTGGGTCGCCGCTGGGAGGAGCAAATGGTTCGAAGGTTCGATGGTGCTGCCGCGGTAGATGAATTCGGCGTTGACTTGTGAGTATTCGGTGGTGCTGAGGGGGATGGCGATGTCGGGTCCGGGTGGGGTGTCGTAGGGGGAGACAGCTGTGCTGGTGACGTAGATGCCGTCGCGGATGGTGATGCCTTTTTGGGCGAGGACTCCGGTGAGGGCGGCAATGGTCTTGCGGTGCGGACGAGCTTCTCCTGGTTCCGGGAGTTCATTGGTGTAGAGGGCGAAGACGATGCCGTTGGCTCGTTCATCCGTCGTGAGGTAGGCGGCGACTGTTCGAGCGAAGTGGACCTCCAAGCCGGGTTATTGGGGGAGGTCGATGCGGAGGGTCGCGCCGACTTTGTCGTTGTCGAGGGTGATACAGACGAGGCTCGCTGTGGGCCAGAAGCCGAGGGTGTGGCCGATGAAGCTGAGCATGTCGGCGGGGTCCTTGATGGTAAGCGAATTCATTGTCCTGTTCCCTTGTCCGTTGTCTCACGTGACTCTCAGTGGTGGCCGCTCGATGGGGACCAAAGTGCCGATCGCGGCGCCACCAATAGGCTCAGCGAAGCGTGCGGCTATTCAGAAAGCCCTACAGCGGATATGCATCTGGTAATTCATGCGGATCCATAGCCGCGGCACCATGACCGTGGACGGTCCAGGTTTCATGCGACGGCAAAAGGTCGCTGCCAGGGAAGGAGTCTGGCTGTCCAAACGCGCCAGGGCGTCGAACGCAACCCGGCGGGATGCGTTTAGTAGTCCCAGGCACTCACGGGACCTACGGGCAAGAGGTGCTGGTCGTACGGTGGCGCGACATATGCGCCGTTATCGGCGGCTCACCGAACCGTCAGGATTTATACGCTTGCCGAGTACGAGAAGTTTCCGGTGTTGATCCTCGAGGAATTGTTGCGTCACTTGTTGTTTGAGGAGGACGTGCGCGGCAGGACTGTTGGTCCAACAATCCGCTGATCGGCAGTCCGTTGACAAGACGTGAATAGAATTTCTACTTACGAGGCAAAGGCACGGTAGCTGCCCCGACAGTGTTGACCCCCTTCGGCGTACCGCTCAGGGCGGGACGTTGATCGTGGCTCCAACTAGACATAAAGCTCATGAAGGAAAACGGTTTCAGGATGATCCTGCGTGCTCCGATAGCGCGCGAAAGCCCACTGGGCCCCTTCGAGTCGGCGTTGGCCGCGGCGATGAAAGAAGTCAGCTCCGCCAACACGTACCCCGAGGCAGGCCATGGCCAACTTCGTCAGGAATTGGCCACCCATTTCGACAGTCCTTTGGAGCATGTGGCCGCCGGCGCTGGCGCAAGGAGCCTGATCCACCACTGTCTGTTGCCCTCCTTGATGAAAGAGCCAACATCGTCACTTCCGGCCCTACGGTCGCCGCATATGAGCGCGAGGCCCTGAAGCAAGAGGCGGTCGCGCCGCAGGTCCCGCTCAGGACCGACGGCGCGAGTAACCTCCTGGCCATGCTCTCAGCAATCAACAACAAGACACGGTTGGTGTACATCCGTAACCCCAACGACCCGACCGGGGCAATTGTTGGTCGGGATGACCTGCTGCGGTTCGTTGAGGTAGTCCCGGAGTCCATATGGATTGTCGTCGATGAGGCCTCCATGGAGTATATCCGCGAAGGGCACTTCCCCGACACGATCAAAGAGATTGAGTTCCGCCGCCCAAATCTCGTAACACTGCGGCCCTTTTCCCGTGCCTACGGCATGGCCGGGCTTCGCATCGGCTACATCGCGGGTCCGCCAGGACCAATTTCAGCCATCCAGAAGCTTCAGAGCACCGACCGGATCTCCTCCGTGGCTCAAGCTGCGGCGAAGGCAAGCCAGCAGGATAGGGATGAGCTTGAGCGAAGAGTGGAGCTGAACCGCCGCAGTCTTTTTGACCTGCAGCATGGTCTGGACGCGCTCGGGCTGGATTACTACCGGCCCCACGCGAACTTCGTGGAAATCCAAGAACCCCGACCCTATGGCCTACGCCAGAAGGCTGCCGTTCCGAGGCGTGCTTGCGCAGCCCTATGTAGGTGACCCGACGGGGGTGCGCATACCAGTCGGTACACCTTCGCAAGCAAACACAAAGCTTCTCGCCTTGGCCAGCATCCCGTCTGCCAGTTCCCCGGCCTCCGACGGCTGAAAATCGTCATCAAGCGGCAATCTGCCGGAAACTTCCAAATACCACTATGAACCTGTAGGTTTTCCTATACGAAATGAGATAGCATGATTTGCATCACATCGACGTGGCCCTTGGTGGGCGCGTCCCCACAAGGAAGGACTTGAGATGGCCATCAGCGACAAGACCGAGAATGACTCCCAGGAAACCGCGACCACTAAGTCGAGCGAGCATCCTGGCCGTCGAGGCCTGATCGCCGGCGCTGTAGCCGGTGCCGCTGTTTTTGGAGCGACGCGACTCATTCCCGTTGCGGATGGGGGATCCGGCGGGGGAGGGTCAAACGCCGCTGACAAGGAGGCACTGATCGATAAATGGCGCCGGACCAAGGAAGCGAATCTGGGCTGGGAGTTCTCAACGCCGTTGATGCAGTTCCGTAACTCGGCGGGGGAGCCGGACGGATTCAGCGTCGAGATGGTGAAGCTGATGATGGCCGACCTGGACAAGGACATCAAGATCAACTTCACCGAAATGCCCTTCGCGCAACTGGTACCCGCCCTGGCGTCGGGCAAGGTTGAGATGCTGGAACCAGTCACGAACCTGCCCGCGCGAGCCAACGAGGGACTGTTCGCCGACATTCCTGCAAACTACGCACCCATCTATGCTGTGCGCAAGCCGGGCAGCACGCTCGAAAAAGACGAACAGCTGAATGACCCTGCAATCAAAATCGCCGTGATCCAGGGCTCCTCTCAAGCTGCCATCGGCGCCCAGCGCTATCCCAAGGCCACCTTCGTCGCACTGGCGGACGCCACGGTCGCGATCGCTGAAGTAGCTTCCGGTCGGGCCGATGTCACGCTCGCGTCCATTTTCAATGTCATGAACGGCATTCGGAACAATCCGGGGCTGAGCGTTCTTCCGGGCGACCCTCTGTACGTTGACTTCAACACTTTCCTGCTGCCCCAGGGCGACGTCAAGTCGCAGATGTGGATTTCAAACTGGCTGCGCTACCAAGCCGCACGCGGAACGATCGCAGCACTTTGGAACAAGTGGGTTGGGGATGCGCTCCGGAGCGAATTCAAGCTCCCGGTCGTCACGGTTGGCCCGGGCGGCGCCCTCTCTCAGGTCTAGCCGGATCCCGGCAACCGAATAACCACTTAGGAAAAAATGCCTGATATGAAATGGGGCGAAGTCCTCAGCCGGTATGACCTGTTCCTTGCCGGGGCAGCGGTTGATATCTACATTGCCGTGGCCAGCTTTGTGCTTACTGTTCTCATCGGACTGAGCTTGGCCTCGATGTCCCGCGGAAACAAGTTCTCCAAAACGGTTTCCTACATCATCGTCCAGATAGTCCGCGGGGCCCCGTTATACGTTTTGCTGCTTTGGGTGTACTTCGGTGTGTCGCAGCTGGCCGGATTTAATATTCCTGCGGTGGCGGCCGCGATCATTGCCCTCGGGCTTGCCACCTCCGGCGTGACGGCCGAAGTCTTCAGGTCCTCCTTCCTTGCATTGGATAAAGGGCAGGCCCTGGCGGCAAAATCCTTTGGAATGACTCGATGGCAGGCGTACACGGCCGTGCTCTTCCCCCAGGCTATCCGGATAGCCCTGCCCCAGTTGGGCAACGTCTTCGTTATGCAGCTCAAAGGCGCCACCTACGCGGCCGTGATCGGCGTTGCTGAAGCTGTTTTCGTTGCCCAGGACATCTCAACCGGGCTGTTCCTACCCTTCGAGGCGTACGGTGCCTTGGCGGTAATCCTTATCCTCATGGCGTTTGCAGCGTCCTTCGTCTTCACCCTCACCGAAAGGAGGCTGCGGATCAAATGAGCGAATGGTTCGATAAACTCTGGGCCACCTGGGGTCCAGTCCTGGGGTCCACTGGAGCCATATCCGAAGGAATCTACGTCACTCTGGCAGTGACCTTCGCGTCGTTCGGCCTGGCTTGCATCGGTGGGCTGATACTCACTCTCATGCGGCAAAGCGGGTTATCTTGGCTGGAGAAGGTGGCCTTCACGCTGACGCAGGTCTTCCGGTCACTATCGGCCTACGTGTACGTTCTGTTCATTTACTTCGCCCTTCCGGCCTTCACGGGAGTGTCCATCCCACCCATTATGGCCGGCATCATCGGCCTCACCATCTTGAATAGCGCCTACATCGCAGAGATCCTGCGTTCGGCACTGTCCAGCGTCGGCCCAGGTCAGCGCGAAGCGGCCGCAGTTCTGGGCATGACCACCACGCGCACTTACACGGACATCATCCTGCCCCAGGGCGTGCGCGTCGCCATTCCCTCCCTCGTGAGCCAGCTGACGATCATCCTTAAAGACTCTTCGATCATCGGCGTCATCGGCGTCGCCGACATCATGTACCGGGCCAGCCACACAGCAGCGAAGACGTTCCAGTACTTCGAGTACTACACGCTGGTCGGGCTCATGTACGTGGTTGTCGTGTTCATCATGACGATCTTCAGTTCTTGGGTCGAACGGAAGCTTCGCATCCCGTGACCCTGCCCGACTAGCTATCAGCTTCCCGACAGCCAAACCGGGCCGTCGTGAAGCTTGAAACAAACCCACTGCCCTGTGTAGACCACATGTCACCATCAAATACGGAAGGTTCCCATGCGTTTTCAATCAAAGGTAGTCCTCATCACAGGAGCTGCCGGCGGCTTGGGGGAGGCCTCCACCCGGCGCTTTGCCTCCGAGGGCGCAAACCTGATTCTCACCGATCTGGATCAGGAAAAAGTGGAAACCCTCGCAGCGAAATGCCGGGCAGAATACGGATCCACCGTACTCACCTCCGCAGGCGACGTATCCGAGGAAACCGTAGTCAACGGGCTGGTACAGGCAGGACTAGAGGCCTTTGGGCGAATCGACATCCTGTTCAACAACGCAGGCATCAACCCAACGGGAAACGTCGTGGATACGCCCCTGGCTGTTTGGGATCTGACCATGAAAGTAAATCTCCGCTCGGCCTTCCTGATGACCTCACGGGTAATCCCCTCAATGATCGAAGCAGGAGGTGGAGTCATCGTTAATACGGCGTCCATTGCCTCCTTCAAGGCCTCCACCAACGAAGCGGCTTACAGCGTTTCGAAAGCCGCCCTGTTGCAGCTGACGAAAGTCACAGCACGTGACTTCGCAGACTTAAACATTCGGGTCAACGCCGTCTGCCCGGGAATCCTCGAAAACTTCATGGCCGACCGCAAGGTCATCTCCTCAGAGGAAATGATGGCAGAGCGCCGGGCCCGGGTACGCGAAATCGTCCCCTTTAAAAGGGAAGGCCGCTATGAGGAAATCGCCAATCTGGTTGCTTTCCTCGCCTGCGACGAATCTTCCTACGTCACTGGCGCCGCCTTCACGGCCGACGGCGGCCTCACAGTATGAAAGGGTCACAGGCCATGAACGATCCGCTGGTTAAGAACGGCGAAGAACTCCTCACCACCGGAACCGCCGCAGAGGGCGAAATAACTTCCGCGCCGGAGACAGCGCTAGACCCTGGCGCCACCCCGGAAGAGACGCCGATCATCTCCCTCCGGAAGGTCTCCAAAACCTACAACGCCGGCACTGCCAAGGAAGTCAAAGTCCTCAAAGGCATCAACCTCGACATCTACCCGGGTGAAGTGGTAGTTCTCGTCGGCCCCAGTGGCTGCGGCAAGAGCACACTCCTGCGCTCGATGAACCTCATCGCCCCGCCGGACACCGGGTCCATCACGTTCAAAGGCAAAACCTGGTCAAACAGCCAGATCGATTTCTTTGATTTCAAAGCCCGGAAAGCGGAGGCCCAGGCCCTTGCGCAATGGCGGATGTCCATGGGCATGGTGTTCCAGAGCTTCAACCTCTTCCCCCACAAGACGGTCCTCCAAAACGCCATGATTGGCCCCCTTCGGGCCAGGAACATCAACCGTGACCAAGCTGAACGGCTCGCACGGGCAGGATTGAAAAAAGTGGGCATGGACCAGAAAGCCGACTTCTTCCCCAGCGCCCTCTCAGGCGGACAAAAGCAGCGCGTGGCCATTGCCCGGGCCTTGGCCATGGAACCAGACGTCATGCTTTTTGACGAAGCCACCTCAGCCCTTGATCCTGAACTCCGCATCGACATTCTGGAGGAGATGAAGCAGCTTGCCGCCGAAGGAATGACCATGATCGTGGTCACCCATGAACTCGCTTTCGCACGCGAAGTCGGCAGCCGGGTCATCTTTATGGAGAGCGGTCAAATCGCCGAAGACGGACCTGCCAAAGAAACCATCGACAATCCCACACACCCCCGGTTCATCGAGTTCCTTCGGGCCCTCCACCACTAAGACGGGCGGCGGGCGGGCGCCAGTCCCGCCGACCAAGCAAAGGACAACACATGATCACTGTTAAGGACATCTCCAAGTCCTACGGAGACGTGGAAGTGCTGCGGAACTGTTCCCTGCAGGTAGAAAAGGGCGAAGTCGTCGTCATCTGCGGCCCCTCAGGCTCCGGCAAAAGCACATTCATCAAAACCCTCAACGGGCTGGAACCCATCAACTCCGGTTCGATCGACATCGCCGGATTCACCCTCAATCCTGGGAAAAAGGTTCCCCGAAAGCTCCACCTGGAAGTTGGCATGGTTTTCCAGCACTTCGAACTGTTCCCGCACCTGACCGCCGCGCAGAACGTCGCCCTGCCGCAGGTCAAGGTTCTCCGTCGAAGCAAGGCCGAGGCCATGGAACGCTCCGCCCAGCTTCTGGCACGCGTTGGTCTGCAAGCGCACAGCAGCAAGTACCCGCAGAACCTCTCCGGCGGCCAACAGCAAAGGGTGGCCATCGCCCGTACCCTTGCTATGGACCCCCAGGTCATGCTGTTTGACGAGCCCACCTCAGCCCTTGACCCCGAAATGGTTAACGAAGTGCTCGCCGTCATGACCGGTTTGGCGAAAGATGGCATGACCATGCTGTGCGTAACCCACGAGATGGGCTTCGCCAAAAGAGCAGCCGACCGGGTTGTCTTCATGGATCAAGGCAAGATCCTCGAAGACCTCCCGACGACCGATTTCTTCGAGAACTCCACAACCCAGCGTGCCCGGGACTTCCTGTCCAAGATTCTGGTGCTCTAAACGCTCAGTCCATTGACCACCACCCCGTTCGTGACCATACCTATTGCATACGATTTCATATCTTGTATGGAAGGGGTGGTTCGTGACAGTGGACCTTCCATTTTCCTCCCGATTTCATTATTGAAGGATCTCCTATAGGATTTCCAATAGCATGATGGTCGTCACGGCCCGGTGATCCAGACAACTATCTGCTTGGCCGTAATCAGCCGCGAAGGAGAACAAGCCCGATGAGATCCGCAACGAGCATGATGGTTTATCCGTCGACCTCGCAGCCATGGACGGGGGCGTGAAACCTATGAATCGCTTCTTCTACGATGTGGCGATTGCCGGTTCAGGCGGAGCCGCGCTCGTTGCGGCCTGTGCCGCGGCCGATCGTGGTCTCTCGGTCACCGTGTTGGAATCGACGCAGTTCCTCGGCGGGACGACTGCGCTCTCCGGCGGCCAGATGTGGATCCCGGGTTCTGCCGCCATGCGCAGGGCGGGGTTGGAAGATTCGGTTGATGAAGCCCTGCAGTACCTCCGGCGCCTGTCCCTGGGAACGACCTCTGAGGCTGCACTGCACTCTTTCGTGGTCAACGGCCCCCGGTTCATCGCTTACCTCGAAAACGAACTTGAAATGCCGATAGTCAGCATCGACCGTCCCGACTACCACCCCGACTGGGACGGGGCGGCCTGGGGGCGCTCCGTGGAACCGCTGCCGGTGACCACGGACGAACTTGGTGAGTGGCGTCATCGCGTCCGGACGTCGCCGACACGAGGTCCGATCACCGGCCCGGAGTCACGCACCGGAATCCCCGAACCTGTCCTTCGTGAACGCACAGCCAATGATGTGCGGACCCAAGGATCAGGGCTTGTTGCCGGATTGGTAAAGGCTGCGCTCCGCCGCGGCGTGGACTTCCAAGTTCAGGCCGCGGTCCGCGCCGTCAGACGAGAGGGCGGCCATTTCGTACTGGATACCGCCAAAGGGCAGATCAGCGCAGGCAACGTAGTGCTCGCCGCAGGTGGGTTTGCCCGGAATGCAGCCCTTCGCTCAGCATTCCTGCCACCAGTCGACATTGCTCCCACCGCAGCACCTGGCTCGCAGGGCGATGGGCTGAGGCTGGGCACCTCTTTGGGGGGTACCTTGCGAAGCATGTGCGAGGCATGGTGGACCGCTGCCGTGTCGATCGCCGGGGAATCCATCGACTCAGCCCCTTTGCACCGAAATGTTGTGCGGGAGCTGGCCTACCCGGGGTCCCTTCTCGTAAATGCGGCAGGGAAGAGGTTCGTCAATGAAGCCAGTTCCTATAACGACCTCGGCAAGGCCTTCTTCACGTTCGATCCCACCAGCCACCGATTCCCCAACCAACCAGCATGGCTGATCTTCGACTCCGCCTTCCGGAGTCGGCGCACAGTTGCCGGGGTAGGACCCAATGCGTCCCTTCCAGATGAGTTCATCCAAGCCGAAGATCTCCAAACGCTTGCACAACAGGCCGGCATCGACCCCAACGGGCTGATCACCACCGTCACCGAGATGAATCGTATGGCCGAAGCAGGCACCGATCAGCAGTTCGGCCGGGGTCATAATCCGCATGACGGGTTTAACGGCGACGAAGCACATCACCCCAATCCCTGCCTGGGTCCGATCGACCAAGGTCCCTTCTTCGCCGTTCCCGTTGTCCTTGGCGCCAACGGGACCAAGGGTGGTCTGGTCACGGACCATATCTCACGGGTCCTCGACCACGACGGAGTCCCGATTGAGGGCCTCTTTGCTGTCGGCGAAAACGCGGCGGCACTCATGGGTCCGGGATATGCCGGTTCCGGAGCGTCTCTGGGGCCAGCCCTAACGGCAGCCTTCACACTCGCCGAGCACTTGGGCAAGGGCCACTCCGCCCGAGACGACAACGACAGCAACAATTCAAAAGCCCGCCAGGCCACACGCTCCTGACGGGGCTGTAGCATCAGAAAGGAAGGCCATCCATGGCCACCCCAACCAACACTTTGCCTCGCCCCAAGCCGAGGATTATCTTTGCTGCGTGCTTCGGGCACGCTGTGGAATGGTTCGAATTTGGAGTCTACGGTTACCTCGCCACGGTGCTGGGTAAGGTCTTCTTCCCGAGCAGCGATCCGACCACCTCCATCCTGTCCGCGTTGGCTGTCTTCGGGGTAGCCTTTCTTGCCCGTCCTGTCGGAGCGGTCATCTTCGGCAGCCTGGGGGACAGGCTGGGACGCCGGGCGGTGCTTTCCACCACCATCCTGCTCATGGGTGGTGCCACCACTGCCATCGGCCTGCTGCCCACTTATGAAGCCATTGGAGTTTTCGCTCCGATTTTGCTCATTTGCCTCCGCCTGCTCCAGGGCTTGTCTGCCGGCGGTGAAACCTCGGGCGCGGCGGCCTTCCTGGCCGAGTCAGCCCCCAAAGGCCGCCGCGCATTGTGGACATCCAGCATCCAGGCAGTTGGCATCGTGGCCTTCGTCGTGGCTGCCTCCCTCGTGGCAGGCTTGACCGCCGTACTGGGTGAGGCCCAGCTGATGGCATGGGGCTGGCGGATTCCGTTCCTGCTCTCCCTGCCTTTGGCCGGCATCGGCCTTTACCTCCGCTTCAAGGTCGAAGAAACCCCCGCTTTCCAGGCTGCTGTGGCCAAGGAAGAGGGCGAACACCAGCGCGTTCCGATGAAGCAGCTGTTCGGTCATCACAAGAAGGCGCTCCTTCTTCTCATCTGCATCGTCATGGTGGAAGCCGTCGCGTCCTACGTAGCCAAGACCTATGCCTCCACGTACCTGATCTCCACCATCGGACTCAGCTCCGGCGCCGCGCTGCTGTCCACCTCGGTAACCCTGCTGCTGGCCGCCGCCATGATTCCGTTCTATGCACTCCTGAGCGACAGGATCGGACGTAAGCCTCTCCTCATCGGCGGCACCGTCGGCCTCATGGTCCTGGCCGTCCCCGCCTTCCTCCTGATCGGTTCCGGCAGCCTTGTCGGGGCAATTGTCGGCCAGATCATGGCCATCGTTCCCGGCACAGCCATCTCGGTAGCCGTAGTCGTTGCGCAGACCGAGCTTTTCCCGACCGAGGTCCGCTACTCCGGAGCTTCCCTGGGCTACAACGTTGCCTACGCCCTATTCGGCGGCACAGCACCCTACGTGGCGGCATTCCTCGTTGCTTCGACCAGCCTGAAACTGATGCCGGCGTTCTACCTGATCGTGATCAGCGCTGTCGGACTCATCGCGATGTGGAAGCTGCCCGAGACCTTCAGGAAGAACCTCATCGGCGCATCGGCTGAACCCGCACGCGTCCCAGCACATTCAAAGTGAGCCCGGACGCAACGATGCCGCACATGGGTGAGGCGAATGCCCCTAAGCAGACGGCCAGTAGAAACGAGCTTGTCGTGCTTGGCTCAGCTGGCGGCCCGACGCCAAAGCCAGGCCGACGGCCCGTCTCTCATGCCCTGGTGGTGGACCAGAACATCTCTCTCGTCGACTGTGGTAACGGAACCATCAGCCAGTTCGTTAGCGCCGGACTGGACCTTGGCAGCCTTCGCCGGATTCTGATCACGCACCACCACATCGACCACGTCGCAGATGTGGCCATGTTCCTGCACCTTGCATGGTCACAACTGCGTGCACCGGTCGAAGTCATTGGCCCACCACCGGTGGCCCGTCTTTTCGAACTGCACTACGAAGCGTTCGACTTCGATATCCAGTCGCGCATGAACGATGAAGGCCGCAGGCACCTGCGCGAGTTTGTGCGCGTGCATGAAATTACGGGCCCTGAAATCTTCGACGACGGCTCTGTCACGGTCACGGCCGCGATGGTTGAACACCCGCCTGTCGAGTTTGCCTTCGGGTACCGGATCGATCAGGCAGGACGGAGCGTTTGCTTCTCCGGCGACACAAGGCCTAGCGAATCCTTAAGCACCCTTGCGCGCGGATGTGACCTGTTGATCCATGAAACGACCTACCTCACAAACGCCACGGACTATCTCAGTGCTGAGCGGGCCACTCTCGTTTTGCCCCGGATGCGAAGCGTCCACAGCGATCCCAAGGGCGCTGGACAGGTCGCTGCCGCTGCAGGGGTCTCAGGGCTTCTGCTGAGCCCGGTAGGGACCTTCGGCCCTGCTTCGGACGAAGAGATCCTCGCCGAAGCAGCCGCCGAATTCACCGGCGAGGTCTGGGTCGGCCGAGACTTCCTACGCATCCCACTTCCACAACCAGGAGAAAAGTAATCCCATGACCACTTACAACACCGGCGGCGAGGCCGTCGTCAGCAGCCTCAAGGCCAACGGACTCACCACCGTCTTCGGGCTCCCCGGCGTTCAGAACGACTGGCTTTACAACGCCTTCTACGATGCCGGCGATGACATCCGCATCATCCACACCCGCCACGAGCAAGGTGCCGGTTACATGGCACTTGGACACACCATGGCCACGGGAAAGCCGAGCATCTGCAACGTCGTGCCCGGCCCCGGGGCGCTCAACGCGGGGGCAGCCCTCGCCACGGCCTACGGCCTGAACGCCAAGATGCTGTTCCTTACCGGTCAAATTTCTCAGAAAATGATCGGCCGGGAAATGGGAACGCTCCACGAAGTCCCCGACCAGCCAGGGATGCTGCGGTCGCTGACCAAGCACTACGACCGTGTCACCCATCCAGCTGAGGCCGGCCAGAAAATCGCCGATGCGATCCGTGCCATGAACTCAGGACGTCCCCGCCCGGCAGCGCTGGAAGTCCCCATGGACGTGCTCGAACAACGAGCTCCGGTCTCCGATACCGTCCCGGTGGCCGACGCGCCCGAGGACATCATCGACGAAGAAGGCATCGAAAAGGCCCTGAACATCCTCGCCGAGGCCAAGAACCCGATGATTTTCGTGGCCAACGGCGCCCAGGACGTCTCCGCGGAAGTCACCAGGCTCGCCGAGATCCTCCAGGCCCCGGTCGTTGGCTACCGCACCGGACGTGGAATCGTTGACAGCCGACACCCGTTGAGCGTCTTCCTCCCCGAGGCAAAGCCACTCTGGGCCGAAACGGACGTCGTCCTCGCCCTCGGAGGCAGCGCCCGTTCTGCTCTTCAGGGATGGGGCAAGGGCAAGCGTAAGCTCATCCGCATCGACGTCGACCAAACCGTCCATGGACGCTACGGACAGCCCGACGCGGCGATTACCGGCCGCCTTGAAGCGCACCTTCCGGTCTTGATCGAAGGTCTGGAAAAGCGGGGCATCCAGAACGCGGACATCACCGAACAGATGACACTGGTCCACAAGGAATGGAAAGAGCGCAGCGCCGTTCTTGACCAGCAGACGGCATACCTTGCCGTTATCCGCGAAGCACTAGGCGTCGACGGTGTCTTCGTTGACGAATTGACCCAGATCGGCTTCGCCAGCCGTATCCTGCTCCCCGTCTATAAGCCCCGTACCTTCATCTCCACCGGCTACATGGGCACGCTCGGTTACGGTTTTCCCACAGCTCTTGGAGCCAAGGTGGCCAAGCCGGACACCCGTGTGCTGTCCGTAACGGGAGACGGCGGTTTCATGTTCGCAGCAACCGAGCTGGCCACAGCGGTCCAGCACAACATCGGTCTGGTCACTGTCCTGTTCAACAATTCCCAGTACGGCAACGTCCAGCAGATGCAACGTGACCTCTACGGCGGCAAGGTGATTGCCACCGACCTGGTCAACCCGAACTTCGAACAGTTCGTCACGTCCTTCGGAGCGTCATACGGTCGTGCCACCTCCCCGCAGGAGCTTGGACCGGTCCTCGAAGATGCCTTCCGGTCCGGCCGGCCAACCGTCATCGAGGTCGTGGTGGGAAACATGACCAGTGTGGACCAGTTCCGGTGAGCAAGGCACTGAAAAGCCCACCAGCGCCATACCTGAAAGAGCTGTGGACAAAGCTCGAAGTTCTCCGCTGCGTCGTGGTCGTGGGCCTGCCCGGGACGGGTAAGAGCCTGCTGGTTCGGGAAATAGCCGCTGCCGCAGCCGCTGCCGGACGAAACAGCAGTCTCCTGCAATGGGACGTCTCCCGAGAGAGTTGGGACTCCCACCCCACCGCATCGGCACTCTTCCCTGAGATCGACGGCGTCACCCACTCGGGGATCCGCCTGGCCATGGGCTCCTGGGTTCGAACCACGGTGGGGAAGTGGTTCAGTAACCACGCCGGGCTTGAGCAACTGCTGATCGTGGAGGCCCCCCATATCGGAGGCAGGTTCTCTGAGCTCTCCCACATCGTCGATGACCAGGCTGAACAACCATTGGCAGGCGCAGAAACCCTCTTCGTCCTGGTGGCCCCAACCAAGGAACTGCAACTCACACTCAAACGCCAACGCGCCGCTGACATGGAAGCCGGGCAGGGCACTTACGAGAGCAACAACGCTTCCCCTGACCTTCTTGATGAACTGACTAACTCCCTTCGTGGTCCGGCAGGAGAGCTGGGTATCACCGGTTCAACCTCCACCGGGTATGACCCCGGTCTTTACGCCGGACTCATGCAACATGTCCTACGGCACCGGCATGTCCTGCTAGTCCAACCGGACGAGCTGATGGAAGTCACCGGATCCGTCTATTCCCTGGGGAACAGCTCGGAGAGGCTTTGGGCAACGGAGGAAGAGGTCAGCGCATCGCTTGACCCCGTTGCATCACTGTCTCCAGATGAACTGTTGCAGCGGACCGATTCCTGGTTCAGGTTCTAGCCAAATCCCGGAACAAAAGAAAGGTGGTACAGGCCGACCGGCCTGTACCACCTTTCTTCTTTGGCTTCGCTCGAGCTAGAGCACCCTGTTATCGGTCATGCTGCCGGACGGGAATTCAGCTTCTCCTGGACACGGCGGACCAGGACCAACGTGTGCTCTCGGCTGATCTCTTCGAGGCTGGCGTCAGCTTCCCCGTTTTCGATGGCGTCGATGATCCGGGTATGGAAACCAATGGTTTCCTTGCCCGCTGACAAGCCCAGGGTCTGAATGATGATGCCGCGTTCCCGGGCAAACACCAGGCTGCTGACCGTGTCCGTCCATTGGGACAGGCGCTGAAGCTCCTGAATAAGCAGCGCGTTGGGGCAACGGTCATGGATCATCTCATGGAACCGCCGGTTCAAGCTGGTCCAGGATTCGAAGTCGAATTCTTCCAGGGCACCCAGAAGGCTGTCGTTGGTCTCCCGTAATGCAGCGATCTCCTCAGCCGTCAGCAAGGGAGCCGCGGCGCGGGTCGCGTACGCCTCCATGACTGCCTTCATCTCCATAAGATTGAACCAGTGGGTCTTGTCCAGCTGCACGATGGAGGGACCGGAGTTCGCGCCGTACTCGACCAGCCCCTCGGCCTCAAGCCGCCTCAACGCTTCCCGGATCGGTGCTTGGCTGACCCCGATATCCTTGACTAGATTGTCAATGATCAGCCTCTGCCCCGCGGCGTACTGCGAGCCGACAATGCGGTTACGCAGGATTTCGTGGGCATAATCGACCTTGGACTGGGTGGCTGAGGCTGGTGCTGTAACTGACATGTCTCCCTCTCGGAGCGGTAACGACAACATTCGAGGCGTGGGGTGCGCCTTATCCCGCAACGGTCGGGGGAGTTCATAACAGCCCGCGATTCCGTATAGCTAATCCTATGCGATCGACTGAGGTTTAACTCACGCTTCCCCGAAGAAATGGCCTAGGCGCTTTGCTTGGCAGCGTTCGTAACCACCCGGTCGAGGGCGGCGATCGTTGCGCTGACTTGGTCGGGTGTTCCGACGGTGATCCTGACGCTTTCAGGGTCTCCCATGGCGTTTCCCGGGCGAACGATGACGCCTTCACCTTCAAGTGCCTTGGTGAATGCCTTGGCATCTCCGACCTTGACGTAGACGAAGTTGGCATGTGAATCCAAGGGTTCGAAGCCGAGGTCGCGGAGACCGTTCGTGAGAGCGTCGCGGCCCTGCTTGTTCAGGCCGACCCGGCGGACCAGTTCGGCTTCCTCGTTCAGGCTCGCCAGCGCTGCGGCCTGGGCGACGCTGGAGACTTCGTAGTTGCTTTGCACCTTCTGGACGGCACCGATGATTTCCGGGGAGCCAACGAGGTAGGCCACGCGCAAACCGGCCAGGCCGTATGCCTTGGAAAAAGTGCGGAGCGTGACGAGGTTGCGGCGCTTGAAAGCGGACTCCGCGACCGTGTCGGTGTATTCCTGCGACTGTGCGTATTCGAAGTAGGCCTCGTCCACCACAATAGTGACGTATTGCGGAACGTCCCGGATGAACTGGAGCAATTCGTCGCGGCCAACGATGCCACCGGTGGGGTTGTTGGGGTTGCAGACGTAGACGATGCGGGTGGCGTCGTTGATCAAGCCGAGCATGGCCTCGAGATCATAGCTGCCATCCGCACGGACCGGCGTGCTCAGCGTCTTCGCGCCTTGCTTCCGAGCGTCGAGTGCGTAGGCGTGGAAGGTCGGAGTGGAGAGCACAATGTTCGTGCCTTCGTCGAGCAATGCGACCGACAGGTGATGGATGAGTCCGATGCCCCCTGCACCGACAGCGACCTCGGTGATGTCAACGTTGAGCATCCGTGCCAGTTCAGCGCGGAGGGTTCGGAACCCCGACTCGGGGTAAAGGTTTGCTTTGGCCACCTGCTCCAGGGCCGCCTTTGCCGCAGAAGGGAAGGGGCCATACGGGCCCTCGTTAGCGGCCAAGCCCAGCAATTCCAGAACAGCGCCTTCCCCGGCTGCATCGCGGACGCTGCGCCCCGCACTGTAGGGCGGCAATCCATCAATGGCTGCCCTGATTGTCGGGCCGGATCCGTTTTCGGTGGCAGGGGTTTGCATATTTACCTATCCTAAGTTCTCCTATAGACTTTCCTATATGATTCTATACACGCTAGAGGAAAAGGGCAATGGCTGAAACTGCGCAGTTGAAAGGCATCTTCGTCGGCAACCACTGGCAGCCGGCCACTGGCTCGGACGTCATGGGCGTGTACAACCCCGCCAATGGCAAGCTCATCGGGGAGGTAGCCGCAGCGGGCACTGCAGATGTAGAGCGCGCGAGCCTGGCCGCGCTCGGGGCATTTCCGTTATGGAGCGCAACACCGGTAGGGGAGCGGGCTGCGATCGTCGCGAGGATCGCTGACGGTCTCGAAGCCAAGGCGGAAGAGCTGGCAGACGGCATTACCGCCGAAGTGGGCACACCCCGCCACAAATGCGTCCGCATGCAAGTGGCCCCCGCCGTGCACAGCTTCCGCAGCGCCGCGCGTCTCGGCCCGGAAGCCATGGTCACGGAGCAGCTGGATGCAACCCAGGTTCACAAAGTCCCGGTAGGTGTGGTCGCTTGCATCACCCCATGGAATTACCCGCTCTACCAGATCGCATCCAAGGTTGCTCCAGCGCTCGTGGCCGGATGCACGGTGGTGCTGAAACCCAGCGAGGTGGCGCCTAGCAATGCCGCAATCCTGGCCGATGTTGCTGCTCAAGCCGGTCTGCCGGCGGGCGTCTTCAACGTAGTCTTCGGGGACGGCCCAACAACCGGTGAGGCGCTGATCAGCCACCCTGCCATCGACTTCGTCTCCTTCACCGGCTCCACACGCGCCGGGGCAAGGATCGCAGGAGTGGCTGGCGGCTTTATCAAGCAGGTCTCCCTCGAACTGGGCGGAAAATCTGCCAGCCTGGTTCTCCCGGGAACCGACCTCGGGAATGCCGTCAGCAACACACTCGAAAAGAGCTTTCAAAACTCCGGACAAACCTGCGCCGCACTCACCCGGCTCTTGGTTCCATCAGAGGCACTGGATCAAGTATCAGCAACCCTCCGAGCGCGGGTGGCGGGCTATTCTGTTGGTAACCCTGAGGACTCCTCAACGGTATTGGGCCCTGTGGCCACGGCAGCGCAACGTGACAAGGTTCTTGCCATGACAACGGCTGCGAAAGCATCCGGGGCGGAAGTGCTCGCGTCCGGTCCCATATCCGGCGACCCAGAAGGGTATTTCGTTCCCGCCGAAGCATTCCTCACCGGCGCCAACGACGAACTCGCCCAGGAAGAGGTCTTTGGTCCCGTCCTTGCCGTCGTACCCTACGTGGACATTGACGAAGCGGTTGCCATTGCCAACAACTCACCCTACGGGCTCAGCGGCGCAGTTTGGGGTCCGACTGCCGAAGACGCCGGCAAGGTCGCAACACAAATCAGGACCGGGAGCGTCTCCATAAACGGCGCACCGACCCATCCCGACGCGCCTTTTGGCGGTTTTCGGATGTCCGGATTCGGCCGGGAACGGGGCGCCCACGGCATTGAAGAGTTCCTGACAACCCAATCAGTGCACTACTAGACCAACCAACTCCGATCCCACCCTTATGAGGAACCAGATGCGACCATACAGGCCACTCGCCGAGCGCTCGTTCCGGCAAGACGAGCGCTGTGATGACGATTGCCACTTCTGCACTGGCCCGGAGACGGACTAGGACTTCCGGGGCGAGGGGACTTCCCTCTCACAGGCCCCCCTTTCCCATCCAACCGGCAGAGAAGGCCCCGCAGGCCCTCGACGCCCTAACCCCAGGGGAATAATGAACGATAAAGACTCCATGGGCGTGGAGCTTAGGTTCCACGACCCGCTGGCGGCGCCGGCGGGGACTGGTTCCGCCCCGAGTTCTTCATTATCAGAGTCGGGCCATCACCGCACGAGAGCCGATCGTCGCCCAAGGCCTGCCGCACAGGGCGTCCCAGCACTGCGCTCACAAGCCCTGGCCGAAGTAGTTCAGGACCTGCAACGACTCATGAATGCCCGTGAGGGAGCCACCTTGGGCGACGGACGGCGAACGCGTCTTTCCACTGGAGCGCCAGTCATTCGCGCTGGGCGCGACGGGCACCAATGCCGGTCCTCGCGGCCAGACACTGACTTAGGGAAACACTGCATGCCAAGGCATGGACGGGACTTCTTGCAGCTACTTTCTACTCCCGTACTCTAAAAGCCGATAACCGTGATTCGGTCAACTGGCTAGTGGGTTATGCCCGCCTAGGGATTCGGCGCGTCGGCCACGGTGAACGGCAACTGCCGCCGTGGTCCGCTGGTGTCAGAATAATGCCAAATTCCGTTTCGCTGACAGTTGCTAGTCACTCTCGGTGCGGGTTGTTTCTCCGGTTGCCTGGGGGCGCACTTCTTCGGGGTTCACCAAGCTCGCGGAAGCGGCCATGGCAGCCCCTTCATTCTTGATCTCGCGGACCTCTGATTTGAAGATACGCATCGATTGCCCGATGTTGCGGGCCATGACAGGCAGTCTCGGGGCCGCGAAGAGCAGGACAGCGACGGCAATGATTGTGCCGATAACCCAGGGCTCAGCGAATAGTCGTCCCATTGTGAACTCCTTCGTTCATAGAAGCCGACGCCCCAGAGGGTCGTCGATTCAGGCAAAGGTAGCAGCAGCAACGATTACGTGTCGAGGCTTTGAAACTAGTTTCTGAAACTAGTTGCAAAGGTTCTTTGACTCCAGTAGATTCCCTGTGACCGGCATCACGGTTTGGCGAATACGCCCT
Source organism: Paenarthrobacter sp. YIM B13468 (assembly GCF_042788025.1). Classification (NCBI taxonomy): domain Bacteria; kingdom Bacillati; phylum Actinomycetota; class Actinomycetes; order Micrococcales; family Micrococcaceae; genus Paenarthrobacter; species Paenarthrobacter sp. YIM B13468. The sequence goes on along the minus strand of NZ_JBHZPI010000016.1, from coordinate 90,896 downwards.
TTTCCTTTGTTGAAAGTGAGAACATCGATGTTCCCTGACATGCGACGACGATCGATCCTGAAACTGGTGGCGGGCACCGCGGGCGCTGCCGCGGCGGGTTGGTTGTGGAGTGCTCCTGCTGCTCAGGCCGCTCCGAATCCCCGGGATACGACGGCCACCAACAAGTCCGGCGCGTTGGATGTGCTCGTTTTTGGAGATCCCGCCTCCGAAACAGCACATAAGGTAACAGCAAACCTTTCTGACATTGTCCCGGGAGGGTTGGGGCAGAACGCCCGCGTCCTTAACCCGGCCAGCGGCTTCTGGGGCGGCACGATTGCTGCGTCCATGGCCTGCAGGCCGAAGGGCGCAACGTACGTCACGATCAAACTGTGGGGTTCGGATCTTGGGGAAGAGATGGGCCGACTGCAGCTTTTCGTTGACGGAAAGCAGGTTGGGCATTACCACTTGGGTGCCGTTGACCCCTTGGACATTGCGGGCCACGATGCGAGAAGCCCGGGGCGTTTCTTCCTCCACACGCTCCCCCTTCCTGCCACAGCCACAGCTGGCAAATCCACGGTTAACGTGGAAATCCGTTCCATGGGATCCATAGCCGGGTACGCACAAACGGCGGATACGTATTACCAGGCAATGAAAGCACCAACCCGCGGAATCTACAGCCTGTACACGCACTCCGATCCGTTCTTCAACCTCGCCCTGGATGACGTGGTGGGTACCCGCCCACCGGAGACGCTCCGACCCACGCCGGGTAAGGAAATTCTGGATACCGTCATGGCGAAGGTCATTGCACAGGCTGACTCTGAGGCCGGCCGGACTGTTCCGCAGCTGGATTTGTGGTATCTGGAGTTCCTGGCACGCGCCTACGATGTTCAAGCCAGCAAGGCTTACAAGAATCCTGCGGTTCCGGCGCAGGTTGCCAGCAGCATGGACGCCATCTACTGGCGCTCCCGCACGGATCCGAAGATCATCCGCGACTCCACCCAGCAGTGGATGGGCTTGGGACGGCTGGGCCTGGTGATGCTTCAGCTCAAGGAACAGATTGTCAAGCTTCTGGATGAACCCGTCGCAGGTTCCCCGGGAGTCATCACCAACGCCGGCTTCGAGGCCGGAGGTGCCTTGCCCAGCGGCTGGAAGCAGACGATTTGGACAGGCAGCGGCGTGGCCTCCCGGGATACGACCGTTTCCCGCACCGGCGGCGCTTCAGGAAAGGTAACCGTGCCCGCTACGGGCGGCGTCGTGGGATTGGGTCCCACGGCCAGAATCCCTGTAGGCCCGGGAACATACTCATACGGAACATGGGTCAAGACAGAGGGCGTCAAAACCGGCGGCGCCTACTTGGATGTTTTGTTTTTTGATGCTGCCGGCAAACTCGTCGGGGGTGACAACAAATACTATGCAGCAGCCGGAACCAATGACTGGCACCAGGTAACGGCCAGCCTTGCCACGCCGGCCAATGCAACACAGGCCGAAGTGCAGGTCCGTGTTGACGGCGCAGGTACCGCATGGTTTGACGATCTGACTCTGCAAGTTCCCGCCGGTTCTGCTTTGGCTCCTGTGCTGCGGCGTGATGCCTGGGCAACGATGCTGTTGGAGAGTCGCGAATACTGGCGGCAGAACTTCCCCCAGTACACCAATCAGGCGATGATTTGTGCCATCGGTCTTTACCTCGCCGACCGGGGGCTGAGCCTCGTCGGTTCGAAAAATGCTTGGGGAGAGACCAAAGCCCGGGAGTACATATACCAGTCGGTCGGACTCAAGCCCTGGCTTGGCCCCGAGAACGCCGACGGTACGCCAAAGAAACCCCTTGGTGGCTCCTACTTCCAGGTTTCCAAGAAGGGTATTTCCCGCGAGCTGGGCTTCGCCGGTAACTACGGTGAACTGCAGGACTGGATTGCCCTGATGTTCGACGCTGTCATTGGCATCGGTGGTGTGGACGACCAGAAACTCCGCGAGCATCTCGTGACCATGACCAAATCCCGTATGGTTTTCCGTTATCCGGCTGTGGACAGTGACGGGTACAAAGCCGTTCGGTACGAAGCTATCGTTGGATGGCGTGACACCGAGTACCCCGGCCGCGTCGCGTACGACGAAGGCAATAAGTGGGATGGTCACGCCCTTAAGGTCGTGGCACTGCTGAAGGACCCCGATCTGACGGCTTATGCCCGCCAGTCCTTGGACGACAACCAGTTCTTCCACATTTTGAAGGACGGCTACGACATGGGTATGCAGGCCCGCACGTTCCTGCATTTCCTGAGCGCGGCTGATGACTATGCCTACGTCAGTGGCGCTCCGGCAAGCAAGGTCCGGCTGCCTATGATGCCTGACCAACCTGACTTTGTCTTCAGCGACGAAGAAAACGGTGTACTGGCAGTCAAAAACGGCAACGAGATCCTCTACGCCTCCCTGTATTGGCGCGCCAGATGGGGCGTTAACCGGCTGGCGCGCATACACCTTATTGGTTCGGACGGCATCGAACGTTCCGGGACGGTCTGGCAGAACGTGCAGTTCATCCCCGACGGACGGACGCACAAAGAACCAAACTGGGTTAACTGGGAGTTCGGAAACGCGGACATGCCCGGGATCCCTGGTGGCGGCTTCGCTCCTCCAGGACCGGCGTTGGAACAAGCGTTTGCAGGGCAGGAGCTGCCCCTGGCAGCGGCCCCAAGCGACGCCCCGACCATCCCGGTCGGCACGGAAAGCCCGTTTGCCGGCCGTGCCGATTTCTACGAGTGCACCTACGGTCCGTACTTGATCGCCATGAACACATCGGCCACGAAGTCCTACACGGTGACCCCTTCTCCAGAATTCGGTGTCGCTGTGAATCTTGTGACGGGACAGAAGGTCCAGCCCAACACGGCTTTGCAGGTTGCCCCCGGGACTACTTTGGTGCTGCGGCGCCGCTAGGGCTCAGGGTGCCCCGCGCAGACTCCTCCTCGTCCGGACGGGGCACCCCATTGCTAGGATCAACACGTGAAATCGACGATCACACCCGTACCCACCGCTGACGTGACCACTGCATCCAAAGCGCGCGGCCGCGGACCCATGCGTTCCGGTGTGGTGAACATGAAGGACGTCGCCGAGCGGGCTGGCGTGTCCACATCGACCGTGTCCCGCGTCATCGCGCAGAACCCTGCGGTCCACGAGCAGACCAAGGAACGGGTTCTGGCAGCAATGGCGGACCTCAACTATGTCGTGAATGGATTGGCTCAATCCATGCAGGGACGCGGAAGCCGGGCGGTCGGCTTCCTGGTAAGCCACATGGTCGGTCCAACCTTTGCAGATGTTGCACAAGGCGTCGAGGAAGAAGTCGCCAAACTGGGTGATCTTTTGACCATCATCACCACCCACGCAGATCCCTCCGGTGAAATGAAGGCCTTGCAGCAGATGCGCGAACAGCGCGCCAGAGCTGTCTTGCTGGTCGGGGCCAGTCCGACGGGCCAGGACTACGAAGAACGGCTGCGGAAATACCAGGAATTCCTGTCGGCGACGGACACGCAGCTGATCCTATGCGGACACCAACATGTGAGCTCTGTCCCGGGGCTGCAGAGCGTCGATTACGACAATATCGGCGGGATACGGGCGGCCGTCGAACACCTGGCGGCCCTGGGGCACCGGCGCATCGCCTACCTTGGCGCCGCTGAGGGCCACAGCACTGCTGAACAACGGCTTCGAGGATTCGAGCTGGCGATGAAGGACTCCGGCCTGGACCTCGACCCGGCCATCATCCCGGCGTCGACCTTCGAGGTGGAGCCTTGCGAAGCCGCTTTGGAGAACCTCGTCTCGACAGGGGCAGATTTCACCGCGGTCATAGCGGCACGAGATGAAATCGCGGTGCGGGCGCTGCGGGTCTTCAGGAACCACGGCCTGAGCGTGCCGGACGATGTTTCCCTGGTGGGTTTTGATGACATGCCCTTTATGGGCGATCTGACGCCTGCCCTGACAACGGTCCGGGTGCCCTACCGCGAACTCGGCAGACGAGCCGGGATGCTCATCACGGACAGCGGCCCGGATTCACCTCAAGTATTGCCGGTGGAACTGGTGGTCAGAGCCTCGACCAGCGCCCTCCACGAGTGATCAGCCGTCCCTGCCGGCCACTGACGGGCGGGTAGCGGAGTCTCTGAGAATGAGCTTGGGTGCGGCTACGGTGTCTTTGATGTCTCCGGCACCCGAAATCCGCTGAAGCAGAAGTGAGAATGCCCGCGCCCCAAGGCCCCCGAACCCAGGTTCCACGGTAGTCAGTGACGGCAAAGTGAATTCGGTGAACGGCTGGTTGTCCCACCCGACCAGCGACACTTGTTCAGGAACGTTGACTCCGCGGTCATGAAGCGCGCGCAGGGCAGCGTGGGCGAGCCCGTCGTTGGAACAAAAAACAGCCGTTATCTCCGGAGAATCGGCGATCCGGAGTCCTTGCTCGTAACCAGAGTGCACGGACCTCGTCGCAGGCAGCACTGGAGGCGGGGTCAGCCCGGCATCTGCCAAGGCATCAATCCATCCCTGATAGCGCCCGGAGAACTGCGTAAGCGGGAAAAGCCCCAGGTGATGCACGGTTGGATGGCCCAGAGCCAGGAGATATTCGGTGACGGCGCGACCGGCCGAGTACTCATCGATGAATGCGTAAGGGTGGCCCGGCTGGCCCTTGGAAAACCCGGACGCTGCGACCGCGGGAACGTGCGCGGGCAGTTGTCGCAACAATTCCGCGCCGGCCGGATCGAAGTCAATGACAATGGCACCGGCAACCTGCTGCTCCAACGCCGGGCCGATTGCCGCCAGCGCGTCATCGGGGTCAGGTGACTTCACCGTGGAAATGACGACAGAGTAGCCCGATTCACGTGCGGCCCGCTCAATACCTGCGATAGTGCGGGTATAACCGTAGAACTCGGTGCTGGCGGTCAGGATGGCAATCATTCGCCGCTTGCCTGATTTCAACGCCCGAGCGAGTGAACTCGGCCGGTATTGCAGTTCCTCGATGGCGTCAAGGACCCGCTGGCGTTTCTCCTCGCTGACAGGAATGTTCCCTGTTAGGACACGGGAGACGGTAGGCACGGAGACCCCGGCCAGTCTTGCCACATCGGCGATGACAGGTGCTCTTCCGTCACGCGGGCTCCTGGACCCCCCCGCCATGACGGCGCTCTTATTGCTTTCAAGCATGGCATGCCCTAACTTTCGGGACGCCCGGTTCGGGCAGGTCCTGAACGGGTGAAGTGATCAGGGACGTCGGTATCGTTATCTTAACGTCACGTCTGCTTTGCAGCCGTATGCGCACCGCAGACGGCTCGCGAAAGGTCATCTGGCAACCAGCCCAGTTGCGGTCAGCCATTCCCTGATCGTTTGAACAGTCCAATCCTCGTGCTCCAGATGAACAAAATGCCCTGGGCAAGGGGCCACACGAATCGTCGAGGCCGGAGAGATTGCGGCCTCAATAGCCGCTGCCTTTTCCGTCGAATAGATTGCCAAAACCGGACCGGGACGGTTCCGAAGCCACAGCCGCGCCTGCGGCAGAGGACCCAAGGCGTCCGGAGTCATGTACATGCCGTCGAAAGACTCCAGGAGCACGCGCCCGTCACTTGCCTCCAGGTCCTTTCGGATGGCTTCCTTGTCACTGGCCGGCAGGGTGGGGGAGTAGGCCTCGCTGAGGTCCCGCACCGCCGCGGCCGAACCCAAGGCGGCCAAGTCCCGGCGCCGCTGGGGCAGCCCCCGGCACTCCTCTTTATCAGCCCCGTACGCAGGATCGATGACGATCAGGCCAGCGACAAGATCCGGTCTGGCCAGCGCCAGGTGGGAGACAACACTGCCGCCCATGGAGTGGCCCAGGGCAATAATTGGGCCCGTCTCGCTGGCCAACTCGGCCAAGTCCTGGGCCATCTCGCTGATGCCATGCCTTCCCCGGACCGGGCCTGTCGCGCCGAATCCCCGAAGGTCAACGGATATCGCGCGAGTCATGTCTGCCAACGCCGGCTGCAGGCGGTCGAAAGTTGCGTGTGACGAGCCCCACCCGTGGACAAGAACAAGAGCTCTGCCTGTTCCCAGACTCTCAGTGTGGATCTTCATACAGGGCTCCTGTCGAGGTAGAACTACTGGACACCAGTTTATGATATCGATATCAAGTCATGAATCCCAAGGCTTGATACCCTTCGGCTCCATTCGCAGACCGACCTTGAACGAATGGGCGGGGGGTTATTGCGCGACAGGGAGGCAAGCCCTATTCTGATATCGATATCAGTGAGCGAGATCTCATCACCAAGAACTTTCCGCCCCGCCGAAATGGCGGCAGGAGGGGCAAGTTTCGCCAACGGGCCAAGAATCCGGGCTGGCTCCGAATGACCAAGGAGCGGGTCGCATATTGGCCGGCAAGAACAATCGAAGGGAGGGTGTCATGCGCAGAGGCGTGGCTACCCGCGACAACGATCTGACGGTTGACACCACACAGCCGCCCGCAGGGACTGTGATGACAGGTGTCGCCACCATCAAGGACCCGGGCCAACCGGCCAAGACGCGCGGACCGGCCCGCAAAGCCGGAAAGGGCTCTTGGGCCTTGCTGTTGTTGGCTGCACCAGGGATCATCTGGTTCTTCGTGTTCAGCTATGCGCCAATGGCTGGCCTGGTTGTAGCGTTCAAGAATTTTAGTGTGAGCAAGGGGATTTTCGGGAGCCCCTGGAACGGGCTGGACAACTTCAAGTACTTCATCGCCAGCGGTGATGCTCCACGGATTGTTACCAACACTTTGGTCTTGAATGTCCTGTTCCTGGCTGCGTCACTGGCCGCAGGGCTGTTGTTGGCGGTTATGCTCAACGAGCTCAGGGCCCGCTTTTTCAAGCGGTTCATGCAGTCAGCGATCTTCTTTCCCTACTTCGTTTCCCCGATCGTCATCAGCATCATGCTGCAAGTCCTGTTGTCAGGTGCCCAGGGAAACGGCGGGGCAGTCAACGATATGTTGGGTATTTTCAATCTCCCTCAGGTCAGCTGGTACACGGAACCTGGCCCTTGGCCCTGGATCCTCACCATCGTCAAAGTCTGGCAAATGGGCGGATACATGTCAGTGATCTTCCTGGCAGCAATCACCTCCATCCCTGAGGAAGTCTACGAAGCCGGCATGCTCGATGGCGCCAGTCGTACAAAGATGGCCGTATCCATCACGCTGCCCCTGCTTCGACCCACTGCGGCCATCCTTCTCGTCCTTGGCGTGGGGAGAATCTTCTACGGTGACTTCGGCACCATCTACGCGATTGTGGGCGATAACGGCACTCTGTTCTCGACCACTGACGTCATCGACACCTACGTTTTCCGTTCGCTGCGCACCATTGGTGACTTCGGCACCACAGCGGCCATCGGCCTTTTCCAGTCCATTGTCGGCTTCATCCTGATTACCGCTGCTGTCCTCGTGCAGCGCAAGTACTCCAAAGAGACGACGATCCTGTGACCAGCACACGCGCCAAGACGGCCCACCCGAATCCTCAGCCGGGACCGCTCCCGGAAAAACCAGCCACAACACAGGACTCCACTATGTCAGCACTCACCAGGACATCCCGAGTTTCGAACACCTCGAGCAAAACGGCCAAGCCCAAACCGGAACCCTTTACCGTTGCGAGCTACATCGGAGTCAGCCTCTTCGGGCTCTTCTCACTCATTCCGCTGTGGATGATCATCGCCGGGTCTTTCACCAAGGAATCCGTGCTTGCCCAAAAGGGGTACAGCTTCTTTCCCAGCGAATTCTCCCTGGAGGCCTACCAAGCGATCTTCGGCGGCACTGCTTTACTCAAGGGGTACGCGGCCACGCTGTTCATCACCATTGTCGGGACGGCTCTCTCTCTTTGTGCCACCGCCGCCCTCTCCTGGGTCATCGCACGACGCATGCCGCGGATCAGTCGACCGCTGACTGTCTTCGCCTACCTGCCCATGCTTTTCAGCGGTGGCCTGGTCCCGCTCTACCTGCTGGTCACCCAGGTCCTCAACCTGCAGAACAGCTGGTTCGCTGTGATTCTTCCGCACATGATGGCCCCATTCCTGGTGTTCGTTGCTGTCAGCTTCTTCCGGCAGCTGCCCGAAGAGATCCTCGATTCGGCCAAGGTGGACGGGGCAGGGGAGTTGCGGATCTTCTTCCAGATCGTGCTGCCGCTTTCCAAACCCATCCTCGCCGTCATTGGGTTGTTCTACGCCGTCGCGTACTGGAACGAATGGTTTACCGCGCTGCTGTTCATTTCTGATCCAGAGAAATATCCGCTGCAACTGATGCTGCAGAACCTCATCGCCAACGTCACCAGCGCCGCGCAACTGCCCAGCGCAAGCGCAGCAGCAGCTCCGATCTACCAACTGCGGCTCGCCCTGACCGTAGTCACCATCGGACCGATCCTTCTGGCCTACCCGTTCGCGCAACGATACTTCGTCAAAGGCCTGACACTCGGCGCCACCAAGGGCTAGGAACCTTTCATCTCCAGCTGTAAAAGCATCGCTTAACCAACTACAAAAGTCCCGCCCCGGGACGCCACAAAGGAGTGCAACATGTTCGAAAACAACCGATTCTCCCGCCGAGGCTTCCTCGGTTTGGCAGGCGGGCTTGGGGTAGCCATGGGCCTCGCTGCCTGCGGCACCTCAGGATCGTCCGCAGGAGGAGCTGTCAAGGGAACAACTTCCAAAGCCGTGCTGCCCAGCGCCGCACCTGGCAATTGGAAGGAAGTCCTCGACAAGGTCAACACCAAACTTCAGTCAGACCTCGGCTTCAATTTCGACGCCCAATTCATCAACTGGTCCAACTACCAACAGCAGGCGCTGCTGAAGTTCACCGCAGGAGAAGACTTTGACACCGCGCTGCAGGCGCTATGGCTCAACATGGCCCAACTGCAGCAAAGCGGATCGCTGACCGACCTGAGCCAGGAAATCTCCAAGTACAAGAACCTCAACGCGGCATTGCCCGAAAAACTGCTTGCATCCAACACCTGGGATGGCAAACTGTGGGGCATCCCGCAGGTCAACAGTGCAGCGCGAGTACAGCACTTCGCAATCCGCCAGGACCTCGCCGACAACCTCGGTTTCAGCACCATTGAAGACTACGACCAGCTTGAGCGATTCTTTTACGCCGTAAAGGAGAAGGGCAACGGCGTCGTGCCATTCGGCGCCAATGCCAGCAACACCAACCTCCTGGCCGTTCCCACGCCCACCGCAATGTTCAATGCCGAGTCCTGGGAAAACCCGGACACAATCGCCTTCGCGTTCAGCGGCAAGGGTGTGTTCTTCATCTTCGACAAGGACGCCAAGCAAAGCGGCTCCTCCAAGCCCGTGCCCTTTTGGGAAAACGCCGGCGTGGTCGACACTCTCCGCCGAATCCGCAAGTACCACCAGGACGGAATCATTAACGCGGATGCGCTCAACGCCGACGCGGCCACCATCAAGAGTCAATGGACGGCAGGAAAGTTCGCCACCACCTGGGCCATCACCGATGGCACCAGCAGTGCCGCTCTTCCGGCGCTGCAAAAGGCAGTCCCGGGCGCGGCTCTGGGCAACATCATGCCGCTCAAGGGCGGTCTGTCCGCAAAACCGAACCAGACATTCCAGGCTGACAACCTCGTAGTGGTCAGCTCCAAGTCGGGCAATCTTGACCGAGCCCTGCAGCTGCAGGACTGGCTCTCCATCAAGGAAAACCACGATCTCCTCTCCTACGGCGTCGAAGGCAAGGACTGGGAAGCAGTCGGCGACGACAAGTTCAAGCAACTCAGCGACTACTCATTTCCCGGCTACGCCCTGGCGTGGCGAACGTCGCTGGAGCGCAAATCTGCCTCCATCTCGGCCACGGAAGAGAAGATCTTCGACTGGGCCCAGAACTACGACAACTTCACCACCGACCCGTTCGCATCCTTCATCCCGGATGCGACCCCGGTCAAACAGCAGTTGGCGGCCCTGGCCAATGTCGTCACCGAGTTCGCCAACCCGCTCTACTACGGACTGGTCGATGTGGATTCCCAGCTGGACAAGCTGAAGAAGGCCGCAGACTCCGCCGGCCTTCCGGCGCTCCAGGCAGAAATGGAAAAGCAGGCCGACGCCTACTTGAAGAAGTCCTAAGCCCACTGTGGCCCGGGACGTCCCGGGCCACAGTACTTCTGCAACGACGTCAGCCAGGATCTCCCTAACCACAGCACAGCCCATAACGCCGGGAACTGCGCTGGGGAGCATGTCATCAAGTCTCCATGGAGAAGAAACCATGATCCGCAATCCAATCCTTCCGGGCTTCAATCCCGACCCGTCGATCATCAACGCCGAAGGCCGCTACGTAGTTGCGACCAGCACGTTCGAATGGTTCCCCGGGGTTCGCTTCCACACGTCCAACGATCTCGTGTCATGGAACCCGGCAGGGTACGCCCTTACCGATCCTGCCCAACTGGATCTTCGCGGCATACCCGATTCGGGAGGCATCTGGGCACCCTCCCTCTACTTCCATGGCGGCCGGTACTGGCTCCTTTTCACCATTGTCAGGACCGTTGGCAAAGCAAAGGACGTCGACAACTACGTCACTACCGCACCTTCACTTGAGGGGCCATGGAGCACCCCGGTGTACGTTGGTTCACGCGGATTCGACGCCTCGCTGTTCCATGCCGCCGACGGAAAGCTCTACCTCGTGGGCCTGCGCTGGGACCACCGCATTGGACATCCAAGTTTTGGTGGCATCCAACTTCAAGAACTCAACCCTGCCACCCTGGCCAGGATCGGCACGCCACGGATCATCTACCAAGCCGAGGAACTGACCGAAGGACCCAACCTCTACTTCCGCGATGGCTGGTATTACCTCCTACTCGCCGAGGGTGGAACTGGTTGGAACCACGGAATCCGTCTGGCACGATCACGCAACGTCTGGGGGCCCTACGAGGCTGATCACCAGCCCGTCCTCACCACCCGAGACCTTGACCCCATCGCCGTCGCACGGGACGGCAAAAACGGGGTCTCCTTTGGGTTCCACAAGGCCGGCCACGGCGAACTGCTCGTAACCGACGACGGCGACTGGTACATGATCCATCTGGCATCCCGACCGGTAGAGGCCAACGAGGGAGCCGTTTGCCCGCTTGGGCGCGAGACATGCCTTCAGCAGGTTCGATGGACCGATGATGGATGGCTCCGGCTGGCCCACGGCGGACATTGGCCCGCCCTGAATGTGCCCACTCCCGCAAGCACCAAGGGACAACCCCAGCCACCGTCCAGATATCGCAGCATCCTCTCACCGGCCACTCTTGGCCAGACCTGGCTGACGCTACGAGTCCCTGCGACCGACACCTGGAGCACCTGGGCCATAGACAATCCAGATAGCCAAGTTCTGCGCCTCACCGGCCGCGACACACTCCGCTCGCTAGATAAGCAATCGCTGGTCGCCCATCCCGTCACCGAACGGAACGCCCGTCTTCGTGCTGTTGTCCATGCCGACCCTCATGAGCCAGCCCACCGTGCAGGTGTCGCCGCGTACTACGACACAATCGGGCATGTCTTTTGGCATGTGACAGCCACGGACGAAGGAAAGAGGGTCCTTGCCGTCGAACGCCGTGACCATAACGGCGAATACGGGCAGATGCTGGGCTTCGACCCCGGAGAGAGCGGCCCCGTGCACCTGGAAATCACGTTCCACAAAGGAACCGTGAGCGCGGCTGCTTCCCACGACGGCGAACTCTGGCACCCCTTGGGCGAGCCATTGGACATCAGCTTTCTCAGCGACGACCATGCCGGACTACTTCGTTTCACCGGATGCTTCACGGGGATCGCAACGAGCGACGTGGCAGAACACTCATGGAGTGCCGAATACGAACACGTCGAGTTCATGAGCTGAAAGACAACCCCGGTAGCAGCATGACTCTTACTTCCAATAACAACCACGGACGCCATGGGCCGGCAGAACGGCACTCGATAAATGGGTTCGCCAGCACAGAAAGTGAAAAGGACGTCAATTGAGTGCAGTACAGCACAGCTCTGACACGCCAGGAGACCCCCGGTTCAGACCCAAGGTTGCCCTGGCCATGCAGGACATCGAGCTGCGGGACGCGCTGTTCTCCAAGCGACTGCGGGCCAGACTTGAAGCCGTGGCAGACTGCGACTTCAGCCATGTCATTCAAGACTTCTCTCGTGTCCAGGACGACTATCTTGAAGACGTTGATGTCCTGCTCACGGGATGGTTCTCACCGGTCATCGATAAAGAGGTCCTGCGCAGAATGCCGCGGCTGCGGCTGGTCACCCACGCTGGAGGCAGCGTCAAAGGCCACGTCATGCCCGAATGCTGGGAACAAGGGATCCGCGTCACCACGGCCGCCGAGGCAAACGCGCTGCCTGTGGCTGAGTTCACGCTCGGGCTAATCCTGCTCGCGGGCAAGTCAGCGTTGGCAGCAAGCCACCTCTACGTTCAGCGCCAGGCCAAGATTGACCGGGAGCTGGAGTTTCCAGGTACAGGGAGTTACGGCAGAGTAGTGGGCATCGTCGGGGCTTCGACCATCGGGCGCCTTGTTTTGGATCGTTTGCAGCCCTTCGACTTCGACGCGCTCCTCTACGATCCGACGCTTTCGGACGAACAAGCGCGAAGACTGGGCGCCACTCGCGTCCAACTCGACGATCTGATGGCAGGTAGTGACATCGTCTCAATTCACGCACCCGTCCTGCCCGAGACCATCAACATGGTCGGGCAGGCACAACTTGCAGCCATGAAAGACGGAGCGACACTGATTAACACGGCCAGAGGTGAACTGGTCGAATCCTGGGCTTTGCGACACGAACTCATCACGGGCCGAATTAACGCCTATCTTGACGTCACAAGCCCCGAGCCACTGCCCACGGGAGATCCGCTGTACGGGTTGCCCAACGTCCTGCTGACCCCGCACATCGCAGGCTCAATGGGGACCGAACTGCACCGCCTTGCCGCTTACGCTCTGGACGAGATCGAACTCTACGCGGCAGGCCTGCCACCGAAGTTCCCTGTTGAGCTGACCGACCTTGCAAAGATGGCATAGCGATGACTATTTACTGACGCGCCGGCGCTATCGGTATCCTCCGGCAGGCCCCGGTGCATGGAGCCGCTCGGCTCGCCGCTGACCTTGCGTCGCACGATCAACACCCCAGAAGACTAAAGCCCCACGGGCAAAGGAGACTACATGCAAATCACAGACGAGAAACTTCACTACGCTGCGCCGGTGACACCAAGCACTGGAACCTTCTCACCGCTACCGTTGACTGCGGTCCAGCTGGCGGGAGGCTTCTGGGGCGATCGGCAACAGTTGAACCAAGAGGCAATCATCCCCCACGGAACGGATTGGGTCACCCGTCTGGAATGGCTCGGCAACCTCGAAAAAGCGGCGACCGGCGAAAGATATGAACACCGCGGCCGCGAGTTCGCGGACTCCGAGGTGTACAAACTCATCGAAGCTATGTCCTGGGAGCATGCCCGCACCGGGCAATCTGACCTCGACGGGACATTGGAATCGTTCATCAACAAACTGGCAGCAGCGCAGGATCCAGATGGGTACCTCCACACACTTTTTGGCCGCCCCTGGCAGCAGCCCCGCTATTCCGATTTCAAATGGGGCCACGAACTCTACTGTTTCGGTCACCTTATTCAGGCTGCGGTCGCCAACTACCGTGCAACAGGGACAGAGAAGCTCCTGGCTGTAGCCATGAAGCTCGCTGATCACGTGTGCACTATGTTCGGTTCCTCGGGCCTCAACAAGGTGTGCGGTCATGCCGAAATCGAATCCGCCCTCGTTGAGCTATCCAGGCTCACCGGGGAGCGTCGCTACCTTGATCAGGCGAAGATATTCATCGAGCGCCGCGGTACAGGGACACTGCCACTTATTGAGTTCGGCCAAGCATACTGGCAGGACGACGTTCCCGTGCGGGCCGCCACAGTCCTTCGTGGTCACGCAGTTCGGGCGCTCTACCTGGCCGCTGGCGCCGTAGATGTAGCTGTCGAAACCAATGACCAAGAGCTGCTCAATGCCTTGAAGCAACAGTGGCATAACACTGTCGCCCGACGGACGTACATCACCGGCGGCATGGGTTCGCACCATATGGACGAGGCATTTGGGGACGACTTTGTGCTCCCCCCGGACCGTTCGTACTGCGAAACCTGCGCGGGCGTTGCGTCGGTGATGTTCAGTTGGCGGCTGTTGTTAGCCACCGGAGAGGCAAAGTACGCAGACCTCATCGAGCGGACACTCTACAACATTGTGGCGACGTCACCTGCCCCCGACGGCAGATCGTTTTTCTACGCCAACACGCTGCACCAACGAACCAGCGTAGGCGAGGCCCCGCTGAACGAAGACGGGGTGTGCATCCGAGGCGGATCAAGTGGCCGGGAGGCGTGGTTTGAGGTGTCCTGCTGCCCGCCGAACGTTGCCCGGACGCTGGCCAGCCTCGGATCCTACCTGGCTACATCGGATGAGACAGGCGTTCAGATCCACCAGTATGCTGCCTCCCGGATCCGTGCTGACATCATTTCTGGCCCCGTCGAACTTGCCATCGAGACGGATTACCCTGCCAGCGGCAGTATCAAAGTCACCATCGTCGAAGCACCGGCGACCCCCTTCACCGTGGCATTACGGGTACCGGACTGGGCCCACGGTGCAACCATTGCTGCAGGAGAGGGTGTGCAACGTGTGGCACCCGGAATGGCGACTGTGACCCGGTCGTTCCAACCCGGTCAGCAGCTGCTCCTCGAGCTGCCTATGGAGCCACGGTTCACGATGCCAGATGATCGGATAGATGCAGTCCGCGGCTGCGTGGCAATTGAACGAGGGCCAGAGGTTTTCGCATTGGAATCCGTCGATCTGCCTTCAAGCGTTGCGCTTGAAGACGTTCTGGTAGACGTCTCATCCGGCCTGACCTACTCCGATGGAACAGTCAACCTCACGTTGAGCACAGTGGTGCGAACGCCTGCACGACAGAGCCAATGGCCGTTCGCCTCAGAAACTGCCGCAAGCGCTGCCAACGAACGAATCGCTGCTGAAGTGCCGTTAGTCCGCTACCACTCCTGGGCGGAGCGGGGAGCCTCCACGATGCGGATCTGGATCCCTGCCCGGGCGTAGCAGTCGAGTTTGGACAGACCACCACTCCTACAGCCGATGAAGGACTTCCACACTTTCTCCGCAGAAAGGCAACCATGGCGCACTTCAACGCTGCAACCTTGCTCGCCGACGTTATTCGCGACCCCGCGGCTTTCCAGATCATTGCCAACCACATCCCTGAGCTGACAGCAAACCCCATCCTGCACACGCTGTACCACTACGAACTGGGCCTGATACTTGGCACAGAGGAATCCCTGCGCGACAACCCGGCGAAGAGGGATGAAATTCTAGCGATGATCGAGGCGTTGCAGCCCTCGCCATCGGTGGACCGGACAATAGCGCGGAAACCGCTCGCTGCCATCGAGGACTCTGGATCACCGGTCCTCGCCGGCCGCCACCCAGAGTACGCAGCCGAAGGACGGAAATGGGAGAAGTATGAGGTGCGACTTCACGGCCCGTCCCATGGCAATCCGTTTACAGACGTCGAACTGTCAGCGGAGTTCACCTCGGATAATCAAACGCTGACGGTTTCTGGCTTCTATGACGGCGACAGCACATATCGGATTCGTCTGCTCGTCCCCGCCGAAGGCGAGTGGACGTTCACAACCCGTAGCAACGCCAAGTCCTTGGACGCCATTTCGGGAAGCTTTACGGCAGCTGCCCCGCTCCCGGAATCACGCGGACTCGTCCGCGTGGCCGACACATTCCACTTCGCATACGACGACGGCACCCCGTACCTTCCGGTTGGCACGACATCCTACGCCTGGACCCACCAAGGCAGCGAACTGGAGGAGCAGACTCTGCTCACTCTTGCTTCCGGCCCCTTTAACAAGGTGCGAATGTGCGTGTTTCCCAAGTCGTACATGTTCAACGAAAACGAGCCTGAGATCTACCCCTACGAGGGGTCGTTCCAGGACGGATTCGACTATTTTCGACCCAACCCACTCTTTTATCACCGTCTGGAAGGGCGAATCGAACAACTTGAAGAGCTGGGCGTCGAGGCCGATCTGATCCTGTTCCACGCCTACGACAGATGGGGCTTTTCGCGCATGAACGCCACGGCGGATGACCTGTACGTCAAGTACATAACTGCCAGGCTGGCTTCTCACCGGAACATTTGGTGGTCCCTAGCCAATGAGTTCGACCTCCTCTTCGAGAAAACCGTCGAGGACTGGGAACGTTTTGCTGTTCTGGTGCAAGAGAATGACCCGAACAACCACCTCATCTCGATCCACAACTGCAGGGAGATGTATGACCACTCAAGGCCCTGGATCACGCACTGCAGCATCCAACGTATAGATGCCTACTTAACCGCCGAGATGACAACAACGTGGCGGCAGGAGTGGCATAAACCCGTAGTCATCGACGAATGTGCCTATGAAGGGAATATCGACCAAGGCTGGGGCAACATTACAGGTGAGGAAATGACGCGCCGTTGCTGGGAGGGCGCGGTGCGCGGGGGCTACGTCGGTCACGGGGAAACATACATCGCTCCGAACGACATCCTCTGGTGGGCCAAAGGTGGACGGCTGCATGGAACGAGCCCGGACAGGATTGGATTCCTAAAGCGCGTAATGGAAGAAAGCCCCAAAAAGCACCTTGAACCCCTCAAAGGTTACGGGGATGCACCCAGCGCCGGGATAAAGGATCAGTACGAATTGATATATCTCGGATTCAACCAGCCACGGTACCGACGCTTCGTAAAGCCCTCCGGTGTGCAGTTCGAGATCGACATCGTAGACACCTGGAACATGACAATTGAGACCCTCCCCGAAACTTATGAGGGTAGGTTCAGCATTGATCTACCAGGCCGGCAGTACATGGCCATCCGCCTTCGTGCCATAACCGAAGAACCCGCCAGCGGCAACGTTGATCCGCAAGCCTAGACGAAATGGGCGAGGCACTGTTGTAGTGCCTCGCCCACTGGTGTTCCAGACCAATCGGCTAACGGGTCTGCATATTCAGGACTTTCCTACCTGATGGTCCATTTCTGGTTGGTCTGGCCGTTGCAATTCCAGATCACCACCGGGGATCCGTTGGTTGTGCTTCCTTCTTTGACGTCGAGGCATTTGCCGGACTGCTGCCCGATAAGCTGCCGGGTCAAAGGACTGTAGCTCCACTTCTGGTTCGTTCCGCCAGTGCAGGACCATTGCTGCACAAAGGCACCATCGGCGACTGATTGTCCGCTCACATCGAGGCATTTCCCGGACGAGGCGTTGACGAGTTGCCCTGAGGCGTCGAGAGTCCACTTCTGGTTCGTGCCGCCGTCGCACGTATAGATGTCCACGACCGCGCCGTCCCGGGGATCGAACGACTTCAGGTCTAGGCATTTCCCTGATTGCGCGCCCAGGACTGCCTTGGCCTGCGGTTGCTGCTCGGCAACGAGCTGCCATTCCTGTGAACCATCGGTCGCAGAGTTCTGGAGTGTCAGCGGTGAGCCGGCTGTGGAACCGGTCAGGTAGACGTTCGTGTTCTTCGCTGCCTGGAAGCGGTAGTAGCCGTTGCCGTTGTCAATGACGTTCCAACTGCCTGACGCTTTGTTGTCCACCCATTGTCCGATGCGTTGCCCTGTCGTCGCGTTTCCGGTCCAGATGGAGGCCTCGCGTCCGCCGGATTTATTCAGGAGTGTCTTCTTGCCGTCGGCTTTGGTGACCATGTGCCAGTACTGGGTATCGGGGTTCTGCGCCGCGCCTGTCGGTTCAAGGACGACGTCGGGGACGTCTGCGTTGCCGATGTTCGCGTCATTGGTGTTGTTTCCCGTGCCCATCACTTGGCCGGTTTTGCGGTTTACCACCCTGTAGTAGGTGCCATCGGATTTTCCGAGGTCCACCTCGCCGTAGCGAATCGCGGCCTGGCTGCCGGCGCCGCCCCAGCTCGCCTGCAGTATGACGATCCGGCCGGTGCCGTTCACGTATTGAAGGTTGCGGGTGTATCCGGATCCGACCGGTGTCTGGTACTCCGTCCAAGCGCCGTCGCTGCGACCGCTGTTATTGACCCACACGTTTCCACTGCCCGCGGCGTTGTAGGCAATCCGCCCGTCGGGGAGGGTGACTAGAACGGGACTGCCGCCTTGAGCCAATGAGTGGGAACCTGCGTCTACCGGTAGTCCGGTGATCTCTTCGCCGTCGAAATCGCTGGCAGAGCGGAACTGCAGGGGGTCATCGGCAATCTTGAACCTGACGTTGGTTCCGCCGCCCCAGTATTCGTATGTCAGTAACCATTTGCCGTCCGTGGTCTGGGCGATCGTGGTCATCCCGGGGCGTCCGCCGCCGATCTCGGTCTTGCCGCTGCCCATGTTCTGCGTGGACCCCGAGACGTCCACGACGGGCGCGCTCCAGGAAGCGCTGGTGCCGTCCCAGGTCTTGTGGACAAGAATCTGACCCTCCGAGTCCGGGGCCGCGGCGTTGTTCGGGTCAAGGATCGGCACGCCGGTGACCGGATCAAAGCCCAGATAGTCATTCTCGTCGGAATAGTAAGCCACGAGCTTGCCGGCATGCACCATCAGAAACGGCTCCCAGATGGGGTCAACCTGCCGGGCCGTGTTCTCCGCGGCGATATTCGTTCCGGTCGCACCAGCGCTGCCGCCCTGCCATCCAGCCGTCGCGATGACGTTCAGGACGTTCCACGTCATTCCGCCATCGGTGCTCGAGAAGAGCGCGAGCGCCATGTCCTTGCGGTCTCCGTCATTTGTCGGCACCCAGTTCGGATCGGCGGCCTTGTGCTCTTTGTAGTAGGCGTCCTCACCAGTCACGGTGCTTGCCAGCAGGAGAGTACCCGCCGTGAGGTTTCCAACATCCTGCGGCAGCGTGTAAAGGTAGGGGCTCGCCCAGTTGCTGGTGTACTTGGCGAACTGAGGGTCGCTGGAAAGGTAAGCCGGTGCCTTGACCTCTGACAGCGGCTGCCATGACGTTCCCTGGTCATCGCTCTTATAGACGGGGAGCGTCTGTCCGGTAGCCCCTTGAGACTCGGCAACGACGGTTGACTTCTCAAACGTCGCCACCAGACGCCCGCTCGGCAACTGGGTCGACTTCACATAAATGGCACAGTTGCCGCGACCTTTAAGGCAGGGCTGATCGGCGGGAACCTGGTACATAACCCCGCCCTCGGGTGCGTAGGCCTGGGCACTGATCGCGGGCAGGTACAAAAGTGACACTGCGGCAACGAAGACTCCAAGAGCCTTCACCAGCCTTCTTTCCTTCATAGCCCCTCCTTTGGGGTTGGTGGCAACTGTTTGGCCCCGCCTTGGTGTATTCACCGATTTCGCGGATTCCGAGGCGCCGTTGTACACGGCGACGATCGGGAAGGTGGGGATGCGTTCATGGAGCCTTGTGTTTCGTTGGCACCATGAAGGACTGTGAGGAACGCTACAAGACAGTGTTACCGGAAACAAGAGTCTGCAGAACTTTGTGCCACTGAAGGCATGGCGTCCCATTCGATGCGATGTTTCCGGTAAACTGGCTGCGATACGCTGAACCCAAGGTTTCGGCTCAGAGGCCCGGAAGGGTCCGATGTTTCTGGGGGTTACACATGGAGTTGGATTTGCCCAAAGACCTGGAGCAACCCGGTCTCGATCCGTCCAAGCCCGCAACAATCTACGATGTGGCCCGCTTCGCCGGCGTGTCACATCAGACGGTGAGCCGTTTCCTTAGGGGCTATGAAGGAATACGCCCCGAAACCCGTGACAGGGTCATCAACGCACTCCAAGAACTGGGCTACAGGCCGAACCTTGCTGCCCGCTCATTGACGACCGGCCGATCCCACCGTATTGGTGCTTTGACGCACGAGATTGACCAAGTCGGCCCCAGCAAGATTGCGCAGGGGGCCAGTCTTGCCGCCCGTCAGGCAGGGTATTTGCTGGACATCGTGACACTCGACATGAGTAACCGTGACGCGATTAACGAAGCCTTGGAGTTGATCATGCAGCACGATCTGGCCGGTGTGCTGGCGCTTTCATCCACTGACGAGATGACTCAGGCCTTCGAAGCTGCCGACTTCCGAGTACCGGCATACGTAGCTGCCGAGAGCGATGACGCCCGCGGAGGGCATCCCTCCGAACTTTCTTCTGTAGGGCTGCCCGCACTGGTAGGGCACCTCGCAAGCTTGGGTCACGAGCGAGTGCTGCATATCGCCGGGCCCACCACTTATTCCGCGGCACGCAACCGCGTTCGGGCTTACCAGCGGGCAGCTGCGGAGTGTGGGATGAGCTCCCAGGGTGTCCTCGATGGGGACTGGTCGGCCAAGTCCGGTTACGACGCCATCATGGCCTTGTCGGGTCCGCTCACGTTTACGGCTGTTGTGGCCGCAAACGACCAAATGGCGTTAGGTGCAATCCTTGCGCTGACTGAACGCGGTTATCGTATTCCCGACGACGTCAGCGTCACGGGCATTGATGATATCCCTGAAGCAGCCTACTTCGCGCCGCCGCTGACCACACTCAGGGTTGACTTCGCGACCCAAGGCCGCATCGCCGTCGAACAACTCCTGGCACGGATAGAGCACCGTGTGCTGCCGCACAGTCCGAGCCTCCCGTCAAGTCTGATCGTTCGGAAATCGACAGGTCCGGCAAAACGCTGAAGCAGAACGATTACCCTCCAGCCCCGAGCGCCCATTGCTATGCCCGAACTTCTGGGCTCCCTCGCGGGCTGAGGAGATCCCACGCTGCACACGGCCATCGGCCGGAGCGTGTAATCAGCTTGATTGCCGGTAGACCATGCGATGTCTCAGGGTTCGTTTGGCTTCCATAGCACCGGGGGAGATCTTTCCGTCAAGGAGGTCCTCGACAAGTTGAACAGTTGTTGCCCCAACCTCGTTGAAATCGAGCGATAGTGTGCTGAGTTCCGGCGTCAACAACTCACCTATAGCTATGCCGTCCATTCCGATGACGGAGCACTCTCGCGGAACCGATTTACCGGCGGCGGCGATGGCTTTCATTGCGCCAATGGCCATGACGTCGTTGAAGGTAATGAGGGCATCCGGAAGAAGATTCGTTTCCATGAGGGAGGACACCGCCGTTCGTGCGCCCTCCGCAGAGCCTTCGGCATTGAGGAAGGTTACGGGAACACCAATTTCACCTGCTTGCCGAGCGAACGCTTGTGCACGGACCGACAGTCCTAAAGGGGGAGCGGAATCGAGGTAGGAAATTCTCGTTCGTCCCTGGCTGATGAGATGGCTGAGCGTGAGCTGGGCCGCATGGACGTAGTCAAAGGACACTTCTCCGGCGGCACCGGGGTACTCCGGGTGGTCCAAGAGGACCAGCGGGCGCCTTCCCAAAACCCTTTGGCAGGTCGCAAGTCCGCTGCCTGACCATCCGATGACTGCGTCAACCTGTGGTGCGATTTGCTCGATTGCCAGCATCATAGTGTCTGGATCGGAAGCGGACTCGTTGAGCGTGATTTGCCAACCTCGTCGGGTGGCGTGGTGGACAACGCTGGAAACGACGGCGGGGAAATAGGAGTTTGTTAATTCGGGCACCACCATACCGACGCACGTCCCGGCACCTTGCACAAGCCCTTTGGCAAAGCGGCTTGGTGTGTAGCCGAGTTCTTCGGCGAGCTTGCGGATCCGGTCTTTGGTGTGAATGTTAATGCCCGGCATGTCGTTTATCGCCCGGGTAACAGTCTGCGTTGACACGCCACCTTCTCGGGCAACGTCCTTGATGGTGACGCGGCGGTTTTTGGAATCGGGGGAGGGCGCCATCATTTTGACGGATTGGGTGGGAGTTGGTTCTTCAACTGGGGGACGGCCCGTGGTTTTGACACCGATGCATGTATTGCCGAAGCAAGCTGTTCGGCCTCAACGAGGCAACATGACTGTCCAGCCGCCGTCTTCATCGTGGCGACGGCGGCTGGCGGTACCGTGTCTGGTAGGGGATTCACGAAACTCATGTTCGGGTTTTCAAAGCATTCGTTGTTGCGTTATTCCATAGGGGACCTGGTCAGAGAGTTGCACGGTGTATCTGCCGGGAGCGTGGCGGGTGACGAGAATTCCATGGGTTCTGGTGTGCAGGGCCAGAGCTTGGAGTGACTGGTGGGCATTGTCGAGTTGTTCGTCCAACGCCGCAGGGTTGGTTACCTTTATGTCGATGGTTGCTGGTGCAGCCGTCATGGGTGATTCCTTTCTATTCTTTGACGCCGCCTGTGGTGAGGCCGGCTTGCCAGTAGCGCTGGAGGACCAGGAAGGCGATGATCAGGGGCACGATGCTGACGAGTGAGCCGGTGATGACGGTGGAGAACAGGGCTTGGGCTCCGCCTCCGGCTGCGCTGGCGGCCTGTTGCTGGGCGAGTCCGACGGTCAGCGGGTATAGCGATGAGCTGTTGAGCATGATGAGGGGGAGGAAGTAGTTGTTCCAGGTAGCGACGAGCGCGAAGAGGAAGACTGTAACGACGCCGGGACCCAAGAGCCTGAAGCCGACCTGCCAGAAGATCCGGAATTCACCGGCTCCATCGACGCGGGCGGCCTCGATGAGTGAATCCGAGATAGCGTCGGCGGCGTAGACGCGCATGAGGTAGACGCCGAAGGGGCTGACCAGGGAGGGCAGGATGACGGCCCAGGGGGTATTCGTGAGTCCGGCCGTGTTGAAGAGCAAGTAGGTGGGCAACGCCAGGGCAGTCAGGGGGATCATGATCGCGCCGAGGATGATGCTGAAGAGCAGTTTGTCGCCGGGGAACTGGTACTTCGCGAAGGCGTATCCGGCTGCTGTTGCCAGGATGGAGGCGATGACGGCGCTGACACCTGCGTAGAGCACTGTGTTGATGACCCATTGCAGGAACAGTCCGTCCCGTACCGTGAAGACGGAGACGAGGTTGTTCCAGAGTTCAAAGGTCTTGCCGAACCAGAGTCCGAAGGTGGAGAACAGGTCCGCGTTGGATTTGGTGCTGGCAACGATCAACCAGAACAGGGGGAGGATAAAGTACAGGGCGCACAGCCACAGCAGCACCGTGAGGAGCGTACTGCGCTGGCTTTCCCGGGGGCGGAGCTTTTTGCGGGGTGCCGGTGTCGTCGGGGGTGCAGGTTCGTTGGTGGTGTCTGATGTGATGTGCATGGTTGTCATTTGCTGGCCTTTCGCTGCCGTCGTTCGCCGCGCTGGGTCTGCAATTGAACGACGTACGAGACAATGGCGATGACGATGCCAAGAAGGAACGCGATCGCGGCAGCATAGTTGACGTCTTGGTTGACGAACGCCAGGTTGTAGGCATAGAAGTTTGGGGTGAAGCCGTTCGTGACGGCGTTGGGTGCTATGGCGTCCAGCAGGCTGGGTTCGTTGAACAACTGGAACGTGCCAATGATGGAGAAGATGACGGTCAGGATGATGGCTGGTCGGATGGCGGGGATCTTGATGTTCCAGGCAATGCGGAATTGACTGGCCCCGTCGATTTCCGCGGCTTCGTAGAGTTCCCCGGGGATTCCGCGCAGCGCCGCGTACATGATGATCATGTTGTAGCCGACGAACTCCCAGGTGACGATGTTCATCATCGAACCAAGGATCGATTGCTGGCCCAGGAAGTTGGGCGATTCGAGGCCGAAACTGTGGAACAGTTGCGCGAAGGGGCCGAAGTCGGGACCGTACAGGTAGCCCCACATGAGGGTGGCCACAACTCCCGGAACGGCATAGGGCACAAAGTAGAGCAGACGCAGGGCCTTCGAGCCCCGGGCCCTGCCACTGTCCAGGGCGAGGGCAAGGAACAGGGCGACTGCCAGCATGATGGGAACCTGCACGAGGAGGAAGACGCCCATCCGGCCGATCCCTGCAAGGAACTCAGGGTCGGTGAGGGCCTCGACGTAATTTGAAAGCCCGGCGAAGGAAAGCCCACCGATGAGTTGACTCTTGAACAGGCTCAGGTACCCGGCGTAGCCGAGGGGGATGACGAGCATCGCGATGAACACGATGAAGAACGGGAGAACGAACAGGTAGGCCGCTGTGACCTGGGTGCGGCGGCTGGATGTGGATCGCCGGACGGTGGATCCTGCGTTCCGGGTGGCCGGGATGATGGTGTCGCTTGCCACTGGAATCCTCTTGTTGGGGCTGATTTGGGAACCGGGAAGCGGGGACAGGGTCCCGCTTCCCGGCAGGGTGTTACTTGACGGTGAAGCCTTGGTCCTTGGCGTAGGAGACGAGCGTTTCCTGCCATTTGTCCAGGGCGGTGTTCAGGTCGCCCTTGGCGCCGATGGCCGTGCCGACAATTTCATTGAACTGCGAGTAGGCGTATTCGGTGAAGGGAAGCCATTGGAAGTCGGTGTCTACGGTGTTTGAGATCTGCCCGAACAGCTTGTTGACCTGCTGGCCGCCGAAGAACGCGACCTTCTGGTCAGTGTAGGAGGAGTCTTCCAGCACGCTCTTGGCGGCGGGGAACAGGAACTGCTTGGTTGCGAACATCTTGGTGGATTCTTCATCGTGGTTGATGAACTTGGCCAGTTCGGCTGCGGCGATCGGGTTCTTTGTGGTCTTCAGCACGGCGTCAGAGGAGCCTCCCCAGTTTCCGGAGACCTGCTCACCTGCGCTCCACTGCGGCAGCGGGGCTGCGGCCCATTTTCCGGCGGTGTTTTCAACCGTGCCTTGGAGGAAGATCGGCGCCCAGGCTGCGGTCAGCCAGCCGGCGTACTTATCACTGGCCAAACCTTGGTAGTACTGGTCGTTGAAATCTGCGTCCACCGAGATGAGGTCCTTCTGGATCAGGTCCTGCCAGTAGGCGAGCACCTTTTTGGCCTCGGCGCTGTTGACGTTGATGCCGACCGTTTTGTCACCGTCATAGCTGAACGGCTTGACGCCCGCCTGCCACAAGAGCCCGATCACCTGAGCGGGGTCGTTGGTGGGCAGGTTCGAGATGTAGGAGCCGGTCTTTTCTTTCACGGCCTTCGCGTCGGCCGCGTACTCTTCGTAGGTTGCCGGTGCTTTGGTGATGCCCGCCTTTTCAAGGATGTCGGTCCGGTAGAGGTTGCCCATCGGTCCCACATCCTGGGGGACGGCCCACACGCCCTTGTCGTTCGAGACTTGCTTCCAGGCCCAATCCACGTAGTCACCGGATATGTCGTCTGCCCCGTACGGGCGGAGATTCAGCAGGGAGTTCGTGAGGTTGAATGAGGGAATGTACTGGTATTCAAGCTGGATCACGTCAGGGGCACCGTCGCCGGACTGCAGGGCGGTGCGAACCTTTTGGTAGTGCTCCCCGCCCTGTCCGACGTTCTCGACTGTGACGTCGATTTGGGGGTACTTTTTCTCAAACAGGGCTACTTCATTCTGGACGTCCGGAAGCCAGGTCCAGAACGTGAGCTTTGTCGGGGTGCTCATGGCCTTGTCGAAGTCCTCCTGCGACATGGCCGTGGCTGACTGTGCGGGGGATGTGCCGGCTGGGGAGCAGCCGGTGATCATGAATCCGGTGATACCGGCCAGCACGGCCATGGCCGCCGCTGTTTTTGACGCCTTCTTCATCGTGGCTCTTTCTTTGGTTGTTGGTGGATCAATGATCCGGATACTCACCGGCTGACGAACGTGCTGGTGCCCCACGCGTCAAGTGAGAGAATTGTGCCCGCCTCGTGGCTGATGCCCGAGACAGGATCGAAGACGGGCAGGGCCAAGGTGATCTCCTGCTTGTCCCATCCCCAGTTGAAAACGAACCATGCACGGCTCCCTCCGGCCACCGTGCCGGAGGACACATACAAGGGCAGCTTGACCTCCCCGGCAAGTTCAGTGGCGACGGGAGTCGGTGCCGCCCAGGCAAAGATTCCCCGTGCCAGTCCCGGAGAAGGAACGCAGCCGACCATAGTGACCCGGCCACTGCCCTGGGACATCGTGGTGACGGCCGGGAAATCGCCGAACCTCGGATGGTCGTATTGGGCGAGGACGCTCGCGCCTTCGGATCTCAACCCGTCAATCCAGGCCTCCGCCGAAGCCGATTCGTCCAGGACCAGCCCGTTGGGGCTGGGGACAACGCGGACAGCACCGTCCAGGTTCGAGTACTCCTCGTACCAGACCCCTGCGAGGTCGTTGAGCTTATCCGGTGCTACTGCGACCCGCGCCCGGGCTTCTTCGTCGGCGTAGCCGGTGCGTGGTCCGATGATGAGGTGCCCGCCTTCTTTGACGTAGTCGCGCAGTAGGTTCAGGTCCTCGTCGGTGGTGATATAGATGCCGGCGGCAACAAGAATCGGAAACTTGCGGGCAAGCTCCGAAGCGCCGATGGCATGGGATTGACTGATGTGGAGGATGCGGACCTGGCCCCCGGCGCCAATTACGCCACGGTGAAAAGCGTCCACGATGCGTTCGTAGGATTCCTCATCAGGGGCACCGTTACGGTGAAGGGGCGGCATGTACTGCATCGCGTAGCGGCTGGGGTTCGACCACAGGATCGCTACGTCGGCGTCTGGTTCGTAGCCGTCGAGTGCCAGCCCGATTTGCTTGAGTTCGGCGCCGATTTCCGCCACTTCGGTGTAGACCCTGCCTGGCTTGAGGCTGTGGGGCAGTAGCCCGCCCCAGTACGTTTCGGTGCCGTAGGGGAGTGTGTGCCAGTGCCAGTATTCGACCATGGCGGCGCCCCGGGAAATAAGTGCGAAGGCAGACTGTTTCAGTTGCCCCGGGTAGGACGGAAAGTTCTGGTCTGCCGTGCCGATGGACTGGGCGTTGGTTTCCGTCACGAGGTACCGGGCTTGCTTGGATGAATACATCCGGTCCGCTTGGCGGAACAGCCCCGCGACGCCCGTCGTGGTCCAGTAATTCGGCTGCGCAAGCTGCTCGTGCGCGTCCAAGTGGTCCTGCATGCCGTAGTACGGGTTGCCGGCCCCGATGTTGAGATTGGAGAACAACTGCTCGTCATCCAGCGCCCGGCGCGGGTACTGAAGACAAGTGGTGACAAACTGTCCGGGGAGGGCATATTCGCGGACCAGCCCTGCCTGCCAGGAAATGAAATTGGTGGTCAGCTCCGCCTGGAACCGCCGCCACGCCAGGTCGTACTGCGGGAAAGTGTTTCCGTCCGGCCGCCACAACTCTGACCAATCACCGATCCGGTGGGACCAGTACGTCAAACCCCATTCCCGGTTGAGGGTCTCGACGTCCTGGTACCGTGCCTTCAACCATCGTAGGAAGCGCACGAAAACACCGTGGTTGTGGAAAATCTCCAGTCCAGGTTCGTTGTCTACCTGGAAACCTACGACTGCTGGATGGCCAGCGTAGCGACCCAGTACGGCACGGATGACACGCTCAGCATGGAACAAGAAGCCGGGATGAGTGTAGTCAACCTCCTGCCGGGCGCCCCACGCTATGGGCTCTCCGGAGCGGCGCTCCGCCGCGATTTCAGGGTGTGCCTCCTGCAGCCAAGGCGGAACCGCGTAGGTCGGGGTCCCAAGGACGACCTTGATGCCGCGCTCTTGGGCGGCATCAAGGACCGGAGCCAACCACTCAAGATCGAATTCGCCGTCACGGGGTTCCCACGTTGACCACACCGATTCCCCTACACGGATGACATTAATCCCTGCGTCGTGCATCAAATCGAGGTCTTGGTGCAATCGATCCGTGCGGTGGTACTCAGGGTAATAGGCAACACCGAACAGCAGTCCGGACGGTTCGTAAACTGAAGGGCGAAGGTTCATTGAGACGTGTACTCCGTTGTCGTGCTCGAAAGGTATGTGAGGTACGTTACGGGAGGATGTTACCGGAAACAAGGCTATTTGGAATTTTCTGTTACCGGAAACAAACATCGCGCTTCCGCGGCGATGTTGCCGGTAAAGTAGTTTCAGTACGCACGAGACCGAACGTCTCGGCACCAAGGCCCGGAAGGGCGGATCAGGGGGCCCGTATGGAACTGGAAGTGCCTAAAGGCATGAATCAAGCTGGATCCGAAGACCCAACTGACCGTTCTGATGTCGACCCTACGAAGACCCCGACGATCTACGACGTGGCGAGGCTGGCTGGGGTCTCCCACCAGACGGTCAGCCGCTTCCTGCGGGGGTACCAAGGAATCCGACCCGAAACACGGGAAAGGGTCCTAAAGGCCCTCCATGAAGTGGACTACCGGCCGAACCTTGCTGCACGCTCCTTGACGACCGGCAGATCCCACCGCATCGGTGCCCTGACCCATGAAATTGACCAAGTGGGTCCCAGCAAGATCGCCCAGGGTGCCAGCATTGCCGCTCGCGAGGCGGGCTACCTGTTGGACATCGTCACGCTGGACATGAGCAACCGGGACGCCATCAACCAGGCCCTGGAGCTGATCATGCAGCATGATCTCGCCGGCGTCCTGGCGCTGTCATCAACCGATGAAATGACGCAAGCTTTCGAAGCGGCGGACTTCCGTGTACCCGCGTACATAGCTGCCGAGGAAGATGACGCCCGTGGTGGGCATCCATCCGAGATCACGTCCGTGGGACTGCCTGCCCTGTTGAGCCACCTCGCAGGCCTGGGACATCTGCGGCTGCTGCATATAGCCGGGCCCACTGCGTGGTCAGCCGCGCGGAACCGCGTCCGGGCTTATGAGCGCGCTGTGGCAAAGCACGGACTGGGCTCCCATGGCGTTTTGTATGGCGACTGGTCGGCCAAATCCGGGTACGACGCCATCATGAGCCTCAAAGGGCCCCTTCCTGTCACCGCTGTGGTCGCCGCAAATGACCAGATGGCTCTGGGTGCGATGCTTGCGCTGACTGAACGCGGCTACCGCATTCCCGAGGACGTCAGCGTGACCGGCATTGACGACATCCCCGAAGCGGCCTACTTCGCGCCGCCGTTGACCACACTCCGGGTTGACTTTGCCACCCAAGGCCGCAACGCTGTCGAACAGCTCCTTGCCCAGATCGAGCACCTCGTACTTCCTCCCAGACCAGCCCTGCCATCCCGCCTCGTCGCCCGGAAATCAACGGGCCCGGTAGGGCGGAACTTATCCGACTTGTCCGGGCAGTAAAACTAAAAACCCGCTGGCAGGCGCCTCAGCACCGCAGGCTCTCCCACACCGCCGCCCCGCTCGCTACATGCGCAGCGGAAAACTGAACAAGGAGCATGGACATGACCCTCGAAGCAGCAGGGCTCCCACCCCTGACCTGGACGAGCGTCGAAGGTCAAGCGGAGTACGAGCCCACATCTGCGACGCTGACCCTGACAGCTGCGCCGGGAGTCGATTGGAGTAACGATTCCCTCGGCGGGCAGCAGCAACATCGGGCCTCGGCACTTGGCTTCACCGCGCCAACATCTTTTTCGCTGTCCGCCAGGGTCAGAGTGGAGGCACCCCGGACGACGTTCGACGCCGGGGCGCTGAGCCTGTGGGTGGATCAAGACCACTGGGCCAAGCTCTGTTTCGAGCATTCTCCCCAGGGCGAGGCGATGGTGGTCAGCGTTGTAACAAACAACTATTCCGACGACGGCAACTCGACTGTTGTCGCAGAGCCATGGGTCCACCTCCGCGTGAGCCGGATAGGGCCAGCCTGGGCCTTCCATTACTCCGCCGACGGCAAGATGTGGAGCTTCGTCCGCTTGTTCAGGTTGGGCACGCCAAACCACGTCCATGTCGGGTTCCTGTCACAAGCACCACTGGGCGGGAGTTGTGTGGCGACGTTCGACATGATCCACCTGACGAGGCAACCACCCTCCAACCTGCGGGACGGTAGCTAGCGTCGCGGCCGGGATAGCGAGGACTTGTCCACATTCGAGTAGGCGAGGCACTGTTTCAGTGACTCGCCTAGCCCGTGGCTCAGTTTATTCGTTGATGATTTTCACATCCATAGCGCTTCTACCTGATGGCCCATTTCTGGTTGGTCTGGTTATGGCAGCTCCAGATAATTACACGTAAGCGCGTCCGGAACTGGCTTGTGTTGGATTTACCTGTCCGGCTGCCCCCGGCTTCCTCGCTGCAGCTTGGCTCGGACGAACTGCAAATGACAATGCGCTCGGCATGCCGATCGCTATCTGAAGCAGGCAAGCATTGGCCTACAGCTGACGTGGAAAAACGTAGAAAGATCCTTCAGGACGAGTTAACGCAGCAGCTTCCACTCCCGTGCTCTGAATGCCGATAATTATCGTTTCGTCAGTTAGTCGATAGCGATCGCCTTAGGCTACTCGGATCTATCCTCATCGACTCTCGCGTTGGTTAGGCCCACGATCACTTCGATTAGAGCGGGACTGTCCGATAAACGGTGTGTGGGCTCCGGCGGTTTTCATTGTTTGATGCTTCTTTCGAACCGTCCGGCGAACGTTATGGCGAACGCGTTGAGCGCGGGCTTCCACCTCATGGTCCAGCGTGCTCTTCCGCCGCCCGTTGGATCAAGGGATCTGGTGACCAGATACAGGCATTTCAGGGCAGCATTCTCGTTCGGAAAGTGACCTCGGGCCCTCACGGCCCTGCGGTAGCGGGCGTTGATCGATTCGATCGCGTTCGTCGTGCAGATAACCCTCCGGATCTCGACGTCGTATTCCAGGAACGGCACGAACTCCGCCCAGGAGCACTCCCAAAGCCGCACGATTGCCGGATACCGTTGTCCCCACTCTGCCGTGAATTCAGCGAACCGGTCTTTGGCTGCCTGCTCGGACGGGGCGGTGTACACGGGTTTGAGTGCCTTCACGATGCCGTCGCGGTGTTGGCGGCCGGCATAGCGGAAGCTTTTTCGGATCAGGTGAACGATGCATTGCTGCACGATCGTGCGTTCCCATGTGGTCGTGATCGCTTCCGGCAAGGCCCTTGAGCCCGTCGCAGACAGCGATCAACACATCTTCCACACCCCGGTTCTTCAACTCGGAGAAGAACTGCAGCCAAAACCGGGCACCCTCGCCACTGTCACCGGCCCAGATACCCAGGATGTCCCGTTCCCCGTTCGCGGTTACTCCCATGACGACATAGAACGGGGTATTGCGTACCTGCCCGTCACGGACCTTGACCACGATCGCGTCAACGAAGAGCACCGGATAAACCGGATCCAGCGGCCGGGAGGACCATTCGGCCAGTTCGGCTGCGACTTTCTCCGTGATGCGGCTGATGGTGTCTTTAGAAACTCTGGCCCCTAAACCTCCTCGAAATGCGCGGCGATTTCCCCGGTAGTCAGCCCACGTGCCGAGAGCGAGAGCACGACCTCGTCGATCCCGTCCAAAAGCCGTCTCCGTTTCGGCACGATCATCGGCTCAAATGACCTGTCCCGGTCCCGGGGCACCTCAATCTCAACCGGGCCGATCTCGGTCAGCACGGTTTTTGATCTCGTGCCGTTACGCATGTTCGCGGCGACCGGTTTCTGGCCATGCTCATGCCCGAGGTGCTCGGTCAGTTCCGCGTCCAGTGCCGCTTCCAGGACGTTCTTCGTGAGCTGGTTCAGTAGTCCGCCAGGGCCCACCAGGCTCACGCCCTGTTCCTTGGCCTGCGCGAGCAACCGCTCCGCAAGCTCCTTCTGGTCAATGATTTCTCCCGTCACAGGATCGATCATCATCCCTGTCATCTCGGTCGCGGATTCTGACACGGCCGTCTCCTTCGGATCAGGCCGAACCCCACACACCGTTATTCAGACAGTCCCGTTTCTGCTGGCGAAACCGGCGTCGTTTGCCGGAACAGCTTCGCCGTGGCGTTTCGGCGTTCGAGGATGTCATGGCAACCAAGATCGGGCAGCTCAAGCCAGGTTAGGCGTGCGATGTTTTCTGCTTGTTGTACATGAGGAAGCAGATCGCAGCAGCGCGATCAAGGGCATTTCCAGAACCCTAGTAGTGACTGGTGAGTTGGTCAGAGAGACGTCCAGGCCGACGTCGGTGAAAGAGCGGTCGTTGGAGTTATCGGATTAAGTCATGTCGGGAGTGTTTGAGCGAACCATAGAAGTGTGAAAGGAGGTGGCACTATGGAGGATTCTTGCCCCCGTCCGGCCCTTGAAATTCCACTACATCTAGCCCTCGATTCGGGGCGGCTACCCGTCCGCTGCGCCGTCTGGGACGTCCTGCGTGGCACTGGTTCCATGGAAAAAGAGGGTGTGCACAATGTGCACACCTTTCGCCTCGGATTGCCTCGTACAAGCGCCGGGCTGGCCCGGATTCCGCAGGTTTCCGCGACTTCCCAGCAATATCAAGGCCGGGAATCGCGTTCGAGTCCCACCTCGGGCACGGCATAACCCCTCGTCAGAGGGGTTTTTGCTTTTAACTGTTGACAAACGTTGACAAGTCCCGCTGACTTGTTGTTCCGGCTGGTGCCTGGCCGCCGGAATCGGCCTGTTCAGTTTGGATGTGGGAGCGGGGTTGGCGTCCTGGCTGGTGGGCGCTCCGCTGGCTCTATGCTGCGGTCATTCGAGTTCCTTCTTTCGGTTCTGTCCGGTAGGTCTGGGGCGGCCTACACCTGTTCATGGGCTAGGGGATTAGGTACGACATGACTTCCGCAGATTTCCATCTCGTCGGTTTCAGCCATGAGATTTCCGGCATAGCACGGCGCCGAATACTTGCTTTGTCGGGCCAAGAGAGGTGTGCACGTTGTGCACACTTAAGTCTGTTTTGTTTCTGACCACGGTCTGCTCTCTTTCTTGCCTTCATGTGTTCATTTCGCCCGCCGGATTCGGCGACATGACAAGGCAAGCACCCATGGTGCTGTCCCGGCGCTTCGTCTCGTTCTTGGTGAGCAGCTGCATTCCAGCGACGAGGGTGACGGGGCTGTGCTGTCTCGAGACCGTCGGGCTGTCAGGTTTGGGTGTGGTTCAACGTGACGGGATTGGCATCTTTCGCATAGGGATCACGGCGGGCCCTTGGCTCAATCCCATCAGGGTAGCGGGCGCGGCGCTATGTCGGGCCCAACCGAAAGACTAGTCACGCCACAACGCAAGGACTGCCGCTGAGATGCCATCGTTCCCAACGGGTCTCGGGCGCCTCTCACGTCACAGTGCGTCCAGCCAGTAGCGGTCACGGGCCAAAGACCTGAGTGTGAGCGCCTCCTGCGGCACCCGAATGCCGGAGCGCAGCATGTCGGCGGCTTCCAGCATCAATCTTGCGTCCTCAAGCCATCCGACGAAGGCGCCAGTCTGTTCAGCGGTGAGGGGTGGCTGGCCGCCCTGGCGTATGCCACTGCCCAGCAGGGCGCGATACAGATCGAGCGCCGGGGTAACGGGCGGCAGCCTCTCTCGTGCCGCGGTTTCGGCGGTATTGCGAGGGATGCGCAATCCGGCGGCATCTAGATCGCCAAAGTACCGCACACGCTCCAGGCCGGGCAGGTCGCCGACCGACCGCACGGAAGCCTCGAACGCGCCTCCGGCGCCCCATGCAACGTGGCCGACGGGCCCCGGATTTGGCGCCAGAACAGTACGAATGCTGTGGAAGGTGTTGTCGTTCTCGACCACCAGCAGTACGGGCCCGTCTCCGATTCGAACGACGGGCAGGGGTGGGTGGGTGCGGAACGTTCGCAGCAGAGTGAGGCTGAGCCGTTCCGGCGCGAACACATTCGTGGTCAGGAGGCCATCGAGCGCCTTCTCGTGCCCGAGAACCTCCAGCGATCGCTCGCGCAGCGGTATGACGTCGGCTTCGCGGCCGTGGTCTCGGAGCCAGTTGTTGACCAGGCGGAGCTGGGCGACCTGCCCCAAGGTCAGGCGGGTGCGCAGCACCCAGGCAAGTTCAGGGCGCCAAGCGACGGTGCGGGCGAGTGCAGCCGCGGACTCAGAGGGCGCCGGCGGCGCCAGCGTGAGCCTGGACGGCAGGTGTGGCCAGGCGTGGATGTCCTGCTTCTTCGATGGAGTCACCAGCCCGGCTGCCGCTAGCTGCTCGATGGCTTGCGCGAGCCCAGCCCGCCGGTCGGGCCGTCCGGCGGAAGCGGGGTCGGCCGTGGCCCACAAGGGCCACAGGTCCGTCAGGGTTACTGTCCGCCCAGTGACACGCTCAAGCAGGGTCCCCAGCCGGACGGCGCGCGGGCTCAGTTGCACTGCAGTGCCATCTCCCGGCTGGCCGGGTTGACGACTGTCCCTAGCGGTCACGGCATCTCCATCGGCTCATCGGCGTCGCGCACTTCGCGGGCAGGAGTGGCCGGGTGGCGGTGGACACGGGTCGCGGTGACGGTGCCTGGCGCGGACGGACCGCCGTTCTGGTCCCCATTGGCGGCAAGTTCGCCGTCAGAGTATGGGGCTGGCAGCTTGCGGCGCATGACCTCGGCGACCCGAATGTGCTTCAGCCCGGCGCGCAGGTCGGCGTCGTTGCGCAGGCGCACCCACAGCGGGAACGCGGCGAGCACCCGGTCATCGGAGATGCCTGTCGTGTAGATCAATTGGACACCCAGAGAGCGGGCGACGGACTGTTGCAGGTCGATCAGGTAGGAGGCGTTCGCGCGCCCGATCGGGTTGTCGAGGAAGAGAACGCCGGAGTGCTTGGACCGCATCTGGCCGCGTTCGTTCGCGGCGAGAGCAGCCAGAGTGCAGTACAAGACGATGGCTGCAGTCAGCTCCTGCCCGCCCGAGAACACATCGTTCATCTCCTCGATACTGACCCGTTCGTCGCGGAGCACGGAGTCTGGCTTGAGGACGTCTACGGTGAACCCCGTTGGAACCGAGGCGTTGAGGGCGTTAAGCAACAGCGCCATCCCGTCGCGGCGCATACTGCGGGACTGTGTGCCGACAGCGCGGGAAGCGTACTCACTGGCGACCCGGTCGACAACCTCTCCGACGCGCACGCTGATCGCGGTGCGGTCCGGCTCGCTGAACGCGATCCGCAGGAACGGGCGTCCGCCCCATTCAGCGAGGTCCTCAGGTAACCGGGACAGTTTGGTGGCCCGGCGTAGGGTCTTGAGGGCCTGGTCGACCAGCGCGCTGAGCCGGTCGACGATGGTCTTGCGGTGCCTGTTGGCGTTCTCCAGGTCGCTGGTCAGGGTCGCCAGTCGAGCCTGGAGAGAGATGGACCACTCGGCAGCACGTACCGGGAGCGTGTTCCGGTTCGACTCCAGTATGCTGCGCCGCGCCTGGGTGGCCAGCGATTCATACCGGGCCAGGCTGGCGTACGCGACCAGCTCCTGGGCTGCGTCCGCGAGCTCGTTACGGCAGCTCTCGAGCCGGTCCTTGGTGTCACGCAGTCTGTCGACCGCGACGGATGCAGCCTGCTGGGCAGCGGCCTCGTCGGCGGTGTACGCCGTCGCAGCAACGCCTGCTGGGACACCCTCAGGGACTCCTCCCAGGAGGGTGACCAGTGGCAGCAGCGCCTCGTTGATGCCGCGGGCGGCGTCGTCAGCTGCCCGGCGCTGCTGCTCGAGCTTGCTGACGATGCCGGTCGCTTCGTCGAGGCGCTGCTGAGCCTGCCGGGACTCCTGCTGCGCTTCGACCTGGAGCTCACGGCCATGCCTGGGGTTGGTGGGCTGCCATTGTTCGCCAAGGCTGGTCCACGATCGCCGGCCAGGCTCGGTCGGAGAAGCATCCAGAACCGCCTGTTCCAGCTGCCCGGCGCGCTTGCCGAGGCGGTCGGCTTCGGCCCGCAACGTCGAGACGGCGCGGCGTGCGTTGTCGGCGCCGACGCTCCACGACGCACGGTCGGCACCCGCTGGTGTCGCGCGGAGCCGTTCGGCCTCGACGACGTGCCCGGCGTCGCGCAGGGCAAGCGCAGAGCGCTTTGACTGGACCTTCTCGGCGGCCTCCTCGGCGCGGCGGCGCAGGTCGGCGTCGACGGCTGCGGCCAGGTAGGTCTGCTGGGCTGCGGCTGCTGCCGCCCGCAGGTCAGCCAGTGACGTCGTCGGAACTTCCTGCGAGGGCTGCCCGCTTGTTGAGGGCACTTCGTCACGGGCGGCCCGGTGGCGTCGAGCCTGCCCACGTGCCTGCTCAGCCAGACGGGCGTGTTCCTCCTGTGTCTGCTGGGCACGTTCACGGCGGTCGAGTGCGTCGCTGGCGGCTGCGTTTTGCCGGTGGACCTCTGCCTCGTGCTCTGGTAGGAGCTGCTGCACCTGGGCGGCGGACTCGACGAGGTAGGCGAGGCCCTCCAGCTTCGCAGCGCGTTCTGAGGCGCGCCGCTCTTGGCCCGCTATCTGCTCGACGTCGGAATCCGCCCGCTCGTGATCGGCAGTGGCCGTCTCCAGGTCTCCCTCGGCAGCGTCGAGACGCTCCTGCGCGGCGCTTGCGCGAGTGGCGGCGTCGGCTGCAGTCTCGCGGAGCTTGGCAAGGTGTCCCGGAGGGTTCGAATTCCGCCATCGGTCGAGGTCGCTGCATGCGGTGGTTACTATGCCCAGCTGCTCGGCGCCGAACTGGAGCTGCTCGCCTCGGCGGGTCATCTGCTCGCGCAGTTCCTCGCGCCGCTGGGCGGCGGACTCCTCGTCGAACAATGCCGGGGTCGGGTCTACCACGAACACGTCCGAGCACTCGTCTCCGTCCCGCACGGCGGGTGCGTCGACCTCTGAGATGCTGGCGTTGATGCTGAGCAGATCGGCGCCGGACCCGACCGCGACTGCCGCTGCCGGAAGCAGCCGCGCCTCGGTCAGGGCCTGACGTGCTGCGGGCATCTGGTCGCGGTCGATGACCACCACCCCGTCAGCCAGGGCGGGGTGTTCGGCGATCAGCTCAATGCGCTGTGCGGCCGGAACGGCCTCGTGCAGATAGCGCCAGCCGGCGTGCGCGACGACGCTGGCGGCGTCCAGGACCTCCAATGCCCGTTCGACTTCTTCGCGCGGAGGGAGCAGCCCGCCCGTGCCGAGCGCCTCGACAACCCGTGCATCCTCGCGCTGGGCTGTCCGCGACTCATCGAGGTGCTCGGTGTGGTCCACGATGTCGCGGGCGAGCTGGGCAAGGAGTCGGTCGCATGACTCCTCGAGCTCATCGACGCTCAACGCGTCACCGGACTCCGGTCTGTTGTCCTTGGTGGGGGCGGACTCTGCTCCGGCGGCCTCTGCGAGCACGGTGAGA
This sequence comes from Paenarthrobacter sp. YIM B13468, assembly GCF_042788025.1. Classification (NCBI taxonomy): domain Bacteria; kingdom Bacillati; phylum Actinomycetota; class Actinomycetes; order Micrococcales; family Micrococcaceae; genus Paenarthrobacter; species Paenarthrobacter sp. YIM B13468. Next base: position 54,105 of record NZ_JBHZPI010000016.1, on the reverse strand, counting down.
TGGCCCAGTCGCGTAGCCTCGTCCTCGACTGCGCGCAGGTCACGGGAGGTGCTGTCGGCGGCGGCGGTTCTGGTCCGGAGCTCCTTCTCGGCTTCCTTGACCGCGCCCGTGGCTCGTTTCACCTTCGTTTCCGCGGCGGCGGCTTTGTGCTTGGCCTCGGCGAGGCGCGTGACGATGGTGGCGTGGACGCCTTGGGCGGTCTCCACGACGTTGGGCACCTGCCCGGGCGTGGTCCCGGCTGGCACCAGCCCGGCAGCGGCCTCGGCGGTGAGCCTATCAGTCGCCGCGCCAACCGTCTGGACGGCCGCCCGGTGCCGCTCACTGGCGGCGGCGGCGGCCCCCAGCGCACGGCTGCGGGCAGCATCGGCGTCGGCCGCTGCCTGCTTGGCGGCGGCAACTTGGGCGTCGTTGTCGGAAGCCTCCCGGTCACTGGCATCGGCCTCGGCCAGGTACTTCGCAAGCAGCCGGCCAGCGGCTTCGTCGCGTCGTGCCAGCGCGGGCGCGGCGTCATCGTCGGCGGCCGCGACCTGCTTGGCCAGATCGTCGGCGGTCGCGATGGCTTGGTCACGTTCCTCAATGGCGGCGATGGTCTGCCATCCGTGCAGCTCCAGGTCGGCGGCAATGAGCTGCTCCTTGGTGTCTGTCGCCTGCGTCTCGGCTTCGTCAAGCTCGAGCTGGAGCGTCTGGCGGCGGACCTCGTTGAGGAGCGCGCGGGCGGCGTCACGCTCGGTAGACCGGGTGACGACGGCCGTCTGTGCGGCTGCGTATTCTGCGGACAGCTGGGACACGTTCTCCCGCTCGAACCGCAGGCGCAGGTCGAGCTCAACGGCCAGGGTTTCGGCGCCACGGAGAGCGGCTGCCGCGTCGTGTGCGGCCTCCTGGTGGGCGATGTACGCGACTGAGAGCGGGTCCAGGCAAGCGATGACCCCCTCGAGGAAGTCGCGCTCTAGCAGCATCTGCTCGCGGTCGGCGAGGTTCGCTGCCCACTGGCTGAACGTCTCGGCGACCGAGGAGGCGTCCTTGGGATCGGTGACGGTCGTCAGCAGCCAGTCGACAAACTCCCTGGAGGAGGCGTACTTGAACGCCTTGGCGGCTTCGCCCTCGTCGACGTTCATCCGGCGCTGGATGTCGAATAAGTCCGGTTCGATACCGCGCTCGCGCAGGTGTGCGCGCCACCGACCCTGGTCGTCGCCGAGCCAATTTAGCTCGGTGGTCGCCTCGAGCCGGTCTACTTCCTGCACGGCCTCGCGGAACCCTTCGAGCCGTCGTCGGTGCCCGTCGTGAGCGACGGGAAGCGTCTCGAGGTCTAGTGATTGGCTGGGCCGGAAGGAGTACCAGGCCTCGGCGACCGGGTACTTGTCACCGCTGCGAGTTCGCCGCTGGTATACCTTGGCGGTCACGAGCCGTTCCCCGGTGGTCACGTGCATCCATTCCAGCGCTACATGGCCGGTGTCGCCGTCGAGGACGAACTTGTCGAGCGAGGCGCCGCCGACGGTGTTGCGGCGCCCGGGCAACACCACGCTGAACAGCAGCTTGAGCAGGACCGACTTGCCGCCGCCGTTCTCCAGCAGCAGCAGCGAGAAAGGCGAAGGCCGCCGCGTGAGGGCGTCGAACAGGCTCCGCGGAGGGACTTGCTCCCCGAGGCCGGACAGGTCAATGGTGACATCGGAGTAGCGGGCACCGCGGGGGCCGATGCTAACTAGGCGAGCTCGGTTCAATTCGTACATGGTGGCGTTCAGCTCCCGGAGCGGATGTTGCGGATCGTCGCGATGGATGTGGCAGTACATGTGGTGGTCACAGCTGGCTCACCGTCTGGTCGGTCCACTCGACGGGCGTAAGCGTTCCGGTGCCGTCGGTGATCTCGGTGATGCCGAGGGAGAGTAGCTCGGCGAACATGCGGCTGCCGGCCTCGGCAACCTGGATGCGGTACCGGCTGGTGGTGGCGTAGGTGCCGCCGTCCTCTTCGCTGCGCTTGACAAGCATGCCTTGGTCGGCCAGGAAGGTGAGAGCTTTGCCAACTATGCCGATGGTCGAGGACGCCACCCGGCGTCCGTCGCCGGAGCCGGGTGTCGCGGCACGGCGCTGGTAAACCCGCCAAGCTGTTTCCAGATCGGGGGTATCCGCTGACGGATCGACGTCGTCGCCGGCTTCGGCGGCGGCCTCACTGAGGCGGCGGCAGGCTTCACGGACAAACGCCTCGACGCCGTTGACGGTGACGCGGCCCACGTAGGCAGGGTTGGAAAGGTCGGCGGGGCGAGGATAGGCCAGGGTGGCGGCGCCGAGATGCGCGAGTGCGTGCAGGACGCGTTCTGCGGCCTTGCCTTCCCCACCGGAGCGGCGGGCGTAGCCAGTCATCCGGACTGCGAAGACGCTTTCCTCGCTGCTGGCGACGACGAGACCGTGCCGGTCGTCCGCGTCTAGGATGACGAGATCCAGCCCCAGGCAAATGGCTTTGACGAGTTCGGCGAACCCGTCATCATGGTGGAACCGGCGGACGAGTTCGGCGTAGGTTTCGTCGCGCGCTGGGCGCAGCTTGGGGCGCAACGCAAACGCCACCAAACGGGAGGCATCGGCGACGGCCCCGACGGAGCTGGCAGTGGTCTGACCGGTTGAGCTCATGGTGCGTTCTCCTGGATCATGTTGCTGTTCATGTTCCCCTCCGGTTTTACGTTCGTGGGGCCGGCATCAATGGTCTCGGTCCCATCGCTGGCCCAGTGGCTGCCGTCGGCGGTTTCGAGGACGATAGGTTGAGTGTCGCCGGACCGGGTCTGGAGGACCTCGGCGCGGGCGACCAGGAGATCGGCGCCGGCGAACGCCGGGTCCTGGAGCACGGTCCCGTCATCAAGGGCGATTAGCACAGTTGCGTCGTGGTGGCGTCGTGCGACACCGATCTCCTGCGCAGCCAGGGCAAGGACTCGGACCACGACCAGCAGCGGCAGGTCTTCAGCGTCGGGGTCCTCGGACTGACGTGCGCGTGCGTCGGCCAGCAGCCCGGACAGGCGCTGTGGCGCAGCGGGGTCGAGATCCAGGAGGGATGCAAGATGTTCGTAGCTAGCGCCTGGGAACCGCGGCGGTTCCTCGTCGAGCTCGATTTCGGGATCCTCGATGAGGCCGCCGAGGGGGTCTCGTTCGGCCGGCGGCGTGATGAGTCCTTCGAAGAGGTCGACCAGACGCAGCGCGTGCGGGACGATGAGGCCGGCGGCAGGGCTGAAGAAGCGCAGCAGGGGCACGTCCGCTTCAGCGACGGGACGGGTTAGCACCGGCTGGAGCAGCTGGGCATGCAGGTCAAGGGCGGCCCGGATCGGTCCGGGGGCGAAGGTCTGGCGGTCCTGTTCGGCACGGAACCGGCGGCCGGCGGTCTGGAGGCCCGCTTGGAGCTGGTCGTGGCGGCGGAGGCAGTCACTTACGAGGTCGACCAGACGCGCTGCGTGCGCCTTGCGGGCGGGGGTGTCGGCGGTGTCGCGGACTTCGGTGAGGTTGACCAGAATGGCGTTTTCGGCCCGATAGCGGCCTTCGATGTGGGCGAGGGCTTCGTCGATAAACGCCGGCATGGCCTGGGCCCAGTCGACGTTACGGACATCACGGCTGGTGGCCTCGAGCCGTTGCCGGAGCATCTCGCCGTACTGGATGGTGCGGTAGCGGGCGTTTTGCGCCGCGGCTTGTGCTTCGCTGAGCCGGCCACGCTTTATGAGGATATCCAGGCGGACGTCGGCAGCTATATGCGCGGCTTCGAGGTCAACCTCGAGCGCGCCGACGAGGACATTCACAGCTTCGTTCGACGCGCGCAGGTAGAGGTCCCCGTCGAGGCCGCGCGTCTCCTCAAGCAGCTTGAAGTCGAAGGTGCGGCGCTCGTACCCGCCCGGCCCGGTCAGGCCATATACGGTGCGGAACCCGCGGTCAGTAGATCCGACGTTGAGGAGGTTCTCCAGCACCCAGCTCGCAACACGCTGATGTTCCGCGAGTGCGCGGTCTGGAGCTTGTGCGGTGACACCGGCGGCCAGATCTTTCAGCACGGACACGGGGCGGGCACCGGTGTCGAAGTCCATCGCGATGGTGACTAGGTCGATGGCGTGCAGCGCGAGCTCGGCCATCTGGTACACGGTGTAGTCGGCTGACTGTACTTGGGCCTTGCGGGCGTCAAGATCATGCAGCGGTGCCGTCGTCGCAAGCGCTTTCACCCGCTGGGCGAAGCCGGCCGAAGTCAAAGCCCTATCAGAGATAAGGTCACTTGCGGCATCGTCAAACGGGCGGCCTGGCTCGAATTCGACTTCCATACAGGTCAGGGTAACGGCGAGCGGTGACATTATGGGCCGAGTCACAGGGAGCCCGCTAGTTCTGACGCGGAAGGTAAGCGATAACGGAAGGTCAGTATACTGGTGATGACCCGCTTGTCCCGGTCCAAGTGGTGCGGCTCTCCCAGGTGAACCTTCGGGCCAATAGCGGCCCCTCCTTCAGAAGGAGGGCGATGGGCTGACCAAAGATGTAGTCCCTTTATACCGGCTGACAGTGCGAGTTGTGCCTTCGGAGATGGCTCTTTGAATGACTTGCAATGCATATGCCTTCAAAGTCATAATTGCCTATGGAACTTTTCTGGCCGGACAGCTTTGACGAGCAGCTGGACCGACTCGAAGAGGAGGCCGAAAGCGGTGATGAGAGGGCTAAGGCTGTATTCGAATATGTAGCCGCAGAGATGGACTATCTGCGGCGCCTGAGCGCACCACCCGCCGAAGAGACTCCGACACTCAAAACGGTGCGTCAGGCGAAGAGGTACCAAGTATGGCGGGTTTCTCACCCGTACCATCACGGGATCGCCGTCCGATTGATCGTCTGGTTTCCACCCGATGAGAACACAGCGGTGGTGGCCCTGTTTTCAGGTGATAAAGCCAACATGGGCGATGTCTTCTACGACAGTGTGGGAAGCAGAGCTGACCAAATAATCGATCAATGGATCAGAGAAGGGGAGGTTGATGAAAATGGTGAGGAAGACATTTAGGAAGGGCGATGACCGGCTCGGACGTATCCTGGCAAAGCCGGGTATGACAGAACGCGTAGCCGAAATTCGGGAAGCTTCCGCACGCGAGGACCGTATTTACGCCCTTAACCTAGCCACAATTCGCAAGGCCGCAGAACTGACACAGGATGACTTGGCCCAGAGGCTTGGAATAGATCAGAGTGTTGTTTCGAAGACAGAGCGCCGCGAAGACATGCTTCTGTCAACGCTTATGGACTATTTGTCAGCCGCGGGCGTAGAAGACGCAAAGATGGTGGTGCACGTTAACGGCCGCGAAATTGAACTGGACCTCCGCAGTCTGCAGCATCAAGTGCAGGGCTGAGAACGTTTGCGGAAGGACCCGGCATCGCCATCCGGAGGGGACTCCGCATAGTCGAGCTTGCTTCCGGTGATGTGGCCACTGCTCGCGCGGCTGGGGGAGTGCGGCCGGTCTCAAGAGTCACGTGAATGGGGCAAAAAGGAAGTGTGGACAGTAATGATGAAATTGGTTGTGTCGCGGCGTGGCTCTAAGTGTGGCTGACGCCCTGTGAGGGGTTTGTCTTGACATTGATCTGTCCGCCGCGACACGACCGCACTAAACGCGGCGGCCAGGTGGACATGACCTTATAGGAGCCTGTTCCGAAGAGTCCCATTACTGTCTTGTCTGCCCACCCGGCCGGCGTGCCCTTTTCTCATCGCATGCAAAGGTCAGGGCAGTTTCATCATGGCAAACGAACATCTGGAAGTCATCGCCGGGATCGACACCCACGCCGGTACCCACCACGTCGCCCTCATCACCGACACCGGCCGGCACCTGGCCGACAGGCAATTCCCTGCCGCGGGGTCCCGCTACCAGGGCATCATCGAGTTCATCGCAGAGTTCGGTCCGGTCCTCGCCGCCGGCGTGGAAGGGACCGGCAGCTACGGTGCCGAACTCTCACGCGTACTCGTCCGCGAGGGCATTCACGTCGTCGAGGTGATGCGCCCGAACCGGCAGGCCCGCCGGCTGCAGGGAAAATCCGACCCGCTCGACGCCTATCAGGCCGCCGAATCGGTATTGTCCGGCCACGCCGGCGCCACCCCGAAATCCCGGGACGGAGCCGTGGAATCGCTGCGGGTACTGCGCGCCGAGCGCGCCACCGCAATGCGCGCCCGGGTCGCCGTGATGGCCCAGGTCAAGGCGATCCTGGTGACCGCACCGGAAACGATCCGCGCCAGATACCGGGCCATGACCAGTCCCGCTTTGATGGCCGCGCTGGAAAAGACCCGGCCCGCCGGACCGGCCTCCGAGCCACTCACCAGCACCGCGACCGTGCTCAAACGCCTCGCCGTCCGCTACCGGCACCTGCACCAGGAACTGGCACTGATCGACGCCGAACTCGACGCCATCCTCGCCCTCCACGCACCGATGCTCCGCGATCTCCAGGGCGGGCACCGACGTCGCCAGCCAGCTCCTCGTAACGGTGGGAGACAACCCCGAACGCGTGAGCTCCGAAGCGAAGTTCGCCGCACTGGTCGGCGTCGCCCCGATCCCCGCATCATCGGGAAAGACCGCCCGTCACCGGCTCAGCCGCGGCGGCGACCGGCAGGCCAACAAAGCCATCCACCGCGTGGTCCTCGTGCGGATGAGATACGACGCCAGGACCAGGGCCTATGTGGCCAGGCGACACCAGGAAGGCAAGAGCACCAAGGAAATCATGCGCTGCCTCAAGCGCTACGTCGCCCGGGAAATCTACGACCAACTCCTCCACCCGCGACCCGGCCCCGACGCCGGAACACTCCGGACGGTACGCACGACCAAGCAGCTGACCCTTCAGCAAGCCGCCGACGCCCTCCACGTCTGGCCCACCGCACTGTCCCGCCTCGAACGCGGACTCACCCACGACAACGACTTCCACCAACGCTACGAAACCTGGCTCAACTGCCAGTCCCCGGCAACCGTGCACATGCCGGATCCCGGGTTGGCCCGCGTGCTGCCTGCCTGACCATGGCCGCGCAAGCCCCGGGGTCAAGGGCGGCCGCATGGCCGTCGCGCAGCGATCGCAGGAGCGACCCTTGAGGCCGGAGCGGCGGCCACGGTAACCTGCGCGGCCGCGTGGCTCAACAACCGTTGACAACAATAGGAGCATCAATGTCCACACTTTGGGCTTCGGTCTCAGTCGTACGTTGGCCGGACTGGCTCGGATTGGCGATGTTTCAGGTGTTCCCAGTGTTGCCAAGGCCTTGAATGCAGTTTGAGTCCCACCTCGGGCACGGCATGACCCCTCGTCAGAGGGGTTTTTGCTTTAATGTGTGTACAAAGCTTGACATTTCCCTCTGTTTTGAGGTCCCGGGTGGTGCCTGGCCGCTGGGTTCGGCCTGTTCAGTTTTGGGTGGGGGAGCGGGTTCAGTGCCTTGGCTGGTGGGCGCTCCGCCAGCTGGGTTTTGGGGTCATTCAGCCCTCCTTTGCGGGTGTTGCGGTGGTTGCTGTTGGCCGTTCACTGCTTCATGGTTGTCGCGTGTGCCGATGACATGACTTTCACGGAAATTTTTGAAGAGTTTTTCCGGATCCGGTTCAACGATGCTTCCTGCCGCCTGCCGACTCGTCGTGTTTGTCCGGCCAAAGGTGGTGGGTACAGTGTGCACGTTTAAGTCTGCTTTGTTGGTGGCCACGGTTTGCTCGCTTTCTTGCTTTCACGTGTTCATTCCGCGTGCGGTCATCGGCGGCATGACTAAGCGCCAAAGCTCAGAGGCTGGGGTCGGCACTTGGTCCCATGTCTTGTTAGCAGTTGCATCCGAGCGACGGTGGGCGGCGAGGCTTTAGCTACCTTTCGTCAGCTACCTTTCGTCGCGGTCGACTTGTCAGCTTAGGGTCTATGGCCTTGGGCGTAAGCCGCCCAGATATCGGCGACATGCGCGCTAGTCTGACGCTATTTCGGAGGGGATCTGACGACAGGTTGAGGTGTAGTGCGGCCTGACGCTAGCACCGAATCGTGCTGGCCCCTGTGCTGCTATCCATTCGCTGGCGAATCGCAGCCCGCGAATCAAGGGCTGATGGGAAATCCGTGCTTGTGCTCGAAGGGCGCGACCGCCTCGGCGGGCGTACCTGGTACAGGAAGTTCAAGGGAACAGATCAGGGAGTCGAAATCGGCGGAACCTGGATTGCCCCCGACCAGCAGAAGTTCGTGCAGGCGGAGTTGGAACGCTATAAGGTACAGACCTTTCAAAGCCCGGTAGCATCAAGCTTTGGCTGGGGCCTCGACGGCGAGATGCTGAACACTGGATTTCCGATCCCAGCCGACGAATGGGCGGCGCTGGAGCATGCCATCGTACAGATTGACAAGGATGCCGAACGAATCCGCTTTTACGAAGCACCCCTCGGGCAGACTGGCCTGGAAGACTTGGACATCCCATTCTCGGCATACGTCGACGCCCTCAACGTCCCGGCCAAGACGCGGGACTTCCTTCTTGCGTGGCCTACGTTCTACTTCGGGGCTTACCCTCAAGAGCTTTCAGCCCTTCACGCTATTTCCTGGGTGAGCGGTTTCGGAAGCTCCGTGGGGTGGTACACCCTGTTGTCCGACAAATTTGTGGGAGGAACGAAGAATCTTATTGAGCACATCCTCCACGAAGCGAATGCTGACGTGCGGTACGGCTCTGCAGTGGAATCGATCGTGGACGAAGATTCGCAAGTGCGGGTCCTCACCCAAGATGGCCAGACAATCCTCGCAAGGTCCGTCATCGTAACTGCTCCTGTCAACACCTGGGAACGAATCAACTTCGTACCCGAACTGCCCCAAGCCCACCGGGCCATGGCCACCGAGAAGCAGGCAGGGCAGTCCGTAAAAGTCTGGGCACTCGTGCCCAAGTTGGAAAAGGACTTTTACGGCATCGGGATGGACACTACGTTCAAGTGGATTGCGTCGGAATACACAACCGATGACGGGACCTACCTGTGCTGCTTCGCCAGTGCGGAAGCAGACATTGACGCAACAGACATGGATGCCGTTACCAACGCCGTGCGCCAATTCCTCCCTGAAGCAACGGTCCTCGCACTGGACTCGCACGACTGGAACAAGGACGAGTTCTCTTTGGGAACGTGGATGGCCTACCGGCCGGGCCAGGTCATGAAATACTCCAACCAGCTTCAAGTACCTCACGGGCGCGTTCACTTCGCCAATTCTGATCTGGCGTCCGGATGGGCCGGTTGGATTGACGGTGCAATAGAATCCGCATTCACGGCAGCAAATGCCTCAAACGACCTGTTAGCCTCCGAAAGTGCTCACATTCCGGATGCTCCAGAGAAGGCAAAAGTATCCAAGTCGTGAGCACAACGTAGGTCACTACGGCTCCGGTATTTATGCTTATCTACTGCATTTCCCATTTAGGGGAAGAGAACCCGGATCAGATTCTTCACCTGATCCGGGTTCTCGACCTTAGTGACATCCAGGGGAAGTATTAGATTCCGTGTCCCCTGCTTCTCGCTAGCCCTTGAGGCAGGGAGCTCGGGACACAGAAGACGTGAGTGTGACGGCCGGTCCAGGTTTGACGGTTTTGTGGGCAGAATGGGCTCATATGCGGCAGATACGTGATGTCCAAAGCAAACGAGTGACCTTCTGAGCCACTTCGAGGCAAAGGAAATTGAAGGCACCCCACCACGGCGGAGCTGGAACGTGGCACCGACCCAGAAACGTGCCGATCGTGGCAGAGCGTTTGGATGAGGGCACAATCGACAGGCGTCTGCTGATAGCCCGCTGGTGCCTGATTCCTTCCCGGGCAAAGGACGCCAAGATCGGCTCCAAGCTAATAGATGCTCGTAGCGAATCAATCTTGGAGAAGCCGTCCTTCCGTTCTGCTGCCAGCGGTCAGTTTAAAGTTGAAGTTGACAACCACGAATGGCAAGGTCGAAGCCGACAACACCAACGGGAGGACAAACCCTTCACGGGCCTATGGGCTCAGGCGTGTGTAGGCTCGTTATACCGAGTGCGTAGTAGACCGCGACAGAAGTGGGCGTTTCCCTCGATTGAGATTCGTGTTGCCTTGGCGAACCTTATTTGAACTGCCAGGTCGGTGGTGTCCCAGGGGGAACCATCGGCGTTGACGAGGAGGAACGCGTTGTCGTCTATGCTGATCCCGAGATCGCTTCGGCGCCGCACCAGAGCTTCTCGTTCCTGCATAGGCGGCACATCCTTGAGCCGAATCGACGGCAGCAATTCTGGGACGACCGCATAAATGGATACGAGTCTCGCGATCACGCGCTCAAGGGATGCGAGGTGGGCCTTCGATCGGAAGATGGCGCGAAGGTCGTCCAGGCCGCTTGATGCTTCGTCCGGGTAGGCGTCGGCAAATCCGACTCCCGCGGCCACAGCCGAGTTGATGCGCTCGGAGTCAGCATTACCCTCAAGCTCAACCCGAGTGGACATTTCGGGAAACTCCGTCCGCAAGGCATCAGCGGAATCGGCCGCCATCATGAACGCGAAGTTAGGGGAGCAGAAGGCCGTCGGTAGTCTGAGGGTGGCTGTGACGACCCTGCCGTCCGTCTCTACCTTCCCGACGAATCCGAGGGTCGTGAGCGGCTCATCCAGTTCCGGGTCAGTGACGGTGGAAAGTGCCCGCCATGCTCGGTCTTCGATCAAGCCAAAACGCGTGCTTGTCGCGGTCATTTTTCCAGCGCGCCCACGGGTTCGGCTTCGGTCGTTGCGGGATTCAAGCGGAGGTGCTCGGGCACCTCTATGTGCGGATAGAGTGCGGCGGCGTTGAGGCCCAGAATCTTCTTCTTCTGTGCCACCGTGATCTCGCCGTATTCGCCCTGCATATCTTCCGGAATCTGGAAGTCGACGAACTTCTCCACCAGCCACTTGGGCTGCCAGAGGGCATAGTCGGAACCGAACAGGATCTTGTCCTCACCGATCCAGTAGAGGAGCTCGCCGATGATCTGAGCCCAGTAACGCGGTCGGGTATGGATGAAGGGCATCGCGACTGCGAGTCCTCCATAGACATTGGTCTCCTGCGTCGCGATCCAACAGAAATCCTCGAGTCTGGGAAGGCCGACGTGCTCGACGATGAAGTTCAGATCCGGGAAATCAGTGGCGCAGTAGTCGATGTCAGCGACGTCGAACGAGTCGCGGTCGAGTGGCTTTATTGTCGGTCCCTTGTGAACGTGGATGTTCTTGATCCCGAGCTCCTGGCACTTCTCCAGATAGCGGTAGGTTTCGCGGTCGCTCATCTTGAACCCGCGGCTCTCACCATGCCACTCCGCCGTATAAACCTTGACGCCCTTTAGACCGAACTCGTGGGCGGCGTCCTCCAAACGGCCAAGCCCTGCCTCACCAAATCGAGGATCGAAATTATGGTTGTAGGTGAGGCGCTCCGGCGACCGGCGAGCCATGTCCTGAGCAAGGTCGCGACTGAATCCGTTCTTGTAGAACGCTGGGAGTGCCGCCGGGTTGAAAATCGCGTGATCGACGTAACCATTTTCGAAGATGTCTGTCATGAAATTCTGTTCGGTGTACTTCTGATACTTGCGGAAATCCCACACGTACTCCTCGGGAGAGAGGTTTCGGTGGTAGGCGTAGAAGCACTCAATGAACTCCGCTCCGTGAATGTTCCGCTGGTTCTCGTCCGAGCCATCCCACATGTGGACATGGGAGTCCACTACGAAATAATCTTCCCCGTCTTTGGAGTACATCTCGACCCTCGTTCTCTATCCCGCGACAGCTGCGTCGCGGTATTGAATACTGCATGTCAAAGGCAATCTACCAATCATATGTTTGATACTGCAAGGCACATCTGAAGACATGCCCGGCTATATCCTGAAATGTGGCCCCAGATTGGTTCAAAACTGGACCCGTCAAAGGGGCGCTTGCTCCGGAAGGGCGGGTGGCAAGCCCCCGCTAGCCAACCAACCACTTGTTTGTTAGCGTGGTCACCACGTGATCGACAGTGAGGTAGGAAAATGAAGGCGCTTCGTCTCCACAGATATCAGCAAGCACCCTCGATGGATGAGATCGACGAGCCAACGGTCTCTGGTCCCTGGGATGTGATCGTCGAGATTGGCGCGGCAGGCGTCTGCCGCACGGATCTACACATCATCGAGGGTCAATGGGCAGAGATCCAGAAACCCGATCTGCCATATACCCTCGGGCATGAGAACGCCGGTTGGGTGCGGGAGGTGGGCAGCGCCGTCGACAATGTAAAGCCGGGAGACCTGGTGATTCTGCATCCGCTCGTGACCTGCGGGCTCTGCGCCTCATGCCGCATCGGACAGGACTCGCATTGCGAGCGTGCAAGCTTCCCCGGCATCAACGCAGACGGCGGTATGGCCGAGCTGATCCGGACAAACGCCCGGGCAGTGGTCAAGTTGGACCCTTCGCTCACCCCCAGCAAGGTGGCGGCCTTGGCGGATGCCGGCCTAACGGCCTACCATGCGGTGAGAAAAGCCGCCCCCGGGCTATTCCCCGGCTCGCACGCCGTTGTGTTCGGCGCCGGTGGGCTGGGCCACATCGGGGTGCAGGCTCTGGCTGCGATCACTAGCACCGAGATCACCGTAGTGGATCGGAGTGAATCGGCTCTTGAGCTGGCGAGGACACTGGGGGCCCACCATACGATCCTCGCCACAACGGACGACGCGGTGAGGAATGGAGTGCGGGATATCACCGAGGGCGGGGCGCATGTCGTGTTCGACTACGTCGGGGAGTCGGGCGCAGAGAAGATTTCTCCGCAGCTGCTGCGCAACCAGGGATCGCATTACGTGATCGGCTATGGCGGGGCAATCGAGCTACCGACCATCGAGGTCATCTCGAAAGAAATCAGCGTGGTAGGGAATCTGGTCGGCACCTACACAGACCTGGTCGAGCTGATGACTCTTACGGCCAAGGGTCTCGTCACCCTTCACACCTCGGAGTATCCGCTCGATGCCGCTCTTGATGCGCTGGACGATCTTCACCGCGGGCGGGTCGTTGGACGCGCCATTCTCGTGCCCTAGACGACTGGCGGGTGTGCCAGGCGCGCCGAGTGCATGGCTGGGGTGTCTGTTCTTAACAGTTCATCTGTTGTAGTTGGCTGTTGCTGTTCCCGGCGGGTGCCCCGCCGTCGTTGTTGGTGTGGGGCGGCCTGCGGTCATCGAAGACCTCGGAAGTAGCGCTCGGTCGCCCGTCGGGCGGCCTAGCGGCTGGCGAGACTGTATTCGCTGCGGGAAGTGGCATCAGCATCAGAGTCAGGTGTTACTGGCCATTTCTTAGCGCGTCCGGGTAAGGGAGGCACGGTTGTGGTCGGTCATAGTCCAGCCGATGACCATGCGGGTGTGCAGGTCGATGACGGTGGTCAGGTAGCGTCAGGCCTCACGGGTGCGCAAATAGGTGATGTTTCCGATGGGCTTCGTTCCGGCGGCATCAGAGGCAAGGGGTGGAGTCCTGGCTGAAGGTGGTCCAGAAGGCCTTCTCCGGGTCCGATGGTCCGTGCGGTGGCAGAAGATCCCGACGGAGGAAGCGAGGGTTTCAGCGATGCTGACCAGTGGAGAGCCACCGGTCAGCATTTTCGTCGAAGACCGCGTCCCTGTACTGGATGGGTTTGCAGGCGTCCTGGGCTGTTCCCGCGATCGGCCGTGTGATGGTGGGTCTATGAGGCTGCGATGGAAATCACGGCGCCGGCTTTGGCCGCGGTGCGTCCTTAGAACGCCGAATCGGGACCAAAGGAGCGCGTTCAGCCCGAGCGCTCCGGAATATCCGTAGCCCGAGCCCCGCTTCTGGTATTCGTGGACTTCGACGATCGTGGCGTCCACCTCCACCAGTGTATATCCGCCCGTGCCGGCCTGAAGCCGAGGGGGCCCGGGCCGGCCAGGTTCAGCAGAACCTGGAGTCGACCGCATCCAGTTGGCGGAAGTGCCCGCAGGTGACGGATCGTAGGAACGAGCCCGCGGTCGAGAGCGCATAACGGGCCTGGAAGAGCCTGCGCACCTCGCCGTCGTCGGAATTGCACCCGCGGTGGTCCCGACAGAGCGGCCCTGAGCCCGAATAGTTCGAAGTACAGGAAGCGTGTCGGCAAGTCCACTAGGCGGTTTGGTGTCGGAGATCGAGTTGGTCCGTGTGGCCAAAGGGGACTGCACTGCTGAAAGCGACAATGAAGTGCCCATCGCCAAGCCGGGTCAGTAGGATGCCATGCGTCCGTTGCCCCTTGGCGCTGTCGATCATCTGGTCGACCGCAGCGGCGAGGCAACGGTCCATTGAGGCCCTGTCGTGGACTCTAATTTCGATGGGTTCCAGCTCTTGGACGGTCATTCCTGGTCTCCTTAGTGGTTGGTAGCAGCCGCAGGCGATACTGGGCCAGCCTTGTGCCCCATGAGGTGTGCCCCATCGCGGGAAATGTAGTCCCGCTCTAGGAACCGCCCCGTCCGCCCGAGAGAACCGTTGCGGGGTTCATATGCGTCATCTGGTACAGATCGTCGTCAGAGATTCCCGCTTCCTTCAGGTGATCGATAACGGTGTTCGGCACGTACGCCAAGTTCCAATCCGGAAGATGCTCGGCGAAGTAGTCACCTGAGATGACATCGCTCCAGGTGACTGAATCACTGGAAAGCACCATCTTGGATGCGTAGCCGAGGCGACAGAGCTCGGCCACAACCTCTACGCGTTGGGAGGTTGTCAAAGTGGCACGTCCTGGCATGGTGTAGCCGAACCTGTCCATCCCGAGATACGAGCCCCGGTCTGCCAGAGCTGTGAGATAACTCAGGTCCGTACTGTCGCCGCAGTGTCCGATTATCACGTGACGGAGATCGACACCTGCGTTGGCAAAGACGTCCTGTTGCTGGAGACCCACCTGGTTGCCCGCGTGAGTGTGGGTACAGATCGGAGCACCCGTGCGCAGATGAGCGCGCGCCGCCGCCAACAAAAGCCGTGTGTTGTTTTCGTCCACAACTGGGTCGGAGCCGGTCTTGATGATTCCCGCTTTGATCTCGGTTCCATCCATGCCCACTTCGATGTCGTGAACGAACAGATCGGCCAGCCGGTCTGGATCGATACCATCCGCAGCATCTCCAACCACTCCCTGCAGATAGAGCGGCAGCGGTTCGTGAGGGTGCGCCCCGGTAGCGGCGACGATGTTCACATCGGTGAGGCGGGCAACTTCCGTCAACAGCGACAGATCCCGTCCCATGTTGGGCGTTGTCATGTCCACGATCGTCTTCACACCGAGACTTTTCGCCCGAGAGACCTTGGCTGCAACGGCCGCGACGGCAGCATCGCGGTCAAGGAGGTGCGGCCATCGCTCGTACATGCCCACTGACAGCATGAACAGATGTTCATGCATGAGGGTGAAGCCAATTGATGCTTCCTCGGCGGTACCGCTTACCGTGTGGATGCTCATGACAGCCCGAACGGCTGGGATCCGGGGGAGGGGCAGAGCCGGGTCCGGTCGACGCGGGAAATGAGTCTTAGAGCTGTGATGAACACTGCTATACCTTTCTGTTCTGTCCAATATTGCGGGTGCAGGGGTTGGAGAGCGAACCAATGCCGTCGATGGTGGAGGTGAGACGCTGGCCCGCTTCCAAGAAGCGGGCGGGATTGCGCGCAGCTCCGATTCCACCGGGTGTTCCCGTAGCGATAACATCACCGGGGACGAGCGTAATGAATTGACTGATGTATGACACGATCTCTGCGGGGTTGAAAATCAGCTTTGAGGTGCTCGACTTCTGCACGACATCCCCGTCGACGTCACATCGCACTTCCAAGTCACGTGCGTGGTCGATTTCGTCCGGCGATACGAGGTGTGGTCCGATCGGAGTCGACGACTCGAAAGTCTTTCCCTGAAGATACTGCGACGTTCGAACTTGCCAGTCGCGCATAGAGACGTCGTTGACGACTGTATACCCGGCGATGGCATCCCAACTCTTTTCCGGGGGGGCACTGCGTACCTGCCGGCCAACGACGATGCCGAGCTCAATTTCCCAGTCGACCGCGTCGGAAGCATCGGGAAGCACCAGCTCATCGAACGCGCCGATGAGGCTCCGCGAGTACTTGGCGAAGAGGGTGGGGAATTCCGGGATCATTTGTCCAGTCTCGGCTGCGTGGTCTTGATAGTTCAGGCCGACGCAGATGATCTTCTCCGGATTCGGTACAACAGGCGCGAGATCCACCTGGTGTTCATCGAGCACGAGACCTATGTCGGTCTCTGCGGTCTTCCGCCAGTCCCCGCTCGATTCCAGGACGCTTCGAACGTCCGAGTACGGGAGTACGTAATATAGCCCGTTCTCTACTCGGGCTGCCGCGGTGCTGCCTTCTAGCCTGATCGTTGCAAGTCGCATGACTGCTCTCCTCATGATTGTCGCAAGCCAGCACCAGGGCTGACTTACGGGGTGGACCACTCAGGCAGAGGCCAGCCGAACGCGTGTCAGCTGCTCGGGGGTCGCCGTCAGGTTATGTTGTTAGTGCTGGTTTCTACCGGAGTCGATGGCGCATGACCTTCCCGCCAACATTTCGGGGGAGAGCCGACGTGAACTCGATTCGACTTGGCTGCTTGTAGGAGGCGAGCTGCCGTCTGCAAACAGCCTCGAGTTCGCCCAGAGACGGCGATACGTCCGAAGCCCGAACGACGTATGCGACGGGTGTGGAACCCCACTTCTCGTGGTGGACGCCGACGACGGCGCATTCGATGACGCCCGGAATCTGAAGCAGGACACGCTCGATCTCGCTCGGATAAATGTTCATGCCGCCGGAGATGATGAGATCGGTGCGACGGTCCAGTACTTCGATGTACCCCTCCTCGTCGATTCTGCCGACGTCGCCAGTGTGATACCAGCCATTGCGAAATGCCTTCGCTGACGCCTCTTCGTTGTTCCAGTACCCGTCAGCAAGAGAGCCGGAGCGGACGATCAGCTGACCGACGGAACTGCCGTCGTGAGGGAGCTTGTTTCCGTGTTCGTCGATGAGTCGGACGACGGTCTCCGGTACGGATCGGCCGGTCGATGAGAAGATTCCTGGTCGGCGCTCTGAGTAGTCCAACGCCGATGTGGCAGCCACGAGTCCTCCCGAGTTTTCCGTCATGCCCCACCCCTCGACCAAGCGGGGGCCGATGGCGTCCACGAGGAGTTCCAGGTGTTCCTCTGGTGCCTTGGCCGTGCCGTGGAGCAGACTCTGCAGCGATGGCAGCGTTAGCCCTTGCTCGCGAACAATGGTGCAGAAGTCGACGATCGGCGGACCAGGCAGAGTAGTGAATGTCGCGTGGTGCCGATCGATCGCATCAACGAGTCGCGGTGTGTCGAAATTGCTCATGAGGATCGTCGTGCCACCTACTGCCAGATGGGGCAACACATGGGCGGGAATACCCGCGGATGACGATAGTGACAGCGCAAATATCTGGGTGCTGCCGATGCTGTAGCGGTTTGCGACTTGATTAGTTTGGACGATCGAGCGAAGTGAACGATGGGTCAACCTGGCTCCCTTAGCGAGACCTGTGGTGCCGCTTGTGTAGGCCAGAACAGCCAGGTCGTCGGGAGCAGGGCTGATTGGCGTTGGAGGGGTCGGCTGTCCGGAAGCGCGAAATCCCTCGTACCCGCGTGTGGCGGCATCGCGATTGGCCCCTGTCGTCACCGTCAGCCGAATGGAGTCGCGGTTTTCGAGTGCCTCGACCCGCTCTGCCGTACTGTCGTCGATGAAGAGAGCGACTGCTCCGGAATCGTCGAGCATGTGTTGTGCCTCGAAGGATGTGTGCCGCACATTGCATTGGACGACCACCATACCGGCCTTCAGGCAGGCCAAATATGCCTCCATATAGCGGATGTCATTTTCCATCCAGATCGCTACACGATCCCCGGACGAAATGCCCGCGCCCAGCATCGCGTTCGCAATGCGGTTGGTGTTGTCATCGAGCTCGGCGTAAGTGACGCCGATTCCATCCAGCATGCGGATCGCAATGCGGTTAGGCGCCCGTTGAGCACCAATTCGCACGAGAGAGCCGAGGTTGTATGCGGCGGGGTTAAGGAGTGTCTGTGTGGTGGTCATCGTTGCCCTCCGAGCATTGGTCCTGGTGTGAAAGCGATCGAACGAATGCGATGATCCGATTTCCGCGTCAAGCAGCATGTTGGTCGAATGCAACCATCATGTACCCCGATCGCCTCCCGATCGAAGATAAAGTCCGCCCACTTGCCAGCTTGGGCCTGCAATACGGTATGCTACCAAACAAACGATCGATTTGTAGAGCTCGCGAGTAACCAAGTGTTCGCGGGCCTGGCTGTAAGCGAAAGGTGGCACCATGACGACCGTGAATAATGATGTCTGTGCAGGCGACGCGGACTTAAGCGATTTTGCGCTGCGTGCCGAGGAATGGCTGCAGACTGCGGTGCCCGTTGAGTGGCGGGAGTCCCGAGGTGCTCTCAGCGGCGAGGAATCAGATGCAATCCGGCGCGAGTGGGACCTTCAGCTGTGGCGCGGAGGATTTGCGGGGATAGCTTTTCCCAAAGATTTTGGTGGCCAGGGCCTAGGTCTGGCCGAGGACGTGATATTTCACGTGCTTGCAGCCAAGGCGCAGGCTCCCGACGGCTTCTCGCGCGTTGGCAAAACGCTTGTTGCCCCCATGGTGGTTCGCAGCGGAACCGACTGGCAGAAGGAACGCTATCTTCCGCCCTTGTTGCGCGGGGAGGAATTGTGGTGCCAAGGCTTCTCCGAGCCGGACGCCGGATCTGACCTTGCTGGCGTGCGGACCCGCGCAGTGCGAGACGGTGACGGCTATCGAATCACCGGGCGCAAGACCTGGACCACGTTTGCCCAGCACGCCGACCGAATATTTGTTCTGGCAGTCACTGATCCCGATGCACCGCGCTACAAGAACCTGAGCATGTTCCTTGTGGACATGCGCGCACCGGGCGTGTCCATCAACGACATCCGGCAGATTTCCGGCGCCATCCACTTCGCAGAGACACACTTCGACGGCGTATTTGTTGCGGAACGAGATCGTGTGGGGAATGAAGGTGACGGGTGGAAAATAGCCATGGAGTTGCTCGGTGATGAACGGGGTGGCTCCGAGGCTGCTGCCCGGTATGTCGAAATCAGATCCGATTTGGACCTGCTGTTCCGCACCTGCGGCGATCGGCCGGAATTGGCGAACGCACTGCAGGAACTGGACGAGCGCACCGAGACTCTACGCTGGCATCTTGCCAAGGTGATTGATCTTGAGGGCATGGGTGGTGAGGCATTCGCGCGGGCAGTATCAGTCCTCAAGGTTCTATGGAGCGAGCTATGGCAAGTCGTGGCGCGGGTGGGTTTCGAGGCTCACGTTCCTGCCGACAGGGAGCATTGGCGCTACCAGTTTTTCGAGTCGAAGGCTGTATCAATTTACTCAGGCACGAATGAGATTCAGCGTAACCTCATTTCGGAACGAGTTTTGGGGCTGCCGCGATGAACGTTCTCATTGATACAAAGGCCGGAGAAATTGGCGAGCTTGCGTCTGAGGCGATAAGCGACATCATCGAACGGGCCACCGCTGGAACAAGCATCACCGCCTACGCCGAAGGCGAATCGCCTTTGTCGTGGAACGCGCTTGAGGAAGGGGGGTGGGACCTCGTTGGGATCCTTGACGATGGGGAAGGAGCTCAACTGCGAGATATTGTCGCCATCGCTCAAGTATGGGGAACTCGCCTGATCCCCTTACCGTACCTGGAAACTGTGATCGCTAAACGTCACTCGGAGATAGCCCGAAGTTGGGACGGTCCCGTGTCCTTCGCGTTACCCACTTCGACCCTCGGGCCTGGAAAGCAGCGGTATGTCCCATTTGGACAGTTCGCAGGCCTGCGTGTGGTTACAGCCCTTGGCGGCGATTCTGGTCAACTCATTGAAATTCCGGAAGGTCGCCCAGCCGGACTGGATCTTTGTGCTCGTGGTCTGGAAGTGGATGTGATCCTGACTGATTTCTCGGAAACTGCAGCTCGGGAGCTCGCCGTCGTCTATGCAGCCAGCTCAGTTGGAGCTGCGAGGCGAATGCTTGAACTCGGTGTCACCTTCGCGAAGGAACGCCAGCAGTTCGGTCGACCTATCGGCTCGTTCCAGGCAGTCAAACATCATCTGGCAGATGCGTTGATCGCCGTAGAAGAGGCTGACACCGCAGTCATTCGAGCAAGTCGGACCACTGAAGGCGTACGGCAGACTACGGAGTTCGTCGTCAAGCGCTGTATTGATGCGGCCGAACTCGTCCTCCAAGTGCACGGTGCACTGGGGTTCACCTGGGAGATGGGTCTGCACTACTACCTGCGCCATATGCTCACGGCACAAGAGATTGTCGGTGGATTACGCAACTGTCCGTGAACTACGCGTTCGGGGTTGCTGAATCCACGAGCGACCCCGAACAGACCCCGATCGCTAATCTCTGTAGGCCTTCGTGGCAGGACCCGGACCGTTGACGGTCAAGCATTACCTTTTTACGATAATACCAATCGGTTGTTTGATTAGTTCTTAATGCCGATGAACTGTGAACCTGAAGGGTGTAATTCTTGTTCCCCTTCTTACTGCCTGTTGTGGCCACCTTGGCCCGACTCCGACTGGCTCTATTATGCGACTCAGTCAAGGGCACCATCTCAACCCGGAGACGGGTTCCGACCTTTGCGAGTCACCTGTGTCATATGAATGCATACTTCTAGAGCACGATGGCCCAGTTGCGTGGATCACACTCAACCGGCCACAACGTCTCAACGCGATGAACGATCAACTGTTGACCGATCTCGACAGTGCGCTGCAGAGCCTGCGGGGTACGAAGAATCGGGTAGTGGTCATACGCGGCGCCGGACGTGCCTTCTGCGCCGGCTACGACGTGTCCCCAGATTCCGAAGAGATAGGGTACGCCTCAGCACGCGGGCCCGTGGGTGACCGCGACAGGCTGCTGTCCAATATCGAATTATGGACCCGAATCTGGCGCCACGAGCAGCCGGTCATCGCGGCAATCCACGGGCACTGCATTGGCGGCGGCACCCAATTGGCATCCTTATGCGACATAACGATCGTCGCCGATGACGCATCGATTCAGTCATCTCCCTCCCTGCCGATCGGTGGCGGATATCTTTCCCCTCTCTGGGTGCACCTGGTGGGACCGAAACGCGCGAAGCTGATGTCCTTCGATGCAGGTCGACGCATCTCGGGCACGCAGGCCGTGGATTGGGGTTGGGCCACCGAGGCAGTCCCCGCCGATCAACTCGAGACTTACGTGCGCGAGTTGGCCTATTCGATTGCAAGGACGCCGGGTAACCTCCTCCGGCTAAAAAAGGAGGCGATCAATCGAGCGGCCGAAATGGACGGACTGTTGAGCTATGCGCGGACGGGTGCTGAGACCGATGCACTGCTTCACCTCACTCCGGAGGTGGCTCTCGCCCAAGCCTGGATCAAAGAACTTGGTCTCAAGGGCGCGATCCAGCGGTTCCGTGACGACGGTCTGCCTGATATCGAAGACGCGCAGTGAACATACTGCCACCCTATTCGGACCTTCCGAAACTTGGGGGACTCGACATCAGGCATTCCTGGGACGTTTTGTCCTCGCCCATGGGGACGCTTTCGTTCGTTGAACCGGAGGACATCGTACGGGCGGGCAAGCTCGTCTCGGCCGGCGCTACAATCCCTCTGAACCTCCCCATCAACGCCTTCGATCCACCGCTGTTCGGGCGGGCGCCCATTGGCCATACAGTGCTGCAGCCGACCGGTAATGAGGCCGAGGACCTGATTGATTCGTTCAACCCGCAGGCCTCTTCTCAACTCGACGGCCTTGCGCATGTTCGTGCCCGTGAGTTCGGGTACTTCGGCGGACTCCTTGAACTCGCAGAAGCCCGCGAGCGAATCGGTATCCAGCATGTCGCATCGCGAGGTATCGCAGCTCGCGGTGTCCTACTGGATATCGCTGAAAGCGATGGCGGGGAAGGCCTCACACCATTCGACGGGCGTATGTACGACACCAAATTGCTCAACGACGTGGCCGATGCGCAGGGGGTCGAGATCCAATCAGGCGATGTTCTGCTCATTCGGACGGGGTGGGCGCCAGGGTATCTGCAGCTGCCGGCGTCCAATCGGAGGCCCCCCTCGAGCTGGAACGGCCTGAGAGCAGATGAGGCCATGGCTGCGTGGCTGTGGGATCACCGAATCGCCGCGGTGGGAGCAGACAACCCCGCTGTGGAGTGCGCGCCCGGCGCCCGTGATATTGGTTCTCTGCACCGTCGTCTGCTGCCCGCACTCGGAATGTCAATGTTCGAGCTACTTGACTTGGAAACGCTTAGCGAAATGTGCAAGCGCCTGGGGCGATGGGAATTCCTCTTCGTCTCTGTACCCCTGCATCTCAGCGGAGGGGTCAGTTCGCCTGCGAATGCGATGGCGATCCTCTGACTAAGTTGAACTCCCTAGCCCGCGGCAGATCTGCACGGTGCTCAACATCTGGAAAGTACATCATGCCCGTTGAAACCTCGTGGTCTGGGTCGACAGCGATCCTGACACTAAATAATCCGCCCATGAATACTGGAGACGCAATTCTCCGCCGCGACCTTCGGGACGCTCTTCTCAGCGCTGCGGCTGTTGCGGACCTCGACGGCGTGGTCATTGAATCGTCGGGACGCCACTTCTATGCGGGGTCAGACATCGGTGAGCTTGATCATCCAATCGAGGAACCGCAGCTGACGGCTGTTATCACCCTTATCGAGGCGATGCCGGTGCCCGTTGTCGCGTCAATCAACGGGTTTGCACTTGGCGGAGGGCTCGAGCTCGCGCTCGCCTGTGACGCACGCATAGGGGACACTAGTGCGATAGTGGGATTCCCCGAGGTGACACTCGGCATAATCCCCGGAGCTGGAGGTACCGTCCGGGCTGGACGTCTCATCGGGCCTGCCTCTGCGATTGATCTCGTCGGATCTGGGCGGCGGGTTGACGCCAGGGAGGCAAAAGAACTGGGTATCCTCGACCGGGTCGTAGAGCCTCGCAGGCTGCGCGATACCGCCATCGAATATGCATCCACCATGGGCACTAAGCGGCGGGTTCGAGACCTACCTGTTCCCGCGTTCGATCCGGCGGTGATAGAAGACGCGGCTCAACGCGCTGCAACGCGCGCACGGCCGAATGTGCTCGAAGCCATCGCCATGGTGCGCCGCGGCCTAACTCTGGGACCGGACGAGGCGCTTTTGGAAGAGCGTGCGATTTTCGACAGACTTCGACGTACTGATGAGGCAGCGAATCTTCGCTACTTGTTCTTCGCCAAGCGGACGGCCGTCAGGAGCCTGCGCGCCTCGACGAGTGAACGGAGAATCGATCGGATCGCAGTGGCCGGGGCGGGCACTATGGGTGCGGCGGTTGCGCGGCTCCTTAACGCTTGCGGATTTTCCGTTATCGTTTTCGATCTAAATGCGACTGCCCTGGAGCGAGTTGGTGCAACGAGCGCGATTGTGACTACGGACCGGCTGCAGGATCTCGCCGATTCGGACGTCGTTATTGATGCGATCTTCGAGGACATGCAAGTTAAGCGGCAGTTCTTCACGGATCTGGAACCACTGGTATCCGATGAAGCTATATTCGCCAGTAATACGTCCTATCTCGACCTCGATCAGATTGCCAGTGTTCTCAATCGTCCGGAGCGGTTCGCCGGGTTCCATTTCTTCAACCCGGCTGATCGTAACCCGTTGATCGAGGTGGTGCGCACGGCGTCGTCGAGTGCGGAGACCATCGAAGTACTCGCGGGGTTGGCGCGCAAACTAGGAAAGACGGTGATTCCAGCGCGTGTGGGTGACGGGTTCGTTGCCAATCGCGTGTATGCAGACTACCGCTGTCAAGTCGAGTTCTTGATGGAGGAAGGTGCGAATCCGCAGGAAATCGATGCAGCGATGCGCGACTTTGGCCTCCCGATAGGTCCTTTCGCGGTTGGCGATATGTCCGGCCTTGATATCGCCTGGGCGCGCCGGAAGCGCCTCGCGGCGACCCGCGACCCTCTTCAGCGCTATGTCGTAGTTCCCGATACACTCTGCGAACTCGGCCGCTTCGGCAAGAAGACGGGTGCAGGGTGGTATAGCTATGCGGACGGTGCGGCTCGAGGGACCCCCGATTCACAAGTCGCGGCCATCATAGATGCGGCTCGTGCTGAAAAGGGAATTACTCCGCGGGCGATAGCTGCCCGGGACATCCAGTTGCGGGTGCTCGGATCTATGGTGTGCGCGGCGGCGGTCGTGCTGCGGGCCGGCGTCGCTGACCGGGCCAGCGACATCGACATCGCTTTAACGGAAGGATTCGGATTCCCGCGTTGGCTGGGTGGCCCGCTCCGCTACTTTTCCAGCTTCAAGGACGACGACGTCGTTCGTGTCCTCAAAGCGGTCTTTGAATCCGACCCGATTGCGTTCGCAATTGCCGAACCCGCACTTCTGGGCGAGGTGCCACAGGATATTCGCGTTGCTCTGGACGCTGTCCGGGCTCCGAATCGCTGATTTCTACGCCGCTGAGGCTTAGCCACACGATGCTGGAATCGGGAGGGGAGTTGCTCGGCGAAGAAGGATAGGGCCATATAAAGGCCCAAGGTCGGCAAAGTATGGAACTGTCGTAATTTTGATGCTAATCTAACAACCAGTCGTTTGATGAGCCGGTATTTCCCGCTCTCGCGAAACTACAAAAGACATCGGTGTCTAGCTCCGTGGAGGAAGCGCACATATGGAAACCTTTGACGTTATCGTCTCTGGCTACGGTCCGACCGGGCAGGCTTTTGCATCTTTGCTCTCTCGGCTTGGTCATCGTGTTTGTGTCATAGAAAGGTGGCCCTCCCTGTATGGCCTTCCCCGGCTATGCACCATCGACGGCGAGTCCGCGAGGATCGTCCAGGCTGCCGGCAACATCGATGAGGCACTTCGTGACTCGCACCAACTTAGGCGCACCCTGCTCCTGAATGAGGACGAGCAACTCATTTTGAAGATGGATCACGATCGCATCACCACCAGCGGTTACCCGAGCCATATTTCGATGTATCAGCCGCATATCGAGGACGCCATGGACGCGGCGGCCCGTGAGCACGGCGCTACCGTCTACCAAGGATGGGAAGTGCAGTCTTGGACCCAAAGCGAAGATGGTGTCACGGTCGAAGCGCGGCAGACCGGGTCCAATGATCCCGCAGACACCATGACTCTCCAGGCAAAATACCTTATCGGCGCGGACGGAGCACGAAGCGCCGTCCGGGAAGCCGCTGGCATCGCGAGGGAGGGCTCCGATTTTCGCAGTGCCTGGATCTGCGTCGACGCCGTGCGCAAACGTACTCTGCCGAAATTCTGGGGCCTGTCGGAAGACATGCGGGAGTCGGTTATCATGGCGGCACCCGAGGGCCGGGCGTTCGCGGTTATCCCCATTGGTGACCGACGGCTTCGATTCGAGTTCTACGCCGACCCGGCGAGCGCGCACGACGAGCGGATGGGCTTCGATGCTGGCTATGAGGTGCTTGAGCGCGTGCATGGATTGACGCGGGACGATGTCGAGATCTACCGGACGGTGCTCTTTCCCTTTGAGAGCAGACTCGCCCGCACGTGGAGGAAGGGGCGGGTTCTGCTGGCGGGGGACGCCGCCCACACCATGACGCCGTTCCTTGCCCAGGGAGCCTGTTCCGGATTGCGCGACGCGGTGAATCTTTCGTGGAAACTTGATCTTGTTCTGCGCGGCGCGAGCGATCCTTCATTGCTCGACATGTACTTCGTCGAGCGCTTTCCGCAGGTCAGCGAGGTGGTTGCCGTATCCGAGCAAATCGGAGCTTGGGCGATGGAATTGGATCCGGTGAAGGCTCGAAAACGTGACAAGGACTTGCTTGATGGAGCTGTGTTGCCGCCGCCGCCACCAGCCGCCGACATCGATGAGGGAATCCTCTTCAAGCATGACATTGAACCGGCAGTGGGCCAGCTCGCCCCCCAAGGACGTGTGTCCTTTGGTGGGCGTGAAGGAAAATTTGACGACGTCTTTGGCTGGGGGTTCCAACTCATCGTGCGGGACGCGGACGTCTCCAGAAGCTTCTCGGACGAGGACCGTGCGTTTCTCGAGGCGATTAACTGCTCCGTCGTCGGTGTCGGTGACGTAGAGAGAAACGGCGTGGCAGTCGACGTCGACGGATCGTATGCCGCCTACTTCGACGAACACCGCATCGTGGGAATTCTCGCTCGGCCGGATTTCTACGTCTTCGGAGTTATGCACGAGATCGAGGACGCGGCTGTCGTCGTCGGCGAGCTGCGCCGGCAGCTGAGTGGATCGCACGAACAAGCGGTGCACGAAGCAGCGCACGCCGGCTAGCCGCCAAAAGTTATTCGACACTACGAAGGAGACAAAAGCTTATGTCCAATCTGAAGTCTGCGCTCTACTACGATCCGACCGCGATGTTCGAAGTCGACAGCCGCGACGTCGAATACCTCAATGTGGACGGAGTGACCCTCGTCGCTACGGTCTTCCAGCCGCGGGGCCAGGGTCCGTTTCCCATGCTCATCGACGTCCACGGCGGCGGGTGGCGTCTTTTCAGTCGCACACGACAGCGTCCTATCGATCTCGAACTCGCCTCGCATGGCATCGTGGTCGTATCGCTCGATTTCCGCCAAGCGCCCCCGACGTCGACATTCACCCGCGTCGATGGTCCTTATGCCCCCTATCCGGCTACATTCAGCGACGTCAATTTCGGCATCCGATGGTTCAAGGCACACGCCGCAGAGTTCAACGCAAATGCCGAGGGTGTCGGTGCCCTGGGGGTCTCCAGCGGTGCACACAACGTTCTTATCAACGCAATGTTGGGGCACGAGGCACCCTTTACGGCAACGACTCTTCCCAATGCGGATTCGGTCGATGCCAGTCTCGCGTACATCGTCTGCTCCGGATCCCCAGTCGACCTGGTCGACATGATGGTGGACGCGAATGTCACCGAAGCTGCTCCCGGTATCGAGGTGGGTGAACCTGACTTCTACGGCTTGCACGAATACTTCGGAGGCGTGAAGGAGGTCACTGCGCTGAGTCCGTTGCACATCGTCTCTTCGCGCACGGACATCGCCACTCCGCCATTGCTTCTCATTCATGGCGATGCCGACGATATGGGAGGCGTTTCGACAGACCGTCAGGTAGCCTTCGCTGGCGCTTACGCCAAAGCTGGCGGGATCGTGGAACTCGCGATCTACCCCGACGCGCCGCATATCTTCCTCAATCGGGGTCTCGCTCCCGAGAGCGAAAACCTCGTCAGGGCCCTCGCTGGGATAGCAGGATTCATTCAGCGCCAACTGGCCTACACCGACCAACCATTCAACCCTGTCGCCGGTTCGGCTACGGATACCGTCTAAAACCAATAGGAGTAACTGCTCATGCTTATCGCCGACATCGGACATATCGCCTTCCGCGTCCCGGACGTCGATGTCTCTGTCAAATACGTCACGGAAGTACTCGGGATGCTCGAAGTTGAGCGCATCGGAGATACCGCGTACGTAACTCAAGGAAGCCCCTACCCCTCCGTTTGGCCGCAGTGCAACCACCACATCATGGAGTTCATTGGCGGATCCGAGGGACCGGAGTTCGACCACATCGGTCTCATCGCCCAGGATCAAGCTGCACTGGACGAGATCCGTGCGCGAGCCATCGCGATCGGGGCGACGATTGACTCTTCTGTTACCAGTGAGCCCGGAATTCCGGAACTTCTGCGCATTATCGCACCCACTGGACACGTCATCGACACCTATGTGGAGATGGAACAGGTCGAACGCGACTACCAACCCAAGGGGGTCATGACACACCGGCTGGCACACGCGTTCATGTGGACCCAGGATGTTAAAGGGTTGGTCGAATTCCTTATCGACGTATTCGGATTCAAGGCGTCCGACTGGATCGGGACACCCGAAGATCCCTACATCGGCTTCCTGCGGTGCCACCTTGAGCATCACACGATTGCGGTTGGACGCGGACCGATCGAGGGCGTTCACCACTACGCCATGGAAGTACCCGGCACGGCTGACCTCGGACGCTTGGGCGACCAACTCGCGCGCTCGGGTCTCGGATACATGTGGGGACTTGGACGGCATGGTGGTGGGGACAACATCGCGAGCTACCATGTAGCACCCGATGGGTTGCTCGTAGAGGTATACGCGGACATGCAGAAGATCGCCGGAGATGGATGGAAGCCACGCCACTGGAGCGTCGAGGACCCTCGCGGCGGTAACCTCTGGGGCGAAATGCCCGGGGATTTTCAGAAGCTCATGGCCCCGCACGCACCGATCGCCAAGCGCTAGCCTTGCCGGTCAGGGGGCGAAGCCGGATGAATGAAACTACGACCCGATATGGGGGACATGTCGTCGACCAACTCGGGGTGGCTCCGGGATGGTCTTGGACGCAGGTCGCTCCTCCAAGCTCGCTGGTCGGTGCAAATGGACTGGTGTTCGGGCCGGATGGAGACCTCTATGTCGCTGAAGGGCATGGAAGCGAGATAAGTGCGATCAACACTCGTGACGGGAGTGTGCGGAACATCAGTCGTTCTGACGACCCCATCGAGTGTCCTGACGACCTCGCGTTCGGCGCGGACGGCACGATGTACGTCACCGAGTTTGCTCTCGGAAGGGTCAGTATGCGGCATCCAGGCGGTGAGGTTAGCGTTCTGGATGCCGACGTGCCGTCGGCCAACGGCGTGACGACCCATGGTGACAGGGTATTCGTCGATGAGTTTCGTCCGGGCGGACGCATCATGGAACTCTACCCCGACGGACGTGAGCGAAGGGTGATCGCCGAGGGCGTCGATTGGCCCAACGGCTTAGCGGTGGGACCCGACTACCACCTTTACTACCCATCGGTCTTCGCAGGGGAGCTGTGGAAAGTTGGCATCGACGCAGGTTCACCCGAGCGCGTAGCCTCCGGATTAAGCAGTCCAACCGCGGTCAAGTTCAGCCCTGAGGGCGAACTCTATGCATCACTGGCTGGAGGCGATGTGCTGCGGGTGGACCCGCGGTCGGGTTCAACCGTCGTCGTGGCATCCCTGCCGCAAGGAACCGACAACTTGGCGTTCCGCAGGGACGGCTGGCTGTTCGTATCCAATCAGCTCAACGGGAGCATAGTCGGAATAGACCACGACGGCGCGTCGGCGGTCCTTATCAGTCCTGGTCTCGTGGGTCCGTTCGGGATCGACGTCGCACCAGACGGCACAATCTGTGCTGCAGACGCTCTGAGTTACGCGGTCTTGAGACAAGATGGCGTCATCGATCGACCAGCATCTGTAAGTATCCCTGGTTTTCCAGGGGTCTTGCGTTCAGTCACGTATCTCAGCGACGGACGGCTCGCCCTCGGAACGACAGCCGGCGGCATAGCGGTCTACCGTCCGGGAAGCGACGCGCAGTTTCTGGCAAAAGGAATCAATGGGCTGATGGGAATCACCAGCACCCGAGACGGTGCGATAATCGCCGCGGCATCGGAGAGCGGTGAGATCCTGCGAGTCGATACTACCGGCGTGGCCGTTCTCGCAACGGGCCTTGCGCGCCCTATGGGCGTCGCGGTGACTGAGGATGGGGGAGTGATTGTGTCCGAGTCAGGGTCAGGACAACTACGATATTTCAATCCGGACGGGTCCTCGAAATTGCTGCTAACGGGCCTTGGTGAACCTCACGGCGTCGCCGCTTCCGGCGACGACGCATACGTGATCGATCGCCAAACGCGGGAGCTGCATCATGTAGCGCTCAGTGGTCGTATACCGAGCTCGGTAATCGCGAATAACGTCCCTGTCGGACCCGCCGCTGGAGTGGGCGAGACCATTGTCGCCGGACTCCCGGGGCTCGCTCCCGGTCCATGGCTTCCCTTCGCCGACCTGGCCATTGCTCCGGACGGTTCCGTCGTGGTGGGTTGCGACGGGTCAGGCGGCATCATCGCAGTCAAACGCGAACCTGAAAAGTCGAGTGTCGATTGAAACGAATGGAGAAGCTATGACGTCGAACCTGTTGACTGGACGAGTTGCGCTCGTTACCGGTGCGGGTGAGGGAATCGGGCGCGCTTCCATGCTCGCACTGGTGGAGCACGGAGCGAACCTAGTGGGCTGCGACGTGGACGAGGACGCCCTCGCGGAAACCTGTCGCCTTGCCAATATCCTTCGGCCGGGCTCGTCCCGATACATGCGAGGAGACGTAACCAATCCTGACGACGTCGGGGCGGTCGTTGCCTTTGCTGTAGCCGAGTTCGGAAAACTTGACGTCGTCCATGCAAACGCTGGAGTTTCCCAGCCAGCCTCAGTTGCCGGCGATATCCCGCTGAATCTGTGGAGGCGTGTGCTCGAGGTCAACCTGACAGGTCTGTTCGTGACATTTCAGGCGGCGGTACCCGAACTCGTGAAATCGGGAAGCGCGTCCTTTATTGCGACAGCATCGGGACTTGGCGTCGTAGGCGCACCGGGGCTCGCCGCCTATGTCGCGAGCAAGCATGCTGTGCTTGGATTCGTTAAGTCTGCCGCCCTTGATTACGCCCAGAGTGGGCTTCGCGTCAACGCCGTAGCTCCTGGCATGACCGACACGCCGATGCTCTCGTCGTCTACCACCGCCGAAATACGATCTGACATGGCTGCCTCAATCCCTGCTGGCCGTTTCGGAACGCCGGATGAGATCGCAAACGTTGTTGTCTGGCTAGCATCTGAGCTTTCCAGTTACGTCGTCGGTACCACGATTGTGGCCGACGGGGGAAACTCGATCTGCTGAACCAGTCCGCTATGCTTGTTTAGCAAACAAGCGTTTGGTAGACTATGTTTCTAGCCAAAGTTGGGAGCGCATATGAAGATCGTCGTCTTGGTCAAGGACGTCCCGGATACCTATGGGGATCGAAAGCTAAATCTGGAGACGGGACTGGCTGATCGTGACACAGTGGAAATGGTCATGGACGAAGTCTGTGAGCGTTCGCTCGAGGTCGCGTTGAGCTATGCAAGAAAGAATGCAGGGACTGAGGTAGTGGTGCTTTCCATGACTCCGTCGGGGGCAACTGCCACGGTGCGGAAGGCTTTGGCGATGGGGGCGGCCTCCGCCGTTCAGGTGGTCGACGATGCGCTAACGGGGGCCGACCTGGGGCTGACAGCTGAGGTACTCGCGGCAGCACTCACCCGAATCGGGTTCGATCTGGTGATCGCGGGAAATCAGTCCACAGACGGTTCGGGTGGCGTGATCGCTGCCATGATTGCCGAGTTGTTGGATACGCCACAGCTCTCGTCGTTGAGCTCGGTTGCCATATCAGAAGGTGCGGTGTCCGGCCTGCGTGCCTCAGACGGCGCGTCCCTGCAGGTGTCCGCCGAAATGCCGGCGGTAATCTCCATCACTGAGGCCCTGCCGGAGGCGCGATTCCCGAGCTTCAAGGACATCATGTCCGCCAAGAAGAAACCCATCGAGACGTTGTCGCTGAAGGATCTCGGCGTCAGTGCGGAAGATCCAGAAGCATCCCGGTCGATTGTGATTGCCCTATCGGAGAAGCCTCCGCGCGCCGGGGGCACGAAGATTGTCGACATGGGCGACGCGGGCGAGCAGCTTGCGGATTTTCTCATCCAGAACCAGTTGACTTAAGGAGATCGAAATGGTTGCATACGCGGAAGATGCGATCCTGGTGTATCTCGATGTGACGCCGACGGGCGAGCTCGCCCGTTCCAGTGCAGCGTTGCTTGGGGCCGCCGCCGTTGTCGGCACCCCAATAGCGCTGATTGTGGCCGACGGGACCGAGCTTGCCTCGGACGCCGCGGCGTTGGGTGCGGCTTCAGTCTTGGTCGCCCCTATTGGCGCCGGACTCACCGTACCCCTGGTCGACGCACTGGTGGCTGCGGCAGGCCTGGTTCGTCCCGACGCCATCCTCGTGTCCAACTCGATTGAAGGACGCGATGTAGCCGCCCGATATGCAGCACGCACCCGGTCGACGCTCGCCGTGGATGCCGTCGGTCTTGCACGAGACGCAGAGGGGATCGTCATCCAACATTCGGTGTATGGGGGCGCCTACAACGTCGAGTCTGCGGCCACTTGGGGTACGCCTGTAATTACGGTACGCCAAGGCGCCATTGAGGCGCGGGCCGAGGCAATGCCACCGGCTGCGGAGCAACTTGTGGTGCAGCCATCGGGGCGGCGCTCGGCGTCGATCGGTTCGGTGGACATCGCGGTGGTCGCCACGTCCCGCCCGGAATTACGGGGAGCGGTCTCCGTAGTGTCGGGTGGTCGGGGACTGGGTTCGAAGGAACAGTTTGTGCTCGTGGATCAATTGGCCGACGCCCTTGGTGCCGCGGTCGGCGCGTCGCGGGCCGCTGTTGACGCGGGTTACGTGCCGCAAGCACATCAGGTGGGCCAGACCGGTGTCTCGGTGTCGCCCCAGCTTTATGTCGCACTGGGTATATCGGGGGCGGTCCAGCACAAGGCGGGAATGCAGACAGCCAAGACTATCATCGCGATCAACAAGGATGAGGAGGCACCCATTTTCGAGATTGCGGATTTCGGTGTCGTCGGCGACGTATTCACCGTAGTGCCGCAATTGATCGCGGCTTTGCAAGCGCGGAAGGTCTAGAGCCCATGGGGATGTATAGGGGAGTTACACGCCGTGGTCTGCGACGGCGCCTGGGTGGTGAGCCATGGCCTATCTCTGTGTCGGCTCCTGAGCGCGGCCAGGCCGAGGGGAATGCGGGGGCTGAAGAGCCTTTTGAACGCTTGGCGGCAGGTTCCGCGGCGTCGGTAGACTCCCCCGTCGGTATTTCATCGACCGCTGTTGTGTCGACCACCGGCTCGGCAGTCCTTGCCCCCCGCCGCGGGCTCCCACGCGTTTCCGGAGGCGAACCCTGGCCTTCCGTACCCCACGTCATCCCCGAAATTCCGGGATTACTCGAGACAAATTCAGCGATCGCAGACAAACCGGCACCGAAACCGTCTTCGGTAGTCGAGGCCGTCCAGGGGTCAGTCAGTGAACCGGTCGCCGGTCCGACACCGCTGCGTCGGGGGCTCCCGCGAGCTGTCGACGGCGAGCCCGCGATGGGATCCGCACCGAAGCCTAATGCGTCGCCCTTGCTGGCCCCCCAAGCGCCGAAGACCGTCTTCGACCACCCTGCTGCGGCTCCAACAGAATCCGTCGATGCCGTGCCAGCGGTACCGCACAAGCCGGGAATGCCTACCTTGGGTGTGTTGCCGGCGCCATCGTCGAGCAGTAAGGCCCCGCCATCCGAGCCGAAGCGCCGCAGATCCCGCACAGGTGTTCAGTGGTGGCGGTCGGGCCTTCTAGGTGGCGGTGGGATGCTTGTTGCCATGGCAGCGCTCGTGCTTGCAGCACGATGGTTCGTCTCGCTTGATGATGTACAGGATTTCCTGACAACTTATCCGGGGGAGTCGCGTCTGCCGGATACTGCGTCGGTGGGGATTCCCGGCTGGCTGGGTTGGCAGCATTACTTCAATACGTTCTTCATGGTGCTGATCATCCGTACCGGATGGCAGGTGCGCACAGATAAGCGTCCACGCGTGTTCTGGACGCCTCGATGGTCCATGAATGGCGGAGGCAAGGTCAGCCTTTCGCTGTGGTTTCATCAGTCCCTTGACCTCTTGTGGCTGATCAACGGCCTTGTCTTCGTCGTCCTGCTCTTCGCGACTGGCCAGTGGATGCGGGTTGTTCCTACCGGCTGGGATGTCATTCCGAACGCTGGCTCGGCAGCGCTACAGTACGTATCCTTGGACTGGCCGACCGAGAACGGATGGGTCAACTACAACAGCCTGCAGGTGCTCGCCTACTTCCTGACTATCTTCATTGCTGCACCGCTGGCCGCCATCAGCGGTGTACGCATGTCAGGCTTCTGGCCCAAGAACGCTTCCAGGTTGAATAAGTTCTACCCGCTCGAATGGGCGCGCGCGGTGCATTTCCCAGTGATGCTCTACTTCGTGGTTTTCATTGTCGTGCACGTCACTCTGGTCATGGCGACGGGTGCCCTTCGCAACCTTAACCACATGTACGGCGGGCAGGATGCCGTGAACTGGTTTGGGTTCTGGGTATTCTTCGGTGGTCTCGTGCTGATCGTTGTCGGATGGTTCGCCGCGCGGCCCCCAGTGCTGGCGCCCGTAGCCCAACTCTTTGGCAAAGTCAGCGGGCGCTGAGCGCGTCACAGATTTGCAAAATCAAATCGGCGGGGGCGTGATCGCACATGGCTGGTTCTTCCTTGCGACCGGTCGGAGACCGGTGCCGCTCGTTGTGGTCGAGGAACGAACCAACTGCATCTCGCTAAGACCTTCGCGCATCAGTTTTACCGAAAGTCATAAGACGCGAGCCGTTCTCGGTGCGTCTGCACGGCACGAGCTGTGCCCGAAATAGAAGGAGAGAATGATGAAAGCCTGGCGCTTTAGCGATACGGATGCCCCACTCGAGTTGGTCGATTTACCGAACCCCGAACCCAAAGCGGGGGAGGTGCTCATCGCCGTGGGTGCCTGTGGTATCTGCCACTCCGATGTCGGGCTGTTCGAAGACAGCAAATGGCTTGGCATGATGAATGTGCCCGTCGTCCCCGGCCATGAGATCGCGGGTAAAGTTATCGCTCTCGGTTCAGATGTCACGGGGTTCTCCAAGGGGGACCGCGTGGTTGTGTGGTCGATTGGGGAGCTCCACGGCTACCTGAGGAATGGTGGATTCGGACAGTATGTTGTGGCGCGCGCCGAGAATCTGGTTCGCATTCCCGATGGCGTTGCGCTGGAGCGAGCTGTGTTCGCGGAACCTGGGATGACCGCCCACGCGGGCATTGTCGGTGCTGGCCAGGTTAAGAGTGGGCTACGCGTTGGGATCATCGGGTTCGGGGCGCTTGGACGGATGGGTGCGCGCATCGCTGTGCTAAGCGGTGCCGAGATTTACGTCGCCGAAGTAAACCAGGACGTGTGGGAGGATGCTCGAGAGATCGGTGCGCGCCGAGTGGTGCGCGACGTGTCCGAATTGGCGGACCTGGAGCTGGACGTCATCGTTGACTTCGCTGGGTTCGGGTCTACTACGTCAGGTGCGATCGGTGCTGTCCGTGAGCGCGGACGAGTTGTTTTGATTGGAATGGGCCGCTTGGAAGCGACGATCGACACCTATCAACTGGTATCGAAGAACGTCACCCTTGTGGGCAGCGGTGGAGGCAGCAAAAGGGATATGGAAGCTGTGCTCGCTTGGATCGCTTCCGGTGACATCGAGCCAGTAATCTCCCCCACCGACTTCGAAGGTATCCCGGACGGGATACGCCGGCTCGCCAATGGGGAAGTTACGGGGCGCCTCGTCGCGGTGTACTGAGCCCCGAACCCTGAGTCGTTGGGCACATCGACCGGCACTTTGTGAGATAGCCGCCAAACGTACGGTAGAAGAGATGCTCATTGAGGCTCTCGGCTTCCCGAAGTCATCACCACTGGAAGTGAAATCACGTTCTGAAAGGAAAGAATAATGAACCCAGATCGACAGAAAGAGCGCATCCGCGAGTTCATCGCAGCACTTGACCGAAATGCTACAGCAGACTTGGCCGACATGATCGCAGCAGATTTTCAATTTGAAATCATCACCTCTGCACCCGGAAGCTCGCAAAAAGTGGACAGGAATCAATTTCTCGAAGTAATGCCTGGCGTGCTTCGCGAAATGTTCCCCAACGGTTTCAACTACACCTGCGGCCAAGCTTTGGCTGACGGCACCCACGCGTCGATGCAGGGCTCATGCGAAACGGTGACAGGGTCGGGAAAGCGCTACTCCAATCGCTATCACTGGTACTTTCGCTTCCAGGGCGACAAGATCAATCTCTTCCGCGAGCATTTGGATAGCTACGCAGCCTTTGAAGCCTTCCAGTCATAAGGCCATGACTACTGGGTTCACGATGTCGCCGGTCCGAGACAAATTCGGGGTGCAATGCAGCCGTCTACGTGGCCATGCGTCGGCTGGCTTCCGCGCTCTTGGCCTTGTTGCCGGGCAGCACGGTTCTCTCTGCTGCCCGGTACGCGGTGATCTCAACACGCGTGGGACCAGCCCATAGTAATTCGATCGTTTGTTTGACAGGAGATTGCCACTTCTGTAAAATTGAGGATTCTACATCCTGTTCGGGAAAACGTCGAGAGGAGAATGGCTTGGATGATGTCCAGCGGCTGATCGCAGTGGAAGAAATCAAAAGACTCAAGTCGCGGTACTTTCGAGCGCTCGACAAAAAGGACTGGGACGCGTTTGCCGCGAACTTTACTGACGACATCATCTTCGACTTCACGGAGTCGGATACTGGCCAAGATGTCGACGAACTCGTTCAGCATGTCTACCGGGTTGAAGGCGCCAAGGAAGCAGCGGCGTGGGCCAGGGATGCCCTCGGTGACGCCGTAACGTCGCACCACGGCCACATGCCGGACATCGATATTTTGGATGATGAGTCAGCCATCGGTACGTGGTCGTTGAACGATCAGATTTGGTTTCCACCCGGCTCGGAATTTCGCTTCTCCAAACTGGAGGGCTACGGTCATTACGAGGAGACCTACAAAAGGGTGGACGGGGCTTGGAAGGTCGCTAGCGCCAAATTCATTCGCCACCACGCGGTCTGGACCGTGAGGGGAGATGACTAGCTGGAGTTTCAACCTGCACCTCATCACGGCAGTCTCGTAACTGACAAACGGGGGTAGTGGCACTTCGTTGATGTTCCTGGCGAATCTGCCTGAAGCCATAATCTTGATAATTCTCCGCGCAGCCAGTCGCGTGGAGCTGATCCTAGGAGGAATATGCCGACCGTCAAGACTACCCAAGGCGTGCCAGAGAAAGCCGCAAAAACGCGCGAACGCTTTAACCGGGACGACAATGTGATCGCTGCAGCTATCTCGGTCATGTCCGATAAAGGTTACGCATCGACGTCGATCCAGGAGGTCGCGGAACGGGTCGGCGTTCTTAAGGGCAGCCTCTACCACTATTTCAGCTCCAAGGAAGAGCTTCTCTACCGCATCCTGGAAGAGTCCCACGAGCAGTCGAGGGAAATTCACCGTGAAGTGATCGAACTCGACTTGCCGCCGCTGGAAACCCTCCTCCTCTACGTTCGCAGGCTAAGTGTGTGGTACTTGGCGAACGTCGAGCGCGCGAACATCTTCTTCACGGAGATGAAGCACTTGACCGGAGATCGGCAGGTGGCGGCTGCAGGTTGGGGCCGCGCGTTCGAACGTGACATCAGCGATCAGGTGGTCGCTGGTCAAGCCGACAGAAGTATCCGCAACGACATCGATCAGCGCCTGCTGACGCGCTTCATACTCGGCGCTGTAAATAACGTCAGGTTCTGGCCGAGCCGGCGTTCGAGCCGTCAGTTTGACCACGATGCCATTGTTGATGCGCTCGTCGCTCTTGTCGGCGACTCTATCCGAGCCTCTTAGCTGCGAGAGTCCCGACATTCACTTTAGTCTTAGGGCGACTGCCCGTCTTCAGCAACTCCGTAAAACAGCGACGGGACCCACCCCCTTTTCAAACAACTGTAGGGTAGAGTATCGCCTTAGCATACGCTGAATGGGCTTCATTACCTGGGCTGTGGAGAGGACCTGTCGGGATGAGTAGCGTAGAGGATTTGGTGGACTTCGCAGTCGCTCGAGGTGAGGATGGCTACGAGGAAGCACGTCGGGGGATTGTGTGGCAGGAGAACGTCCCTGACCGTTTTCCTGACGTGATTGTGAAAGTCAAGAATCAAATAGAGGTTGCCCAGGTGGTCCGATGGGCCGCAGCCAATAATATGAAGGTTTCCGCGCGATCTGGTGGCCACGCCTGGGCCGCCTCGAGTCTGCGTGACGGAGGCGTGCTCATCGATCTCTCTGCTTTGAACTCGATTGAAGTAGATGTTGAATCACATCTGGCCCGTGTAGGGCCGGGAACCAAGGGAGAACAGCTGAACGGAGCTTTGGCTCCCTATGATCTTTTCTTTCCCACGGGCCACTGCCCTTCGGTGGGTCTGGGCGGTTTCCTGCTGGGTGGCGGTTACGGCGTGGCAGGGGGTAAGCGCGAGTCGTGCATGAGCGTACGTGCGATCGACGTCGTCACTCCACAAGGCGAACTAATTCGCGCTGACGAGACCCAGAACGTTGACTATTACTGGGCAGCACGTGGTTCGGGCGCCGGATTCTTTGGCATTGTTACAAGCTTCCATCTCGAGGTCTATCCACGGCCCAGTGTGGGGATGAACTTGTCCCTCACGTTTCCGTTATCGCGCTGGGAGGAGGCGCTGCGATGGAGCCTGACCATCTCGGACAAGCTTGACAACGATGTCGAGTTATACCTGCTGATCGGCGGCTACCCCGACAGTGAGGACCCTTCGGTTATTAACCTCGGAGTATTGGTTGCGGCAACCATCTTTGCCGACAGCGAAGAGGCCGCTCGTGCCGCTCTTCAGCCACTCAAGGATTGCCCGGTGGCGGAAGCTGCCATTGGTGAAGCCGCGCCTACTTCTATCGAAGAGATCTACGCGCTTAATGACCTCATCGACCCGCCTGGTTACAGGTATGCCGTCGATAACATGTGGACAAGTGCGGGAATCGATGACCTTATTCCCCAGCTGGCGCCTATCATCGACAACCTGCCGTCACCAAGGTCATATCTTCTGTGGTGGCTGTGGACCGCTGACGACGAGGAGACCGCTGCCGTTTCCTCTCCTGGGCCCTCGTTCTATTCCGCGTACGCGATCTACGAAGACGCTGCGGACGATGAGAGAGCCATTGCGTGGGTAACTGAGAACATGCGGGCCCTTGAGCCTTGGTCAAATGGGGTGCAGCTCAACGACGAGAACCTCGGGCGTCGCTATTTCCGACCGCTTTCAGAGCCGAAGCTCAAGAAGCTGAAGGAACTCCGCGACAAGCACGATGGGTCGAGGCGGTTCTTCAATTTTCCCGGTTTTGAGTAGCCAATACCGTACTACGCCGGCGTCCTCGTGACCAAGCACCATAAAGACGTTGCCACTGATCTCTGAACTCCTCGACCGCTAAGGGGACGGGAGGCCTCATATCGGCGTTGACCCCGGAGTCCCGTGTGGATGACGGCTGTCTTGAACTCCGTGAGGACGCTTGTGCGCGGGAGCGGGGAGCGCAGAACGCCGGACGATTCCGGTATGGAAATGGGCAGCGCTGGCGCCGTCAAAGGCTTCCGTTAAATGAGAATCGCCAGTGTATATCATCCCGCCGAATGGCGGATTCCATGCCTAGCCAGGCGAGGCGGAAACATTACCGCGCTTACAACCAGGTCAACGACGTTGAGCATGAAGCTGGGTGCCTGTCGGCGCAGGAATAAACGATTTTGCGTAATAGCTCAGAAGTAGGGTCCCGAGAATCTGTCGCAAAATTTAACTACCGTACGATTGTTTGATACATCTTTCAATGCTAACTTGTGCAAAGAGCCTGGCAGGACACAACAGCAAGGGAGCTGGAAATGTCCTCGACTCTGGTGTGCACGGCAGCGGTCCCGCAGGGCGCTGGCTTCAGTAGGACGAGCACACATGGTGCGGACGCGCCGCTGCCGCCCGTAGCGCGGTACCGAGTCAGGCTTGGGAAAGTCATCCAAAACCGGAGCGGGCTGGAATAGGCGCGAAGTGACTCCGGCGGCGACCCTCTCACGGCAACTTTTAACTACTCATAGATTGGAAGCAAGATGAGATTCACGAAAGCGCGGAGGCTGTCTACGGCCATCGCAGTGATGGGAGTGCTGGCCATGCTGGTGGTGGGCTGCTCGTCAGCATCACCTGAGGCTGCAAATATCGGTTCATCCTCCGGCGGCGCCGGCACTGCGGATTTTCCGTCGCTCGCCGAACTCTACAAGGGCACCTCTGCAGAACCGCCCTCCGACGGACCGGCAGCCGCAAAGGGCAAGTCGGTGTGGGTCATCAATTGCGGTTCACCCTGCAACTCGGGTGCGGAGGCTGCCAAAGAAGCCGCCAAAGCGTTGGGTTGGGACTACAACTACGCGGACGGAAACCTGAACATCGCCGGCGGGTATGCCACCGCGATTCGCACAGCGTTGGCATCCCACCCTAATGCCCTCTACATCCAAGGCTTCAGCTGCACGGTCGCGCAGCAGCCCTTGCAAGAGGCGAAAGACCAAGGTGTCCCTGTCATCAGCGTTGACGGCGTGAACTGCAATGGTGCCGACGGAACCCCCTTGTTCACTGTCCCGAACGCCGTCAATAAGTCCGTCGGTGACAATATCGAGGAATTTTGGAAGGACAACGGCAGGAGGGCTGCATGGTACCTCATTGCAGCAACCAAAGGAAATCTACGAGCTATCTCAACTGATGGGCCGGATCCGCTTGAACATGCGATCGCCGAAGGGTTCCAGGAAGAGATCGCAAAGTGCTCGGGATGCAAGATTCTTCAGTCGATAAATTCCCCGGGGACAGACCTCATCCCAAACGGTCCGTGGATCCAAAACTTCAGGACCTCACTCGTGACCAACCCCGACGCCAACGGCGTGTTCCTGCCGTTTGACTTCATGTACGGCACGCTTGGCGGAGCCGCGGCGATGAACGAAGCGGGCAGTAAGGCAACCATGGCCGGAGGGCTCGGCATCGCCGAGGCGACTGAACTTGTCGGCAACGGAAAACTAACGTGGCCCGGCGCCGCAGACGACACTTTCAAGGGGTGGGCTGCGATGGACAACCTCAACCGGTACTTCAATGGGGTGGCTGCGGCCCCTCAGGGGGTGGGGCAGGCGGCCGTGAACACAGATAACCCGGACGCCATTCCGCCAGCGGGCAAGCCGTATCAGGTGCCGTTTGACTACAAAGCCGTCTACAGGTCGGTTTGGGCCGGGAATTAGCCAAATCATGATCCAGGGTAGCCGAGTGCTACGGGTTGGTAATCCTACGCCCGGTTTCCTGCAGGCAAGGAGTCCGAGGCAACTGACCTGGGGACGGGCTGCTACGCCAGCAGAAGGGATGGTCTGGACATGGGCCGCACGTATGTAGTCACCGGGGCCGGTTCGGGTATAGGTAAGGCCACCGCGGACCGCTTGCTTACACAGGGAGCGACCGTCGTGGGAGTGGATCTGCGGGGCGCTGATATCCAGGGGGATCTGTCGACGGCTACCGGCCGGGGGGCGGCAGTGAAGGCTGCCGTCGATGCAGCGTCTGGCTCCGTGGATGCGGTCATCGCCTGTGCGGGAATCGCGTTACCGAAGCCGTTGACGGCTTCTGTGAACTATTTCGGCATGACGGAGTTCCTTACTTTGATCCGCCCCGTTTTGGCGCAGGCGTCAGCCCCGCGTGCCGCACTCGTCTCCTCCGTGTCGTGTATCCACCCGAATCACCCGCAATTGGTGGACGCGTTGGTGGCTGACGATGAGGGCGCTGCGCTCAAGATTGCATCCAACATGACGCTGGATGAGGGCTCGGCGAATCTCGTTTATCAGTCCACCAAACGCGCGATATCTCTGTGGCTACGTCGCGAGGCCCCAACCGCTGTCTGGGCAGGCGCCGGCATTCCGCTCAACGCCGTGGCACCTGGTCTGGTAATGACCCCGATGACGGCAGGGTTGCTCGGTACGGCTGATGGCGCGACCATGATGAACGCCATAGTGCCGACTCCGCTGAACAGCCACCAGCCGCCAGAATCAATTGCGGATCTGCTGATCTGGCTTACGTCTGAGCAGAACAGCCATATGTGCGGGCAAATGCTCTACTGCGACGGCGGCGCGGAGGTGGTGTTGCGCGGAACAGATGCGTACAGCTGGGCAGACGCAGCAATGAGCACAACCTTTGCAGAAATCTCCGCGATGGTGTCTCCCTGACTAGCGCGTCCTCTATTCAGTTACTGGTTCTTCAATCCAACAAACAATTGATGGGAACACTATGTTGCAGATGCCATATCATGCCGGATTCATCGTTGCCGACATCCGCGAGGGCATCCGAGATCTCGAAGAACGTCTCGGATACCGATTCAACGAACCCACCCAGGTGAAAGCTCAGGACATGGAGGACCGCGTTAGCGGATCCAGAGGCCCGATGGATCTGTGGATTGCCTATACGATCGACTCTCCGTTCCGGCTGGAGGTTATAGAAAGTACGGGCGTGGGCATCTATGGGAAGGACTTCCTTGGGTTGCATCACTTGGGAATTTGGGAGCCCGACCCCACTGGGCGCTTACGAGCATTGGAGGAAGCCGGCGATCCCGTGGATGCTGTCTTCCGCGAGGAGGACGGTTCTGTATCCATCATCTATGCGCGGTCGGCCAGCGTGCCCGGGGCGCGGGTCGAATACGTCGCCGATGCTCAACGGGCTTCCTTTGAGCATTGGTTCGATACAGGCAGCTTCGCCTGAACCTGTTCTTGTCGTTTTGCGGTAGACAGCGTGGGCCACGGGGACGCCATCAAGAAGAATCCGGCCAAGGTGCTTGCGCTTAGCGACAAGCGAATCTACCATACAGTTGGTAGATGAAACCTCGCGAAAGTGGCTGAGGCGATTCAATTTGGATTACAGCGCATGGTAGCCAGTCTCAGAGAGGAGACATTGTGTTCGACGCAAACTTTGATTTCGTGGTGATCGGTTCGGGAGCTGGAGCCTTCGCCGCAGCCATTGCAGCCCGCAAGCAGGGAATGAAGACGCTGATCCTGGAAAAGACCGATAAGGTCGGTGGCACTTCCGCCATTTCAGGTGGTGCTGTGTGGATTCCAAATAACCACTTACTCCACCGGGCAGGACAAGGCGATAGCCGCCAGGACGCGCTCACCTATATGAATGCTGCAGTCGGACCGGAGACGCCGGCGACGAGCATGGACCTTCGGTTGGCATTCCTCGATAGTGGTCCGGAAATGGTCCAGTTCCTCGAAGCCGAGGGCATGCGCTGGCGGGTCATGATTCCGTATCCCGAGTACTATTCATCGTTGCCCAAGGGCGATGTCAAGGGGCGCTCTTTGGAGGTGGACAGCTTCGACATGAGGACGCTTGGGCCTTGGGAGCAGCGTGTCCGCGGAGCCCAAGGCATGCCGGGGCTTGTGTTGTATAACACCGAAGCCCGCGACTTTTTGATGATT
The DNA here is from genome assembly GCF_042788025.1 of Paenarthrobacter sp. YIM B13468. Taxonomy (NCBI): domain Bacteria; kingdom Bacillati; phylum Actinomycetota; class Actinomycetes; order Micrococcales; family Micrococcaceae; genus Paenarthrobacter; species Paenarthrobacter sp. YIM B13468. The sequence continues at coordinate 11,226 of NZ_JBHZPI010000016.1, read as the reverse complement.
CGGCGAACAATTCGTGGCTTCTATACAGCCGGCAAGGTTGGCCTTCGGTCATTCATTCAGAAGATCATCGGCCGGCACACGGCTGCCGTGGGACAGTCGCTCATCGGTCAACTGCTGAAGATCACGTTGGACCGGGGGGTCCAGGTCTGGCCCTCCAGCCCTGTAGGCGAGCTGATCGTCGAAGGCGGGAGCGTCGTCGGGGTCGTGGCGGACCATAACGGCAAGAAGATGCGGATCGGCGCCAGCCGGGGTGTACTGATTGCTTCAGGAGGCTTCTCGCGGAACACGGGCATGCGCCAGGAGTTCCAGCAGGGCCCCGTTGACCTCAACTGGAGCCTCGTTCCTGAAGGTGCCGACGGAGATTTCTACCAGTGGGTGACTGAACTTGGTGCGGAGACAGCGCAGATGGACCTCGCTTGGTGGATGCCGACGATGATCGATGACAAGGGTGTGACGCGGTTCAATATCTGGGAACGATCGCATCCCCACGCGATTGTTGTCGATTCGACCGCTCAGCGTTTCGTGAGTGAATCCACCGGATACCTTGAGTTCGGTGCAGCGATGGAGGAGCGCAACAAGACGGTTCCTGCCCTGCCGTCGTGGCAGATCATCGATAGTCAGCATCGCCGCTCATACCCATTCGCCTATATGCCCCCCGGCGTGACTCCCCAGTCGGCGATCGATGGAGGCTTCCTGATTCGCGCGGACACCATCGAGGAGCTTGCCAACAAAATTGGTCTCGATCCTCGGGCCCTCCGCACTACTGTTGATCGCTTTAACGGGTTTGCCAAGACCGGCATCGACGAGGACTTCAACCGCGGCTACAGCGCCTTTGAGCGGCACTACAGTGATCCGCGTCAGAAGCCGAACCCAACGCTCGGGACGATAGAGTCCGCGCCGTTCTACGCCATTAAGATCGGGCTAGGGGACCTCGGGACAAAGGGTGGCGCGATCACCGACTGCGACGGCAGGGTGCTGCGTGAAGACGGCACGACGATCCCGGGGCTTTATGCGGTTGGCAATGCCACGGCGTCCATGCTCGGGGACTCCTACCCTGCGGCCGGTGCAACCATTGGAGCAGCAATGGTGTTCGGTTATCGGGCTGCCCTCGCGGCGGCAAATTCGGCGCCTTAAGCCAAGAGTTGCGCGTGCAGGTGGTCCGGTCGCGCCGCGCAACCCCACCAGCTGCGCGCCCTCCGTCTTGCGCCCCAGGACCTCCAAGGACTCCCTTGGCGAGTAATTCATAAGAAAAATACCGGTTAGCCGATGTCAAACGATCGGCCGGTTGGTAACATTAGTGGACGTTAGTCGGGCCTGTGCGGGCGACGGAATGACGTCCAGACAACAGGCCGGGCAATGCCGCCCGGCATACGAAAGGATTCCGATACTCATGACCTCAGATCAAAACGTCTCCACCCGAGGACTCGGCACGGCCGTCGTCATCGGTGCAAGCGTCGCGGGCTCCAGCGCCGCGGCGGCGCTCTCGACCAGGTTCGGAGAGGTGATCGTCATTGATCGCGACACTCTCCCAGCCGAAGCCACTAAACGACGGGGCGTACCCCACTCGGGTCAATTCCACATCCTTAGCGCGGGCGGCAGGCTGGACCTTGAGGCGATATTTCCCGGGCTAACCGATGATCTGACGGCAGTCGGTGTGCCGTATGCCGATCCGACCGCGGTCTTCCGGTATGGGTCGAAGTTTGGCTGGTTTCCGAGGCACTCTTCCGACATGCGCATCCTGCTTGGCACGCGACGCTACCTTGAGTGGTATCTCCGGGGCCGCGCTGCCAAACTAGGCAACGTGACGTACATACAGCGTACTCCCGCGAAGGGCCTCGTCATCGAGGACGGCAGGGCTGTCGGCGTTGAAGTTGAGGACCTCGACACCAAAGAGCTCCGAGTCATTCGCGCCGACCTCATCGTGGACGCGAGCGGGCGCCCGTCAATCGCCCCCGATTGGTTTGCTGAGGCCGGTTACGCGAAGCCTGTCGAGACGGTCATCAACGCACGGTGGGGCTATGCCACTACCTATGTTCGCGTACCGGAGGGCTTTGACCCGGGGTGGACTGCCCTTTACGTCGGGCCCACCGTCAGCGGCGAAGGCTACGCGGCAACGCGCGGCGCATCCATGTGGCGCCAGGAGGATAACCTCATGGTCGTCACAGCGCAGGGGTGCGCCGGTGACTTGCCGCCGAGCGACGTCGAGGGTTTCCTTGACTTCATCTCCAGTTTTGGTTCGTCAGAGTTCCGAGATCTGATCGAGCAGTACGGCCGGGTGAGCGGCATCGAGGCCTGGCAGAACACCTCCAACCGGCTCCGTGACTGGTCAAACCTTAAAGAGCGTCCCGAGAACTTCGTGGTCGTCGGTGATGCGGCGGCAGCTTTCAACCCCATTTACGGACAGGGGATGACCGTCGCGGCACGCGGCGCACGAACGCTGGACTCTTCGCTCACGGACTTCCTTCAAGATTCCGCGCCGGAATCGGGTCTGGATGGTTTCGCCGAGCGCTTCCAGAACGATCTTCAGGCCGTCATTGAGCCGTCCTGGATGTTCTCAACTACTTCTGATTACGGCATCCCGGGGGTGGAAATCAACGGTGTAACCCAGGAGTCGTCCAAGTCACCGGAATCCGAGTACGCCGACCGCGTGATCGCCCTCGCAACAGAGGACGAGTCGATTTCGCTCAAGTTCATGGAGACGATCAACATGGTGCGGTCTACAGAATGGCTGGGCGACGAGGCTCTCCGGGATCGTGTGCTCGGGGACTGGGATCGTCTCGGATCCCTTCGCCGCTCTGATGTTTCAAGCAACGTTTGAGAGGGGACAGTGATGATGGAGTTCCGACCCTTTAGTGTCGACGTTTCCGACGAGGTCCTTGCTGATCTGGATCGTCGTCTCGCAGGCACCCGCTGGCCCGACGCTATCCCCGGCTCCGGCTGGACCTACGGCGCGGATCTCGGCTACCTGCGGGAACTCGTAACGTATTGGAAGGACCATTTCGACTGGCGCGCCTTCGAGAAGCGGTTCAACGCCTTCCCGCAGTTCACCACGATCATCGATGGGCAGCATGTCCACTTCCTTCATGTGAAGTCGCCGGAAGCTGAAGCTAAGCCACTGTTGCTACTGCACGGCTGGCCCAGTTCTCCGCTGGAGTTCCTGAAGGTAATAGGACCACTAAGCAATCCGGTTGCGCACGGCGGGCGTGCCGAGGACGCTTTCGATCTTGTCATCCCGTCGGTTCCGGGTTTTGCCTTCAGTGGGCCGACGACTGAGGCCGGCTGGCATCCGGGCAGGATCGCCGACGCGTTCGCTGAGCTCATGACGGGACTTGGCTACGACACGTTCTTTGCCCATGGCGGCGATTTCGGCTCGGTGCTCGCGGGTCAGTTGTCAGTTCGTCATCCCGACCGGGTTGCTGGACTACATGTTACGTTCCTGGTTACAGGTGGCCTTCGGCCGGAGGATGGCGACCCGACGGCGGAAGAGGCGCAATTGGCTGCCGACCAGGCCGTATACAACATGGTAGAAACGGGCTATTTGGCACTGCAGGCGACCAAACCACAGACTATCGCCTATTCGCTGGTCGACTCCCCGGTTGGACTCGCGGCATGGATCGTCGAGAAGCTCAACACTTGGACTGACAATGGCGGCGTCCTTGAGTCAGTACTCAGCAAGGATGAGATCCTGGCCAACATCATGACGTATTGGGTCACCGCGACCGGTGGGTCGTCGGGCCGGCTCTACTTCGAGACCGGCGCCGCAGGGATGATGGGTCCCTCATCAGAGCGGGTCGAGTCGCCCGTTGCCGTGGCAATCTTTCCGCACGAGCTCTATCGCGCAACGCGGCGGGTGGCGGAGCATCATTACAACGTTGTGCGGTGGACTCCGCAAGCGAAGGGCGGTCATTTCCCGGCGTTGGAACAGCCACAACTCCTGGCTACCGATATTCGAGAGTCGCTCCGTGCAATGTCAGGCGTGCCTGCCGAGAGGAGCGTCGGATAGGGCGGAAGTTTCTCTCTGCCTGTATGTAGTATTTCGTGCGGAACACCGGCGCGGAGCGATCAGCTCCGCGCCGCTGTTCTTTCAGGGACCGGCCACCGCGTAGTAGGTCCGCGACGAGCCGGATCACCCAGCCGCGGGCAAGCCCACTAGCCTTCGGGGGCCTTCAGCTTGGGGCCCTGTGATCCTGCCCCATTGTGGGATTCTGGGCGGCGCCGTCCGCTCTCAAGGGAAAGAGCCCAGGCCAGGTTCTTCGCCGGCGTCGGGACTAGCCAAGGTGACCGACTGCCGCCAATCCCTACCCGCGCCACGGGTCTAATCAACCAAATGAATGGTAGACTAAGGGTACTCAAGCGCAAGCGATTGCGTGACCCCACCGCCAGCTCGCCGGGACGTGCTCGCCTCCAGGCGGCCAGAGAACGTGCGACGGCCCAAACGATGAGGACATAATAATGACGCAGATCACGTATGTGTCAGTCGATGACACCGAGCACACAGTAAACGCCACGGACGGTGAATCCCTCATGCGGGCGGCCCTCCAAAACGACGTGCCTGGGATCGTTGGAGAATGCGGCGGGGAACTCACCTGCGGAACGTGCCACATATACGTTTCCAACGAGTGGAGCGACCGGGTCGCCCCGCAATCGGAGGGCGAGCGTGAGTTGCTTTCCATGATGGATGATGTGAGGCCCGAGAGCCGGCTCGCGTGCCAGATCCGCGTCCACCCCGACATGCATGGCTTTACCTCGCGAATCTCTGATCACCAATGAGCGGGGAGTCTTCTGCTGGCGGACCCCGGTCCTACGATGTGCTTATCGTCGGTGCCGGGCAAGCCGGAGTGCAGACAGCAATGTCTCTTCGCCAGGGTGGATTCAGCGGTTCCATAGCAATAGTGGACGCAGAGAACGAATTGCCATATGAGCGACCGCCGCTTTCGAAGGCGTACCTCCGCGGCGATGCAGAGGTGGGAGAGTTCCGCTTCAGGTCCGCCGATTACTGGACAAAGAACTCAATCGACTTGATCTCCGGTATGACCGTTGAATCTGTCGATGTCGAAGCGCACGAGGTCCTGACTGGTGTGGGTCTACGGATCGGCTACTCGCACCTCGTCTGGGCGGCCGGCGGGCGGGCGCGGAGGCTCACCGTACCGGGAGCAGACCTTTCCGGCGTCTTTAGCTTGCGCAATCACGCTGACGCTGAGCGGTTGCGGGGGAGCCTCGTTGGTGCACGGAACGCCGTTATCATCGGTGGAGGTTACATAGGCCTGGAAGCTGCGGCAGCGCTCGTTCAGCGAGGTGTTAGCGTGACTGTTATCGAAGTGCAGGAACGCCTGCTGGCACGTGTAACCTGTGCTGCGGTCTCTGACTTCTACTCAGACCTCCACAGGGCTTCCGGCACCACAGTTCTGCTTAGCTCGGGCGTTGAACAGATTCTCGGCGAACACGACCACGTAGCAGGAGTGCAACTCAGCGACGGCCAGATCTTGCCTGCCGACTTGGTTATCGTCGGTGTCGGTCTGATTCCGAATGTCGAGCCGCTTGCAGCGGCCGGCGTCGTCTGCTCTAACGGCGTCGAGGTAGATGGTGACTGCCGCACCTCGGTTCCTCACATCTTCGCTGTCGGGGACTGCGCCAACTACAAGAGTCCGTTCGCCGGTGGGATACGCGTTCGTCTGGAATCCGTGCCCAACGCCGTCGAGCACGGTAAGGCCGTTGCGAGCGCGATTCTATCGACGCCTAACGAAGGTATGACTCCACCGTGGTTCTGGTCACATCAATTCGACACCCGGCTGCAGACGGTGGGTCTGCAGGCTGGCCACGACGAGGCAATCCTTCGAGGCGAGCCCGGGCAGTCCAAATTCAGTGTCATCTACCTTCGCGGTGGCAGGGTCGTCGCTCTGGACTGCATCAATTCAATAGCGGACTTCGCGCAGGGGAAGCTCCTGGTCGCGCAAGGCACGCCAGCGACCGCCGAGGAGCTTGCCGACACCTCGATCCAGCTCAAGAGCTTGACGACAAAAGTGCCTTAGAACTGTTGCGGAAGGCGCAGAATATGCAGCGGAGCGGTCGAGCGCCGGCATCATACTTGGGCCCAAATTCGCTATTAGGTTGAGGGAGCCTGTACGGCGGTATGCCGGTGTGGCGCGCAGAGTGCCGGGCCGGCGTTCCGCCAAAGGCGCATGGGGGACGAGGACTCTGGTGTACGTGTCCTTGAGGACAATCGGCCCATGGCGCTGGCGGGAAGAGTATTTGTTTCGCATTCAATGTGAACAGCACTACGAATCTTGAGCGAGCCTTCCGGGGTCGCAGCGGAAGCTGCGACCCTTCTTTTCTGCCTGCCCGACTACCGCGTTATCTCCACCACCGCCGCTGCAGGCCAGCGGGAGGTCTTCCCGCCGCTGAGGGGTATTCCTGCGAGGAGCGGGCGTGCGAGAGACATCGTCCGCGGATCCTGGGCATTGACGGGCATCGCTCCCGGTCCGTGCGCTATTTCCCGGACCCGTCAACGAGAGCACGGACCGGGTCCGAACCCTGGATGACTACCATCGTGGATCTGGACACCAGCCCGGCCAGTGGGACACAACTAACGACATATCCGCTCGGCTCGAGGTTCCGGAAGCGCTCCGATTGTGCTGCGGGCAGGCTGCAAAGATCCAGTTCCCGTCGTCGCCGTTCGGACTTCTCGCCTCGGGAGAAGGCGGTATTGATGGTCAGGGATGACTCGCAGGAGGCAGCGCGGGCCGTTAACCCTGCTGCTGGTTCGGCTACGAGGAGTGTTGCCATCGGCTTGCCCCTAGGCTGCGCGTTCGGCTCCTGAAACTAGGTCTCGTGCGTACAGCCCGGTTGAAGCCTTAACGCTGCCGCCGGTCTACCGCCTGTGCTGGAATGCTGGTGTGCGGCGCCAGGAGGGACCCTCCGTAGAGGCAACAGCCGCTTAGGTGGCCTTCGCAGACTGACCGACAGCGACCGTTTGTGCTGATATTTCGTCCATAAAGAAGCCCTTAACGATCCCTGCGGCCCACTCGATGGCGAGATCATCACTGATGCTCCAGTCGCTCGCGTCGTGATGGCAGACGTCACCGAAGCGTTCTGCGCCCAACTCGGCGAGCAGGCTGTCGATGATGACACTGCCTTGCGCGAAGGTCTTGAGGTAGGTCTTGTCGCCCCGGCCGAAAACAGCGTATCTCAAGCCCTTTAGATCGGGCCGCGCGGATTCGAGCGCATCGTGAAAGGGTTGCGCACCCATGGGCAGTTCGCCCTCCCCATATGTTGAGCAAATGACGAAGAGGAAAGCCCCGTCGGTCAGAGTTGCGACATCAACGTCAGCCATACTTTCGATCCGCGCTTGGAACCCTTCAGGGAGCGACTCCGATATGTCTTCTGCGGTAAGTTCGCCACCACCCGATTCCGATCCAAAGATGATGCGAATGTCATAAGTGGTCTGGGTCATCATTAGTTCTTCTTTGCTCTCGGCGTGGCTATTGACAGGGGGTTATGTATGATTCGGACCGCATCAAGAGGTTCACCAGCGGAGTAGACACCGCCGAAGACCTTGACGCCAGAGGACGCCAACGTCGCATCGTAAGTAATTGAGCCGTCCACTTCGACCCGCTCAACGAGTTCGGCGACAACCGTTTGGCTCCCTGCAGATCCGGAGTATTGTCCCGTGATGACACTCAGTAAGATCTGGTCGTCGCCGCGTTGAATACACGGGTCCGCGAGTATGACGTTAAGCAAACCGCCGTGGGCAGTGAACTGAACGTCGCCCTCAAACTTCATTTCGCCATGCCCGGTGGGCGGGAGAAGATCGACTCCGACTGCCGCAGGGAACAGGAACTCACTACGTGCCGTGGAGGCAGCTCCACCGCCAACGGTGGCCTCCGCACCAGGCTGCATAGCGAGATACCGCCTGAAGCTTGCTTTGATGCCCCACAGGCAAGCGAGCGAATCCACAGCGACACCTTTCGACGGTGGCCAATTTCAACGTCCTCGAACTAAGGACCATGGCAATAACCATTTGATTATTTCAACCAACCGACCGGTTGTCAACGGGAACGCTCGACGCTTTCGTATCCCTGTCAATCGGCGGAAAATGTTGATCGACGTCAACTTGCCGCAATGAATGCCAAGGCGATTTATAAACCGGCCAGTTGTTTGATTGGCTGCTTGATGCTAGCTTTCTAGCAGGCGTCAGAAGTCGCTACGCGGTGGGCTAGTGATCGGGCGAAACGACCCCCATGTGACCTCACGCCGCTCATAGTGCGTAGATAGGAGTCCTAGTGTTTGGTGTTGATATCCCTTCCGCTCCGGCTGGAAGCGGAGCGCTCGACGGCGTGACGTTATCCGCCGTCTTAGTAGGTATGCCATGACTATTGTCATCGCCGGAGGAGCCCTTGCCGGCCTTCGAACGGCCGAGAACCTCCGCGCCGGAGGGTGGACCGACCGGATCGTAGTTGCTTCTGACGAACGGGAGATGCCCTACAACCGACCGCCTCTCTCGAAGGAATTGCTCTGGGGGACGATGGAACGCGAGGACTTGACTTTCGCCCTTAGCGACAGCGTGGCCGATGTCGACTGGCTACTAGGATCTCCTGTGGTGAAGGCCGACCTCGAGTCCCGTGTCCTGACCTTGGCCACGGGTACTGAGCTCAGCTTCAGCGGCCTCGTGGCCGCAACCGGAGTTTCATCGCGACGTTTGTCGGCACCGGGCCCGGTACAGGGGCGAACCGTACTTCGCACGCTCGAAGATGCGGCTGCCCTTCGAAGTGCCTTGGTCCCTGGTGCCCACGTTGTCATCTTGGGAGCGGGCTTTATCGGATGTGAGGTGGCGGCGACTGCCCGCAAACTCGGCTGTGAGGTCGACGTGGTCGCAATGGACCCCTGCGCGATGTTCGTTCCTCTGGGAGAAATGGTAGGCGGCGAAGTTCAGCGTAGACACGAGGCGATCGGTGTGCGTTTCCATATGTCGCGGACGATTTTAGCGACTGAGGGCAACGGGCGGGTTGAGGGTGTGGTGCTCGACAACGGGCAACGACTTCCCGCTGACATCCTCCTTGAAACGATCGGATCCGTACCTAACGCTGGCTGGCTCGATGGAAACGGTCTTGATCTCACCAACGGAATTCTCTGCGATGCTCAGATGCGTGCAGGAGGCAGACCGGGTGTCGTTGCCGTAGGCGATGCAGCGCGCTTCGCGAATCCGGTCTTCAATGCCCCTCCACTTCGTATCGAGCACTGGCAGACAGCCATTGACACTGCCCGATTCGCAGCGCGAACTCTTCTCTACGACCTCGGAGTCACCCGGGACATTCCGCCGGCAGTCGCCCTAATGCCTTGGTTCTGGTCGGATCAAGGCGACGTGCGCCTGACGTCTTACGGAATGCTCGGGCTCGCTGACGAAGTCGAGATTCTCGAGGGTGACCTCTCCGCCGAATGCGCAGTCGCCTATAGACGAGCTGGTGCACCAGTGGGTGTTGTCCTTGTCGGCATGAAGGAACGAGCGGCGCGTTTCAAGCGTTGGCTGACCGACGAGCGTAAGGCGCTCTCGATGTCGGCATAGCGCCTTGCAATAGCGGCCAAAAGGTCCGCGTAGCCCCAACTGGCGGGGCCGGACCTTTTAGGCAGCTTTTGCCGGAGACGGGAACACACAATGCGGGTTTTTTGGCGGTACCCCAGCGGGGGAGATCCTCGCTGAGGTACCGCCCTTTGCTTCCAACCAGGCCACTACCGTCGGGTTGAGCGTATAGGTTGCGGGCACCAGTTCCTCGGCCCGGAAGCGCTTGAGATGCTCCCTCGAAGCTGCGGGCCCTTGGTCGTGCAAGGACCCGCAGCGTTCTTAGTTGTTCCAGGTGAAGAAGCCTTTGCCGGTTTTGCGTCCTAGTTCGCCGCGTTCTACTTTGTCCCGGAGTATTTGTGGTGGCGCGAAGCGGTCACCCAGCGTGGAATGCAGGTACTCCGCGATGCCCAGACGAACATCCAAACCCACGATGTCGGTGGTCTTGAGCGGCCCGGTGGGGTGTTTGTACCCAAGGACCATCGCGGCGTCGATGTCCTCCGCTGATGCCACACCCTCTTCGACCATGCGCATTGCCTCCAAGGCAATAGCGACGCCCAGCCTTGAGGACGCGAAGCCGGGCGCGTCATTAACGACGACGGCGGTCTTGCCGAGTGCGACGGTCCAGTTCTTCGCCGCTTGGGCGAGTTCGGGCGAAGTCTCTTTGGCCAGCACCACTTCGATGAGGGTGGAGGCGGGCACCGGGTTAAAGAAGTGCAGCCCCACGAAGTTTGCGGGGCGGTGCAATTCGTTGGCGAGCCCTGTGACGGACAGGGATGAGGTGTTGGACGCGAGGTAGGCATCGGCGGAGAGGTGTTCCTCCACGGCTTTCAGTGCCGTGACTTTGAGCTCGTAGTCCTCGGGCACGGCTTCTACTACGAGGCCGCAGTGGATTAACGATTCGTAGTCCGTGGAGGTGCTGAAGCGGGCCATCGCTTCCTCAGGGCTCCCGTGAAGGGTGCCGCGGGCAGCTGATTTCGCCACAGCCTCCGCGACGCGGCCCTGCGCCCCGGCCGCTGCCTCATGGTCACGTTCAATCACCACCACCGTGGCGCCCTTGGTGAGGAACGCGTGCGCGATGCCTGCACCCATCCGGCCACCGCCCAGGACTCCAACGACGTGGGGGATAGCGGGAACTGCTGTCATTTTTCGGTCCTGTCTTGCGTGGGAGCGTCAGTATCTTGCGAAGCTTTCGCCGACTTTTTATCGAGGAAAGCCTGCATTCGATCGAATTTGGCCTGGGATTCGAACAGAATCCCCTGGGCAAGGGTGTCGATCAGTGGGTGTGCTTCGGCTGGAGCGTGGAACACCGACTTGGTAATGCGGACCGCAAGGGGGTCCTGGCGGCCGATCCTGTCAGCCAGATTGTGCGCGGCCTCCATGAGCTCAGGGGCCTCGTGAATCTCGGTGATCAAACTGATCCGCAACGCTTCCTCGGCCCGCAACACGGTACCGGCCAGGAGGATTTCCTTGGCTTTTGGTTCGCCCACAAGCTCCTTGAGCCGCCAACTGGCACCGGCCGCAGCAAGGATTCCCAGGCCTGTTTCGGGGTTGCCAATCCGCACACTTGGGGTCCCGATGCGGAAATCTGCCGCGTAGGCAAGCTCCGCACCGCCGCCCAGGCAATAGCCGTCCAAAGCTGCGATGACGGGCATCGGCAGCTTGGCGATGCG
>NZ_JBHZPI010000015.1:0-149221 GCF_042788025.1 Paenarthrobacter sp. YIM B13468 | reverse complement strand
ATTCCGCCATCAACGAAGATCGTCTGGCCATTGACGAAATTGGACGCCTCCGACGCCAGCCACACAGCAGGCCCGGCCAAGTCAGCGACCGTCCCCCACCGGTGCGCAGGGGTCCTGCCCAGGATCCAGGAATTGAACGCCTCATCATCGACCAGGTTCTGCGTCATTTCCGTATGGATATACCCCGGCGCGATCCCGTTGATCTGCAACCCCGACGCAGCCCACTCCGCAGTCATCGCCCGGGTCAGGTTACGCAGCCCGCCCTTGGCCGCCACATACGGGGCAATCGTCGGGCGTGCAAGGTCCGTCTGGACCGAACAGATATTGATGATCTTCCCCCTGCCCCTGGGAATCATGTGACGGGCCGCTTCCCGGCCCACCAGGAACGCGCTCGTCAAATCCGTGCTGATCACCCGGTCCCAGTCCCTGACATCCAGCTCAAGCATGGGAACCCGGTGCTGGATTCCGGCATTGTTCACCAGGATCTCCAACGGACCAACATTGGCCTCGATCCACGCCACGCCCTCGGCAGCCGACACCGCATCCGTCACATCAAACGCCCGGCTGTGGACCCTCCCTGCAGGGTAGCCAGCCGCCATTACGTCCATTGCCGCTTCCAAACGCTCGGGATTGATCCCGTTCAACACCACCGTCGCACCAGCATCAGCCAGGCCACGGGCCAACGCGTTACCAATCCCCCGGCTCGAACCCGTCACCAACGCAACACGCCCACTCAGATCAAACAATCCACTCATAGGACATCCATTTCATTCAGCAGCACGGCACCACGGCCGTCGCTAAGGCGTGCAACGGTCTCGCGGACCACAGCGAGGTCCAGGTCGCCCAGGCCTTGGTCGACCAGGCTTGCGTACAACCTGCGGGCAGCGGCAGCCATCGGCATGACGCTCCCAGCCCGCGAGGCGCTCTGCAGCACGAAGGCCAGGTCCTTGTGCATGAACTTCGCCGGTCCGGTGGGCGTATAGTCCTTGGCTGCAAGCCGCGTACCCACCCATTCAAGGACCCGGCTTCCAGCCAGCCCGCCAGCCAGCACCTCATAGAGGGCGGCAACATCCATTCCGGAGCGTTCGGCAAGTTCAGCAGCCTCCGCGAGTGCCGCCGTCGTGGTTCCGACAATCAGCTGGTTACACGCCTTGGCGAGCGAGCCCGAACCCAGCAGCCCCATGCGGCGGACCGTTGTTCCCATAGTTTCAAAGAGCGGCTGAAGCCGTTCAAAGTCCGCTTCGGACGCCCCTGCCATAATGGCCAAGGATCCGTTTTCGGCGCCAGCAGTGCCGCCGCTTACTGGCGCGTCCACCACCACGGCGTTCCCGCCGCTGGCCTGATGGACTCTTTCGCCGAAACGTTGCACTTCCGTTGGAGAAACACTGCTCATAATCACGACGGCGGTGCCCGGCTTCGGCGGTTCGCTCCGCCAGGCGTCGAGCAGGTCCGTTGCGGCCTCTTCGATGAACGGCAGATCCGGAAGCATGAAGACGATGATCGGCTCGTTGCGAAGGTCCGCCACAGCCTCTGCCCTGGACCCGCCGAGTCCAACGACCTCCTCAACCGCTTCAGGTGAGCGGTTCCACGCGCGTACTTTCCATCCTGCCTTGAGGAGGTTGGCTGCCATTGGGCCGCCCATCAGGCCCAGTCCAACGAAGCCGACACTGGGGTTGTGGTGCCCGTTTGCTGGATCTGCGCTCTGCGAAATGCTGGTCTCTTTCAAAGTAAAACCTTGTCTTGCGGGACCCGAGAGCCCTGGCCGGTGGGGCAGCAATGAATTATTTGCCCCAGATCTTGCGGTAGGCGTCCTGGTAGCCCATGGGATCCCAGGCATCGGTGGCCGTGGTGTTTTCCTTGGTGGAGACATGGATTTGGGGGACGTACCCGCTGGCGGGCTGATTGTTGAAGGCGCGGTTCAACTCGTCCACGAGTTGCCATCCCTCCGACTTAAGGGGGGAAGGTACGGTTGCGCTTTGGTATTCGTTGGTTTTGATCCGCTGCAGCGCGGACGAATCTCCATCTCCTGCTCCTACGTTGTAGGGTGCACCACCGGCATTGACCCCACCGGCCCGCAATGCTGCTGCCGCGTTTTCGTAGTAGACATCGTTGATGGCCACGGAGTAGGTCCATGCGTCGTTGTGCTTGCTCAGCAGGGATGACACCTCCTGGGGCATGCGTGCACTGACGTCGGAGAGCGGAACGTTTGCGTAGTCCAGGACCTTCGTGCCGGCACAGGTTTCCAGTTCCTTCTTGATCATCTGGGATTTACCTTCGGCGAACGGAATGGAGGAGTCCGTGAAGATGACGACGCCAGCCTTGCCGTTGGACTTTGCGATGACGTAGTCGGCGCTGATCTTCGCCACGTCCTCGACCTTGGTGGTGACGTTGCTGAACAGCAGGGGGTCAGAGCTGGGGCCAGGGGTGGAAAGAGCCTGCCACGCAACGAGAGGGATCTTCGATGCATTGGCCTCGGCCACCTGGGCTGCTGTGGTCTTGGGATCGAAGCCTCCGATCACAATACCGTCGGGCTTGGTGGTCAACGCTTGGCTGAAGGCGCTTTGGATCCCTGCCGGAGTGCCCAGTCCATCGATGACTTTGACGTTCCATCCGATGGCCGCTGTAGCCTCCTGAAGTCCTTTCGCGACTCCGGCAACGCCTGGATTTGTCATGGATTGTGCGACGTACACGATGGTCTTTCCGGCTGCTGCGGTAGGACCGGTCGTCGGACCGTCCCATTGGGCCTCCGCTTTAGCGGCGTTGTCAACAGCCTTTTGCGCTGTGGCGACGACGTCGGCACAGCCGCTGTCTCCGGCTGCAGCGGTCCCTTGCGTGCTGGATTCGGAAGAACCGCTGGTGCAGCCTGTGAGTCCAAGCACCAGTACGGCACCGGTGGCGAGCAGGAAGCGGGGCATGGGAGAAGTCATGGTGGAGCCTTTCAGTCTGGGGAATTCCGTTGTGGTAAGCGGGATGACGAAATGCTGGGCTACTGGTTTGTGCTACCGGAGACTCGGCGCGGATGCTGGCGGTAGGCCGGCTGAGGTGGTCGGTCCCGGAGCCGCCGGTGTTTCGTCGGTGGGGGTAGGTGCGAGCGGGGGTGCTGCCACTGCACCTGCCCGGAGCTTCCGCCTGGCAGAGTATCCAGCGAGGCCCACCGCGATGAGCAGCGTTACGCCGTTGAAGAGGGGGGTCACCCAGAACTGGGCTCCCAGTTGCGAAATGCCGGCGAGTCCAATAGCCAGGGTGATGACAGCCACCAGGGTGCCAATGACGTTCGCGCGTCCCGGTTTGATGGCGGTAGCACCGAGCAAGGCGCCGACGAACGCGGGCAACAGGTAGTCCATACCTACGCTGGGGTTCCCGATTTGCTGTTGCGAGGCGAGCAGCACTCCGGCGAACCCGGTGACGACTGCGGAGAAGGTGAAAGCATAGATTGAGTAGCGCTTGGTGGGGATGCCCATCAAGGCAGCGGCGCGGGGGTTTGATCCCAGAACGTAGAAGTAGCGGCCGAGGGGCAGTCGCTCAAACAGGATCCACAGGACAGCAGCAACCACCAACAGGTAAACGGCGACGATCGGAACTCCTGCGATCTTGGAGTCGTAGAGGTCTTTGAAAGATATCGGCAGGCCCCCATCACCGGGGACTACTCGTGCCCCGTTGGTGATGGCGCCGGTTATGGCGTAAAGCACGGTTCCCGTACCCAAGGTGGCCACGAAAGAGTCGATCTGGCCGAACTCCACCAGAAGCCCGTTGATAATGCCCACCAAGGCCATCACCCCGAGTGCCACAAGGGCCGCCAATCCCCAAGGCAGACCTCCGTCGATGATGAGTTTGAGGACGATCACGTGGGATAGCCCTAGTCCGTACCCAATGGAGAGGTCGAACTTGCCGGTTGCGATGGGGATCATGGCCCCCAGAGCCAGCAGGGCCGGGATGGACTGGTTGCTGAGGATCGCATTGAAATTCCTGCCCGACAGGAAGGTTTGGGGAAGGATAAGCGCGAACACTGCGAAGAGTGCGACGAGGATGACAACCAGTCCATAGGGGCCCAGAAGGTGGGCAACGCCTTGCCTGCTGCTTTTTTGTTTTTCGTTCATGTGAGGTTCACTCCGAAGTATGGGCAGCACCCGAGGCGGCCGCAGTGAGGTTTGCAATGGTCAGGTCCGGGCCTGACAGTTCGGTGGTCACGTTTCCCTGGACGAAGACGAGCGCCCGCTGGCAAACGCTGGCGACCTCTTCAAAATCAGTGGAAATCATCAAGACGGCCAGTCCAGCTGCGAGGGATTCCTCCAACAGCCTGTAGATATCTGCTTTGGCCCCGACGTCCACGCCCGCGGTGGGTTCTTCGAGGATGATGAGTTTACGGTTGGCGCTTAGCCACCTGCCGATCATGATTTTCTGCTGGTTACCGCCGGAAAGTGTGGCGATGGCCACTTCCGGGAGGGCTGGCCGGACCCCGTAGCGCGCGATCAGGCTCTCTGCGAGCCTCCGTTCTTCTTTGGGTTTGGTCCACAGGAAGGGGTTCTTCGAATGGACACCTGGATTCGGCAGGAAGTTCTCCCGAAGGGTCAATTCAGGTGCGCAGCCTTCATCCA
This sequence comes from Paenarthrobacter sp. YIM B13468, assembly GCF_042788025.1. Classification (NCBI taxonomy): domain Bacteria; kingdom Bacillati; phylum Actinomycetota; class Actinomycetes; order Micrococcales; family Micrococcaceae; genus Paenarthrobacter; species Paenarthrobacter sp. YIM B13468. The sequence goes on along the minus strand of NZ_JBHZPI010000015.1, from coordinate 144,626 downwards.
TCCGGTTACTGGTGACAAAACCTATGCCTGCCGCTACGGCATCGGATGCGGACCGTGGCTGATAGTTCTCCGAGTCCAAGGTGACGCTGCCTGAATGGATGCGATAGGCACCAGCCAGGGCACGTCCAATCTCCATGTGCCCTGCCCCGGTAAGGCCCACCATGCCCACTACCTCCCCCGCCCGGACGGAGAAGGAGACGGGGCGGGTCCGTTCGGTTGCAAGTTCATGGACCGCCAGCCGCTCGGCATTCTGCCCAACCATACTTTTTGAGCTATAGCTCGCTGGCTTATGGCCAACGATGTCCACCACAAGTTCCCGCGGAGATTTCTGTGCAATGGGGCCGCTGTGAATCAGCCGGCCATCGCGCAGAACCGTAACCGTGTCCGAGATGGCAAAGACCTCGTCGAGCCGGTGACTCACATACAAGAGGCCATGGCCCTTGCTCCTGAGTCTTTCCAACACGTCGAAGAGCTTGCGGGAATCGGCAGCGGGCAGGCTCGCCGTCGGCTCATCCAGGACGATTACCGAAGCATTCGAGGCCAAGGCCCTGGCGATGGCAACCAGCGACTTGTCAGCCCTGCTCAATTCTGAGACATATCGGTCCGGCTCAAGGTGCGCGGCAACCGTTTGAAGGGCCTCTGCTGCACCCTCACGGACCTTGTGCCAAGAGATGAGCCCGCCCGAACGGCCAAATCCAGTTCCGAGGGCAATATTCTCGGCAATGGTCATGGAATCAACCAGGCCCAGGTCCTGGTGGATGAACGCCATACTGGCAGCCGCCTCCGGCGTGCCCAAGGCATGGCCTGCGACGGTGATCCGACCGCTGGTAGGTGAGTAGAGCCCCGACAGGATCTTGATGAGCGTCGACTTGCCGGCGCCGTTCTGGCCAAGCAGCGCGTGGATGCTGCCCGCCTCCAATGTCAGGTCGACATCCTGCAGAGCCGCGTTGACACCGAATCGCTTTGACAGACGGTCAATCTGGATCAGTGTTTTCGAAGGAGGGTTGGTTCCCATGTTCGCTCCTTGCAGCCCCAGTGCTGCCTAAAATTTCTGGGTGGTCACCTATGACCTATTGACCAATATCCTGACCGATGTCCAACCCTTTGGTCAATAGTTTGCTCAAAATGAAGCGAAATTGGTCCAGTCAGACTGCGGAAACCCAGCCCCCCATGCTCGGCTTCTTATAGGGAGTGCGCACTGAGTGGGTTGGCCAAAGCGTCGGCGATGAGCTGCAACTCCTGCACAACTTCTGCATGGTCCAACTCATCGGCACGAGCCTTGAGCAGCGTTGCGCTGATGGCAAACTGCGCAGGTTCACCGGGAATATCCACTACTGGAACGGCGAAACACACCACGCCGACATTCGTCTCCTCGTCGTCCATGAAATAGCCCCGGTGGCGCGACTTCTCAAGATCGGAAAGGAGCTCGGAAACACTCGTGAGCGATCGGGCGGTAAAGGGCGTAAACGCCTTTCCGCGGTAGCGGTCTTCCACTACCGCTTCCGGCAGGGTCGAGAGCACTGCCTTGCCCGTGGCCGTGACGTGGGCCGGGAAGCGGTCGCCGATATTTGCAGTCAGCCTGATGGGGTTGGTCCCCTCGTAGCGCGCAAGATAGAGGACGTCTGTTCCGTCCAGCAAAGCCAGCCGGGCAGCCTCCCTGGAAATCAGGCGGGAGCGCCGGCATAAAGCGTAAAACTCGGAGAGCTGATCCGCCGAGCGAAGGTAGTCGCCGGCAAGGGACAGGATCCTGCGACCCAGGATGAAGCGGCTATCAGAACGGCGCAGCATACCCTCCACTTCAAGCGCGCCGCAGATGTTGGCCGTCGAGGACTTGGCCAAATCCATCGCCTTGGCTATCTCGGGCACACTCATGCCGGCCTGCCCGGCCGCGGCCACAAGATCAAGAATTGCCATCGCCCGCGTAACAGCGGGTACCGCACTCGATGCACCCGCGCTGGTCTCTGCCGTCATTTCCTACCTCCGAAATCAAAGTATTGACTCTTGACCAGTATATTGGCCTACTATTGCTACGTCACCCTTTCGGGCCCAGAAAACCGGCCTCCATATTCTGCGTCGAGTCGACGCACGAGGTGTTTCCCCGACGCTGAACCAGGGACACCAAAAATCTAGGAGTACACAGTGTGCGCTGAACACACCACGGCAAGATCACTCTACCCAGCCCCACACGGCAACGGACCCGATGTGTCCGTGGAACGCTTCGAACAAGTCTTTGAACAGGTAAAGACGTGGGGCACCTACGAAAACCCGTCGGCCGGGGCTTGGCAGACAGCCACTCCAACAGGCGTGATTGCGGCTGCCTCGCTGGTCCGCAGCGGCCGCGTGGTAACCACAGCGCTGCCATGGAACACCACCAGCGGGCCCTCCAATGCCAACCCGGCACTGCATTACATGACCGATCTTGGGGTGCGCGAGGCTCCCGAGCCGTCCTGCAACAAAGACTTCATCGGCGTTGACTACCACGGGAAGGCCGTCAGTCATCTGGATGCACTCAGTCATATCGCATACAAAGGTTCCCTTTATGAGGGGAAGGTGTCCAAGGACGTAGTTACTGCTACGGGAGCGGATTTCGGCTCGGTGAGCGCGCTTGGTTCCCTGGTGGCGTCAGCAGTCCTCCTGGACTTCACCGTGCTGTTCGACGTTCCGTGGCTCGAACCCGGCACAGCCATCCATGCAGAGGACATCCTCGCCGCGGAAGAGCGCCTCGGAATCACTATCAGCCAAGGCGACGCAGTCCTGATCCGGACCGGCCATTTTCGCCGCGCACGTGAGCTCGGCATGTGGGACTCCTCCGACCTCAGTGCCGGCCTTCACATAGACTGCATGCCTTTACTTGCCGAACGGGGAATAGTCCTTCTGGGCGGCGACGGTGACTCGGACGTGCGCCCCTCACCCACACCAGGCATCCATTCCCCCATTCACATCCTTGCAATAACGGCCATGGGTCTGCCCCTCCTGGACAACCTCGACCTCGAAGAACTCGGTACTGCCTGCGCCCAGGAGGACCGCTATCGGTTCATGTTCGTGGTCGCCCCCCTCAACATTCCCCGCGGCACTGGCTCGCCCGTTAATCCCCTGGCGGTTTTCTAATGACATTCACAGTAGGTATATCCCGCGACTTCCTCGATGCCGAGGGCAACAATGTGTGGGGAGACATCGGCCTTGCCGGCCTTCAAGAAGCCGGATTGGACTGGGAGTATATGCACAGCAGCGCAGAAGCGCTGACCCCGGAACAAATGGAGCGCTACGACGCCATCCTCTACGCTGCGCCCGCTGTCACAGCGTCTTCATTCGACGGCGTCGCCAACCCGCCGCTCATCCTCGCACGATTCGGGGTCGGGTTCGACGCCGTCGACCTCGCAGCATGCACGCGGGCAGGAACAGTGGCGACCATTACCCCTGACGGCGCCAGAGGCCCGGTCGCAACCGCAACTCTGTCCATGCTCCTTTCGGTATTCCACCACACGGTCATGAAGGACCGCCTGGTACGTGAAGAGTCCTGGGACCTCCGTGAAACCTTCATGGGCACGGGCTTAACGGGCAAGACCATCGGCTTCCTGGGCGTCGGAAATACCGGCGGCGAACTGATCCGGCTTCTCCAACCCTTCAACGTCCGGTGTGTAGGCCACGACCCCTATTGTTCCCCCGAAAGGGCCCGTGAACTGGGAGTCGAGTTGATGGGGCTCGAGGACGTAGCTGCGACCTGCGACGCACTGATCGTCATGGCAGTCCTCACGGAGACGACACGACACATCATCAATGCGGAGATCCTTGCGAGGATGAAGCCCACCTCCGTGGTCATCAACATGGCACGAGGACCCATCATCGACGAAAAGGACCTCATTTCAGCACTGGCCAACGGAACCATCGCCGGAGCGGGGCTGGACGTTTTTGAAGAGGAGCCCGTCGCCAACGAACTGCTGGGCATGGAAAACGTCACTCTCTCCCCTCATTGCCTCTCATGGACCGATGAAATGTCCGTTGGCAATGGCAGCAGCTGTGTCCGGGCGATTGTCAATGTCGCGGAGGGCCGGGTACCGGAATTCGTCATCAACAGGGACGTTCTTGAAACCTCGGAATTCAACGAAAGACTCCGTTCCAGGGCGGCCCTGAACACCACGGCAGCACGGGAAGTGGTGCCGTGAGTGAGCTGGCCTTGGAAAGGACCGAAGTGGTCATCAAGCAAGCCCGCGACGTGGATGGAATCTTGGATGCTGCGGTTCGCGGGCTTCAACTCAAGGCTCTTGCTCACGGCACCGGCGGCATCTTGGTCACCCGGCAAGCCCCCGGAAGGTTCACGCTGGAACTAAGCAACGACGTCCCCTTCGGGTACACATACGAGAAAGCTTGAGTCGTGAAACGCGCGTTGAGCGAAGTGGACGGTAAGGATTGGGACGCCATTGAGTACGCCACACGAGATGAGGAATGGCAGAACACCCGCAGGCATGGCCTAAGGTGCCTGGGCTGCGGCGAACCGGCGTTTTTTCGTACTCAAACCAGCCAGCGGTGCCCAAGTTTCGGGGCCAGGCACTCCAGCACATGTGCGTTCGCCGTGTTAAAGCCGTGGAGCGCCTTTAGATTCCTCCAATAGCCGCACGTCCCGATCGGGCTTCACAATCTAGCAAGGAGAACCATGCGGATCGCCAGAATATTGTCCTCCGCGGGCCCAACGCATGCAGTCTTCCGTAACGGACTGTGGGAACACATCGTTGATCCTTTCGCAGAAACCCTCAGCCGTACGGGGGAAGCAACAATGGAAGCCGAGGCCGTTTATCTCTCACCGGTGACCCGCGTCCGTGGTAATAGGTATCGCCCACAACCGTACGCTCAACAGCCATCCCCTACCGATTCAGGCGTGGCTTAAATCAGTGCACACGGTAGCCGGCGACCAGGATGAGGTCACCGCAGCACGCGATTTCCAAGGCAAGGCCGGCGTGAATTACACGCCCCTCGGACCTTGGATCGAAACCGACTTACCGGGTCCTGACCTCGTAGGAATCGACGTTCTGATCAACGGAGTCGTCAAAGCGAAATCGGGAACGTTCAACCTTCCTTCGTCCGTGATCGACTGCCTGATTTACGCCACGTCCTGGCTGACCCTTATGCCCGGAGACGTCGCCATGACCGGGGCTCCGGGAACGGCTGTTGCGGTTGAGCCAGGACACCGTGTGGACATCACGCTTGGTGAGATCGGCACCCTGACCAACTCGGTCATCTAATACTTTACGACGGCGGGCCACCCCAAGGTTCCTGAGGAACCAGCGTTCCAAAGGACCAGGGGTGACCCGCCGTCGTCGTAAATTCAGTAAAAACTTAGTCGTTGATCAGATCATGCACAACGATCGTCTGGTCGCGGTCCGGTCCGACGCCGATGGCCGAGAACCGCGTACCGGAGAGCTTTTCCAAAGCCAGCACATAGTTGCGGGCATTCTCCGGAAGGTCCTCCATGGTCCGGGCGCCGGTGATGTCCTCAGTCCAACCGTCGAAGTACTCAAAGATCGGCACCGCGTGGTGGAACTCGGTCTGCGTCATGGGCATTTCGTCGTGGCGGACGCCGTCGACGTCGTAGGCAACGCAGACCGGGATCTGCTCGATGCCCGTGAGGACATCCAGCTTGGTCACGAAGTAGTCCGTGAAGCCGTTGACGCGAGAAGCGTGGCGCGCCAGCACGGCGTCGTACCAACCGCAGCGGCGAGGGCGGCCGGTGTTCACACCAAACTCGCCACCGGTCTTCTGCAGGTAGACGCCCATCTCGTCGAAGAGTTCCGTGGGGAACGGGCCGGCGCCAACGCGCGTGGTGTAGGCCTTGATGATGCCGATGGAGCGCGAAATCCGGGTGGGGCCAATGCCCGAGCCAACGGAAGCACCGCCGGCCGTCGGGTTGGAGGACGTGACGAACGGGTAGGTGCCGTGGTCGACGTCCAGGAACGTGGCCTGACCGCCCTCCATGAGCACAACCTTGCCCTCGTCCAGAGCGTTGTTCAGCTCAAGCGTGCTGTCGATGACCAGCGGGCGGAGACGCTCTGCGAAGGACAGGAAGTATTCCACGATCTCGTCCACCACGATGTCGCGGCGGTTGTAGACCTTGACCAGGAGTTCGTTCTTCTGGCGCAGGGAGCCTTCCACCTTCTGGCGGAGGATCGATTCGTCGAAGACGTCTTGGACGCGGATGCCCAAGCGGGCCACCTTGTCCATGTAAGCCGGACCAATGCCACGGCCCGTGGTTCCGATGGCGCGGCTGCCGAGGAAGCGCTCCGTGACCTTGTCCAGGACCTGGTGGTACGGCGCTACGAGGTGTGCGTTGGCCGAAACGCGCAAACGGGAGGTGTCCGCGCCACGGGCTTCAAGGCCGTCGATTTCCTGGAAAAGGGCCTCGAGGTTCACCACGCAGCCGTTGCCAATAATGGGAATTGCATTGGGGCTCAGAATGCCCGCGGGAAGGAGCTTCAGCTCATACTTCTCACCGCCAACCACCACGGTGTGCCCGGCGTTGTTGCCGCCGTTGGGCTTAACCACGTAGTCAACACGGCCACCGAGCAGATCGGTAGCTTTGCCTTTGCCTTCGTCGCCCCACTGGGCTCCGACGATCACGATAGCGGGCATGGGATCCTCCCCCATTCTTTCGGGCGAGACCAAGCCGGATGGCCAGGACTCGACGCCGTACATGAGAATGCCCCGACTTACCGGTGCAGCCTGCCACATGGCAGCATACGCAAGAGTTTCGGGGCTCTTACCAGCCAAGTTTAGCCGATGGGGCCTGAAACTCTGGTGTCAAGGAGTGTCCCGGGGACGTTTAGCGTCAGTTTGGAGTACGCCGGTGACGATTCACAGATTGGTGCAGGAACCACCAACGCCAGCAATCAGTCCTGCATTGGCCTTGACCGAGACGGGTGTGGACTTCCAACCGGCCGTCGTGACGTAGATATCTACTTGGAACTGCGTGTTGAACCCCAAAATGCCACCAAGAAGCGTGGCTGGAATGTCCGTGGTGTAGCCCGCCGATGTCCCGGTTGTGTTGGCCGTACCTGGATACCCCTGCAGGGTGGTCACCGGGGATCCGGCAGTGATCAGGTGGACATCAATCAGAGCATCCGCGAGGTCTGGGTAGGCGGCTGGCGGCTTCCAAAATATCCTGACGTAGGCTCCGGCGCCGAGTAAAACCGGATGGTATTCGCAGGCGCCATTGAGCGTTGCGGGCGGAATCGTGATGGTCCCGAAGCTACCCGTGCCGAATTCACTCCGCTGCCAGGACGCCTCCGTCACCGATGGCGGGCTTGAGGCGGAAGTCAGTAAGGCGAATGCCACCGCCCCGGACGCCAGCCACCCGAGCCGCTTCTTCATACTTGCGCACCCCGCAACCGGGCAAGAGCGAACCCTGCGGCGACCGCAAGCACGCCCAGCATCGCTGCGCCACCTAGCCTGGCACCGGTATCAGCCAAGCCAATGGACGACGGCGGCCCGCCCGGACGTGCGGTGACCGCACCGGGGCTGGGATCTCCAACCGCATTGCCGGAACCATGGACACCCAGCACAATCTGCGTGCGGCTCCCCTGGAACTCTGCGGGAACGTCCTCCGCGAGCGCCGCGCTCACCAGGACGTACGACCCGTTGGACCATGTGCTGCCGTCTTTCATGAGGTCGATCCTCAAGCCCTCGGCAAGGTTTAGATCCGTAGGCTCAAGCAAGCTCCGTTCACCGCTCACGCACATGGTTCCATTCCATGGCTGTTCACAGGAGCGTAACTGCACGCTGAGGAAGTTCCGGAGCCCCTTGGATTGACTCTTCGGACCTGCAGTTTCGGCCGGCTGGATCCACACTTCCAGTAGACCGGCACCCTCACCGCGTGCGTGCACGTCCACCACCCAATCCGCCGTCCCACCAGGGGTGAGACGGTGCACTTCCCCGGCCGGACCGGCGTCGAGCTCCAGCCAACCGGAAGGTCCTTCCTCGGCGTGGGCCGGTAGGGCGCCCAACAAAAAGAGAGCGAGCAGCCCGGTCAAGGCCCTCAATCTAGGTAGCAGCATGTTGCCCTCTTTTTCGGCGCTGGCCGCGGCCGGATCCGTTTCGGGATCCGTTCCGAGGCCACAGCACCCAGCTCACCAGCGCTGCTACGCAGACGGTGGTCACACCCAGCACCACCGGGTTGGCGGCGGCAGCCAAGGGATAGGCGAGGCCGGGGACGGACCAGAGGACAATTCGGACGCGCTCCACGACGTACGGCGCTGGATCAGCGTCGGCGTTGGCGTCGCCTTTCATTGTGATGGTGCGGGCAGCTCCCTCCGCGGGTCCAACACTCTGGATCCTGTGCGTGATGGGCAGCTTTCCGGGCCGGTCCACCGTAACAACGTCACCTATTTTGATCTCGGCCGCTGGAATCTCGCGAACCACGGCCAACGAACCTGCTGGGATAGTGGGCGACATGGAGCCGGTTTTGAACAGGATCAGGGTGATGTTGAACGCCACAGCGAGAACCACTGCGATGAGGCAGACAGTGCCGCCCGCGGCAGCCAGGTTCAGCAGCGTCTCCCGCAAGCGGTGCTCAAACCGGCCAGGCCGGAACCGGGGCCTGCTCATGAGCTTGAGGTGGCAGTGAACTGCCAGGTCGCACTTGCTGTCTGGCCCTGCAACGCATTGTTCGCCCCTGCCGGAAGCGATACCTCAAAGCAGAATTGCGTGGCTGCCCCCGGCAGGGTCGCCGTGGCCGCAGCCAGTGGATTTACGACGCCGGCAGCCTGGCCCACGGTCAAGGGTTTGACGCCATCGCTACCCACCACGAAATCCGGTGTCCCGGTGAACGTTGAAGCGTCACACGTGGCTGAACGCACCACGCGATAACGAAGCGCAGCCCCGAGATCTGCGGTCCCCGTTCCGCTGCTGGTCACCACCGGAATCTCTAGCACCACCTCGCCCGCCACGGACGCCGTCTTGGTCCTGACGGCGAACGGCGCATAGAACACGGTGCCCGGGCTCATCGCGGCGGCATTGAACACCAAAGTGGCACCCGGTGAAACGTCGTTGGTGCTCCACGTTCCCAGAGCGTTGTACGGATTGGTGACGTTGGACTCGGTCACGAAAACGCTCGCTCCGAACGAACCCGTGGCGAATTCGCTGTCCGTCCAGGAAGCGAGCGTGACGGAGCCGCCGAGTCCCAATGCCAATGCGCCTGCGAGGAGCGCACGGATACGAAGGAAAACTACACCGCGCTTGGTTTTTGCTCGTCGATGACCCATGGATCACTGCGACTGTGCGGCGAATTCCCACGTGGTGGACCCGGTTTGGGCTTGGACAACTGCCCCCGCGGTCACCCGGAAGCAGAGGTTCACTGGTGCTCCGGGGTCGGTACCGGCTCCCTGAGTCAACGGAAAGGTGACGCTCGCCGGCGTCGACCCCAGCGTTTCTCCGGCCGCCACCAACGTTTCCGTGACAGTTTCGGCGCAACCGAAAGCGTCAGACTGCGTGAGCTCGTACGTTAAGCCCGCCAGGGATCCCGTGGATCCTTCCGTGGAGATGGTCACCGTGGCGTCGTAGCTTGACGCCGCATCCAACCTGACAGCGAACGGGGCGGATACGACGTCGCCCGGCGACAGGTTTGTCGGGTTGGTAGTGAATGCCAACGTGGCCGGCGAGCCTACCGGATTCTCTGTGAACGTGGTCCCGTTGACGCTCCCCTGGAGATTGAAGGAGCCTGCTGTGAAGGTGCCTTGGGCAAACTCGGAGCTGTTCCACGCCGCCAGAGTGATCGCCGCACCCACTCCCAGGACAAGTCCACCTGCCAGGATCGCGCGAACCTTTGGTGCTTTTTTGGGACGCTGCCCTGATTCTGCCGACGCCTCTGTTGATACAACCACGTTTGCCCCCGAGGTAGATGATGCGAAAGATGCTGTTGAAGACCGGTGCATGGAGTCGGGGGTTCCAGAACAGGTTCCCCAAAACCAATAGCCCAATCCATCATTTGTGCAGGTCAAAGTCAACGGCTTTGACCTGCACAAATGGGTTAAGACTCAGGCTCGACACGAACCGCGTTCCGGGGCAACACGCCGTGTCTCATTTGGGGGCGCGCCGAAACAGGGTGCTGCAGCGCCCATAGTCCGGTAAGGTTAGTTAGCCCCCAACAGCACCCTTTGAGGTTCGGCAGCGGCATGCCCGCGGCCCCTTGGATAGGTGCGCGCAGTAACACCTAGGAGACCAAACCCCTGATGCAAGACCTGGCGACTGAATCACCCGAAGAACTCCTCTGGAACCGCCGTTACGAACCCCACATCGCCGAGGTCAACGGTCTGTGCGATTCCCTGAAGGAACAGAAGCCAGGCAGCGAGGTCCTCTACATCGACCCCGCCCACAGCATGGACGACTGCCGTATCGTCAGCCTTTTCTCCAACCAGCGCACCAATTCGGGCGAGGGCTTCATCACCCCGGGCGACGAGGAAGCAAGCACCCGCATGCTGGGCATGCAGTGGCAGCTGGGCCTCCGCCCCGAGCTCATGATGCCGTGGAACGCGTACCCGTGGATCGAGCCCAACGAGGAACCGGGCAAGCTGACACCGGCAAACATCACCGAAGGCCTCAAGCCGCTCCTGCGCTTGCTGGCGATCCTGCCGCGCACGTCGGCCCTTGTGGCACACGGCAATGAAGCGCACCGCCTTGCCGACCAATTGATGAAGGCCGCCCCCGCCAGCATCGCCCGCCGCGGCTTCAAGACCTTCAAGGTCCGTTCCCTTGGTGGCCGCTCCTTCGCCGGCACACCCGCCCGCCAGCAGGAATACCTGGACGCCATCCACAGCGCCTACGCCGAGGCAATGGCGCGCACGGGCATCCCGCGCAAGGCTTAGTCTCCCCCAACTGAGTCGCATTTGTGCGCGTTTTGGGCCCTCATAACGTTCTTAAGTGCTACTCAGTTGGGTGATTAACAACGACGGCGGCCCCCACCTTTTGGTGAGGGCCGCCGTCGTCGTTGGGGTGCTTGTGTTGGGCAGTTGAAGGCGTTAGCGGACCAACATGCTGCGCAGGTCCTTGAGGATCAGCTGCGCGCCTGTCGGGCCGAGGCCGAGGAACCACACGTCATCGCTGACAGCCTTGGCTTGGCCGGCTTTGACTGCGCTGAGCTTCGGCCAGACTGCGCCCTCAACAACTGAGGTCTCGCCTGTAGCGGCAGGATCCCCGTAGCTGCTGTAGAAGATCCAGTCGGAATCACCCTGCTCGATGTTTTCGGCCGAGATCTCGGCGGCAAGTTCGTCGATGTTCTGGTTCTCCGGGCGGGCCAGGCCTGCGTCCTTCAGGATGACGCCGATCAGCGACTTGTTCGCGTACAGGCGGATCTTGCCTGGGAGGAAGCGAACCAGCGAGATCTTGGGATCGCCCTTCACATCCGCCTTGAGGGCATCGGCTTCGGCCTGGTAGTCGTTGAGTGCCTTGACGGCCTTGTCTTCCTCGCCGAGGGCCTTGCCAACCAGCAGGAAGTTTTCCTTCCATGGGAAGCCGGGCCGGATGCTGAAGACCGTGGGTGCGATCGTGGACAGCTGCTTGTACAGCTTGTCTGCACGCAGCTTGCTGCCCAGGATCAGGTCCGGCTTGAGGGCGGCGATCGCCTCAAGGTTGAGGTCCTGGATGGTGCCTACCGACGCCACGTCCTTAACCTTGTCAGCCAGGTAGCTGGGGACCGGGTTGGCGCCTTCCGTTGTGGCCATGCCTACGGGTGTCATACCCAGGGACACCACGTCATCCAGCTCACCGGTGTCCAGGACCACCACACGGGTGGGCTTGGCTTCCAGTGTGGTTTCGCCGTTGGCGTGCTTCAGCGTGCGCGGGAAAACGCCGGGGGCAGCATCGGTTCCAAGCTTGGCAGTTTCCTGGTCCGCAGTGGTGAACTTGGAGCCGCCGGTGGCGACATCGGCATTGCCGGCGCTTGAACCCGAACCGCCGCTTGTGCCGCAACCCGCAACGAGACCGGCGACCACGGCTGCGCCTGCAATCTTCATTGCCAGGCTGCGGACGCGGGAGAGCCCGCGTCGCTTTACTACAGAATCGTCGTTTTTCACTGGGTAAGGCTAACCTAATTAGGGCACACTTCTGTGACGTTGTGACAACAGTCACGGAAAGGCCCCTCGTTTCGTTACCGCCCCGCCCCTCCTGGAATGGTTCTCTGTTGTGTCCCAAGTGACGGCTCCTGCTGCTCAGCCGCAAGATGACCAGCCACCCGCTATCGCTCCGCGAACGGCGAAGGCGGGTTCCGGCGTCGTCAATAAATCCCGCTGGAGGATTCTTTTCCTGGCTGTCGCAGCGGCAATGCTGGTTGGTGCAGCACTGTTGAGCCTGGGCGTTGGCGCGAAGTTCATCCCGGCGCCCACCGTTCTGCAGGCATTCACAGATCCAAAGGAGATCGCCGATCACGCCATCATCCTCCAGAACCGGCTGCCGCGAACGCTGATGGGCATCGCCGTCGGAATCGCGTTGGGCGTGGCTGGAGCGCTTATCCAGGCGATTACGCGGAATCCCTTGGCAGATCCCGGAATCCTGGGCGTCAATGCCGGCGCGTCCTTTGCCATAGTGCTCGCGATCGGCGTGCTGGGAGTGAGCTCACTCAGCGGCTACATCTGGTTCGCCTTCGCAGGCGCCATCCTGACCACAGCCGCCGTCTACCTCATCGGCACATCCGGTAGGAACGTGGTGAACCCCATCCGGCTCACCCTTGCCGGCGTTGCATTGGGCGCTGTGCTCACAAGCATCGGCTCGGGCCTGACACTCTTGAACCCCAAGGCGTTCGATCACCTGCGCTCGTGGAGCATCGGTTCGCTGGACACCCGCAGCATTGAGTCTGTCCTCACGGTTGCCCCCTTCATGGGGGCCGGACTCCTCCTCGCGCTCTTCTGCGTCCGCGGGCTCAATGCCGTAGCGCTGGGCGATGATCTGGCAACTTCCCTTGGTGCCAACGTCAACCGCACCAGGGTCCTGGGCGTCGTAGCCATCACCCTGCTCAGCGGTGCTGCCACAGCCGGAGCGGGAGCAATCGGTTTTGTCGGTCTCATGATTCCGCACGTAGCCCGTTGGATCGTCGGCCCGGACCAGCGGTGGATCATGGCCACCACCGTGCTGCTCTCCCCCATCCTGCTTCTGGTGTCGGACGTCGTGGGCAGGATCGCGGCTCCCGGAGAGCTCCAGGTTGGCGTGGTCACAGCGTTTATTGGTGCCCCGGTGCTCATCGCCTTGGCCCGGCGCCGGAAAGTGAGCGGGCTATGAGCCGCATCGATTTCGGCCGCCCCACTGTTTTGCTCCATAACCGCGGCCGTTCCCTGAGTGTCCGGCTAGATGTCCGGAGCATCCTCGTAACCATCCCCTTGCTTCTGGCAGCCCTCACCGTGGCCGTTGTTTCACTCACCACCGGCGACTTCGAGGTAACCGTGCCCCAGGTTCTGCAGGCATTTACCGGTGATGCACCGGGACTCGCGCAGACAATCGTGATGGAGTGGCGGCTCCCCAGGGTTTTGTCGGCACTGGTGTTCGGTGCGGCCTTGGGAATGAGCGGCGGCATCTTCCAGTCCATGACCCGCAATCCGTTGGGCAGCCCCGACATCATCGGTTTCAACACAGGCGCCTACACCGGAGCGCTGATCGTGATGTTGACCCTTGGCACTGGCTATCTCGGGATCGCAGTTGGTGCTTTGGTTGGCGGCATCCTCACCGCACTGGCCGTCTATTTGCTGGCCTACCGCCGGGGTTCGCAGGGCTTTCGGCTCATCATCGTGGGCATCGGCATCAGTGCGATGCTCGCCGCGTTCAATCACTGGCTCATCCTGCAGGCAGAGCTTGAAGCCGCGCTGGCAGCAGCCGTCTGGGGAGCTGGGTCCCTCAACGGCATCACGTGGGAGCAAGCGGCGCCTGCCGCCGTCGTAGTTGTTGTGGTTGCCTTGGCCACGCTGGCGGTGGCGCGTCGGATGCAACTCCTGGAAATGGGCGACGACGCCGCACGCGCCTTGGGCGTCCGGGCCGAACCCACTCGTTTGTTACTGCTGGTCCTTGGCGTCGCGCTTACGGCTGCCGTCACCGCCGTGGCCGGTCCCATCGCGTTCGTGGCCCTCGCTGCACCGCAGCTTGCCCGCAGGCTGTCCCGAAGCGCCGGGATCACACTGGTTCCCTCGGCTGTGATGGGCGCGTTCCTGCTGGTGGCCAGTGACCTCGCGGCACAGCGCTTGTTCGCTCCGATCCAGCTTCCAGTAGGCGTAGTGACGGTCTGCATCGGTGGCATCTACCTCGTCTGGCTGCTGGCCAGGGAAGCAGGGAAATCATGATTACTACTTCTGCGCCGCAACTGCACACTGAAGCGCTGACCATCGGCTACGAGCAGCGCGTCATCTCGGAGAACCTCAACGTGCGGATCCCCGAGGGGCAGTTCACCGTGATCGTGGGGCCCAATGCCTGTGGGAAATCCACCCTTCTGCGCGCCCTTGCCAGGCTCATCAAACCCCGCAGCGGAGAGGTGTTGCTGGACGGTAAGTCTGTGACGTCGCTGCCGGCGAAGGAACTCGCGAGGCGTTTGGGGCTGCTTCCGCAGTCATCCATCGCGCCGGACGGCATCACCGTGGCGGACCTGGTGGCCCGCGGCCGGTATCCGCACCAGAAATTCCTGCGCCAGTGGAGCGCCGATGATGAAGCCGCAGTTGTTGAGGCGATGGAGGCCACCGGCGTCGCGTCTTTGTCCGGGCGGCTGGTGGACGAACTCTCAGGTGGCCAACGGCAGCGAGTCTGGGTGGCCATGGTCCTTGCACAACAAACCCCGCTGCTGCTCCTGGACGAACCCACCACGTTCCTTGATATCGCCCACCAGATCGAGCTGTTGGAACTCTTCCGCGAGCTGAACCTGGACAAGGGCCACACGCTGGTCGCCGTGCTCCACGACCTCAACCATGCAAGCCGCTATGCCGATCACATCATCGCCATGAAGGATGGCGAGGTGGTGGCCGAGGGTGCTCCGGCCTCGGTGATCACTGAGGAACTTGTGGAGGAAGTGTTCGGCATGCCCTGCCGGATTATCCAGGACCCCGTGACGCACACGCCGCTGGTGGTCCCCCTTGGACGCCCGCGCTTCGCACCCAACTGAGTCGCATTTGTGCGCGTTTTGAGCGCTCGAAACGCGCACAAATGCGACCTAATTGGGCGGGTTAACGACGACGGCGGCCCCCACCTTTTGGTGAGGGCCGCCGTCGTCGTTTGCTTAAGCAGCGCAGGCCTTAGCTGGCCTCGATCGCTGCCTTGGCCTTCGGGTCTGAGTCGTTGAGGAACTTCTCGATCCGCTCGGGCTCTTCGGGCTCGCCGATTGCAGCGGCGGCACGACCCAGCGCGTAGAGCGCGCGCAGGAAGCCCTGGTTGGGCTCGTGCTCCCACGGGATGGGCCCGACGCCGCGCCAACCGTTGCGGCGCAAGGAGTCCAGGCCGCGGTGGTAACCGACGCGGGCGTACGCGTAAGAGTCGATGGTGCGGCCCTCAGCCCAGGCTTCCTCGGCGAGGATTGCCCACAGAAGAGACGACGTGGGGTTTTTCTCCACGAGGTCCAGCGCTTCCTTGCCGAGAGCCAGGTGCTGGTAGATCTCGGTTTCGGCGGGCAGGAGCGTGGGCTCCGGCCCCATCAGGTTCTTCCGGAATTCGTCGGACATTAGAACGTCTTGCCGACCGATCCGAGCTGCTGGGCTGCTTCGACGATGCGCGCGGCCATCCCGGCTTCGGCGGAAGCGCCCCAGACGCGGGGGTCGTAGGTCTTCTTGTTGCCCATTTCGCCGTCCACCTTCAGGACGCCGTCGTAGTTGGAGAACATGTGGCCGGCAACCGGACGGGTGAACGCGTACTGGGTGTCGGTGTCGATGTTCATCTTGATGACGCCGTAGGAAACAGCGTCAGCAATTTCCTGCTCCGTGGAGCCCGAGCCGCCGTGGAACACGAGGTCGAACGGGTTGTCCTTGCCGATCTTGGCGCCGACCTCGGCCTGGATCTGCTTGAGCAGTTCGGGGCGGAGCTTGACGTTGCCCGGCTTGTACACGCCGTGCACGTTGCCGAAGGTCAGGGCGGTGAGGTAACGGCCGTTTTCGCCGGCACCCAAAGCCTCGATGGTAGCGAGAGCGTCTTCGGTGGTGGTGTAGAGCTTCTCGTTGATTTCGTTCTCAACGCCGTCTTCTTCGCCACCGACGGTGCCGATTTCCACCTCAAGGATGATCTTCGCTGCAGCTGCGCGCTCAAGCAGTTCGCGGCCGATGCGCAGGTTGTCGGTGAGGGTCTCGTGCGAGCCGTCCCACATGTGCGAGTTGAAGATCGGGTCCTTGCCGGCCTTGACTGCTTCCTCGGAAGCTGCCAGCAGCGGGAGGACAAAATCGGCCAGCTTGTCCTGCGGGCAGTGGTCCGTGTGGAGGGCGATGTTGACGTTGTAGTTCTTGGCAACTTCGCGGGCGAACGCTGCGAAACCGAGCGAACCGGCAACCATGTCCTTGACCGAAGCGCCGGACCAGTAGGCTGCGCCACCGGTGGAAACCTGGATGATGCCGTCGGATTCGGCCTCGGCGAAACCGCGGATCGCAGCGTTCAGAGTCTGCGACGACGTCACGTTGACCGCGGGGAAAGCGAATCCGCCAGCCTTTGCGCGGTCGATCATCTCGGAGTAAATCTCTGGGGTTGCAATGGGCATGGTGACTCCTATGCTGAATTCGTCTGTGGGTTGGTAACCCTGGAGTAGACCGCTTACGGCTAGCTCCCATCCTAGCGATATCCGCCGGGACGCCGTGTTTCGGGTCACTGGGGCTCTTAACACTTCCGCCGAGTTGGCATTTAATGACAATCCTGCGCGCTGACATTGGCATTAAGTGTCACCTCGCACGCCAGCCGCGGCTTTCGAGCGCACGGCGGACCTTATGCACGACGACGGGTCTCTCACCTTGGAGGTCCTGCTTGGAGATCCGGACTTCCAGCCAGCCGTGGGCGAGGGACTTTTCCTGCCGCTCGATGTCCCTGAGGTGCTGGTCCGCGCCGCCATGATGTTGGCCGTCGTATTGAAGAGAGACCCTGAACTCGCGGTATGCGGCATCCGGCCAGAGCACTGGCTGGCCAAGGGCATCGCGGACAATGTGGTTGAGAACGGGTTCCGGCAGATTCGCATTGACCAAGGCCAGACGCATCAGCGTCTCCGGAGCAGAATCCGCCCCCACACGAATGAGTTCCAGTGCTGCGCGGGCTTTGCGCACGCCGCGCATGCCTGGATGACGGCGCACTATCTCCGTCAGCTCCTCGATGCTGCACAGCGCGTCCTTGGGCATGGGAAACCCCGGGCCGTGCGAACACACAAGGTGGTCACCCGCTGCGACCAGATCCTCCAAGGGCAACAGCGCGGCCAAGTCCAGCCACGTCCGCTCGGGTGAGGTGAGCCTGACGCCGTCGTACTCGAGCACCTCCTCCGGAAGAAAGGTGAGGAGGTGTCCGGCCACGTTGACTCGCCGGGGAAAGCTGAACCCCCTCCGCCGGGCCAGATGAATGCGCCAATCCCCGCTGCAGTTGCCCGGCAAGGGGACATCCCAGATCCGGGCGGCCGACAAGGAAACCAGGGTGGAGGAATCGTCCAGGTCCGTGTAAGCCCTCAAAGCGGATGACCCGGAAGCCCCGGACTCGGCCGGCATCCGGATTCCCCGGGATACCAGCAACAAGTCCTTGGCACGGGTCCGGGACCGGGTCACACCGGCTTTGTCCGATGCACGCACAGAGAAGGAACCGGCGGTCAGATGTTCTGCGCTCCGCGAGATGGCACTTAATGACAATCCGAGCGCGCTTGGATTGTCATTAAGTGCCATCTCGGCGGGAGTTAGACAGGCTGCTGGAACACGTGCCGGCGAACCCAGGCGTGCATCGCGATCGCCGCAGCAGAGGCAGCATTTATGGAACGCGTCGAGCCGAACTGCTCAATGGACAACGTAGCAATAGCGGCTTCATGGACCTCGGGTGTGAGGCCCGGGCCTTCCTGCCCAAACACCAGGACGCACTTTTCCGGGAGGTCGTAGGTCTCCAGGGGCACGGAATCCGGGAAGATATCGATGCCGATCACGGCAAGCCCCTCAACCTGCGCCCACTGGACAAACTCCTCGACGGTGGGGTGGTGGCGGACGTGCTGGTAGCGGTCGGTGACCATCGCCCCGCGACGGTTCCACCGGCGTCGACCAATGATGTGGACCTCTTTGGCGAGGAACGCATTGGCTGTGCGCACAACCGTGCCGATGTTGAGGTCGTGCTGCCAGTTCTCAATCGCGATGTGGAATTCGTGCCGCTTGGAATCCAGGTCCGCGACGATCGCCTCGTGCTTCCAGTACCTGTACTTATCCACCACATTGCGGCGGTCACCATCCCTGAGCAGGTCCGGGTCCCAGTGCTCGCCAACCGGCCACTCGCCTTCCCAGGGTCCGACGCCGACCTCCGGTTTCGCTTCAGTCCCGCCTTCTGCCATTGTCCTGTCAACTTCCACGGTTCCGTCAGGGGAATGGGCAGGGGTGGGCAGGGCTGTGTTGGGGGGAAGGTCAGTCACCCCTCAACTTTAGCCCTGCCCGGTCTTTGCTCTTTGCCCGCCGGCTAGACCATCTTCCACTTGTTGATGCGGTACGAGTTGGCCAGCTGCTCCATCAGGCCAGGGTGGGCGTCCCAATAGGTCTTGTGCCCGCTAACGCCCAGCATCTGCGGCGTTCCCCACGGTGTGACCGAGAACAGGTTGACTGCCTGGATTTCTTCCCCACGCGCGTTGGTGCAGGTGAATCCAATGACCACGGCAGCGCCACGACGGAATTCGCGGATCTCGGGCATCGAGGTCTTGAAATCCGAGGTGCACTTGTGGCCAACAAGGTTCTGGGGCAGCTCGGTGGCAGTCATGCCCTTGTACCGGGCCTCGATATCTTCGATCGCGGCTTTGATCTCTTTCGGATCCTTGCCGAACTTGCCTTCGTCGGACTCGGCGAAGAATGCATATGCGAGAGCAATGCCGTCGCCGTCCGCCTCCACGGTGCCTTGGGCCTTCTTCTGAATTTCCTCACCGGTGGTGGGGTCCTTGGTGATTCCGAAGGATTCGTCGTGGGTCCACTCGGCCAGGTACTGGAAGGAAGATTCGCCCGTGACCCACTTGCTGAACAGCGGGTCGCCGTCGGCCGGAACATTCGTCGGGCCGGCGAACTCTTCCCACACGCTGGGCAGCGGGATGGCACCATCCGGAATCTCGGAGGAGGCGGTTGCGTCGCCAGAGGGCTCCGCAGACGGGTCATCGGACGGCTCGGCTGCCGCGTCCGACGCTTCGTCGGAGGCACTGGCCGAAGGCACGGGACTCTCTACGGCCACCGGTTTGGTCACCGAAGGAATCAACCATGCGAACACAACTACCAGCGCAATGATCACGACGACGGCGACTCCACCGAGGATCAGGAACAGCGCCTTCTTGTTGTGGTCACCCGGGCCCTGGCTGGGTCCGCCGGGCTGGCCGGGGTAGCCCGGTTGGCCTGGATATCCAGCCTGGCCGCTGCCCTGCTGCTCCGGGTAGCCGCTGCCCGGCGGCGGGAAACCAGGCTGACCCTGCTGCGCCTGTGGGTAGCGGTGGACAGTTTCCGCGAACTCGCCGTCAACGTGCCCCTGCTGGGTTGGGAATTGTTGCGCGGGGAAAGCCTGGGTGGGCGCCGGCTGTGTCGGGAAAGCCTCCGTCTGGCCTTCCTGCGCCTGCCCTTCCGGCTGATACATCGGCTGGGTCTGGCCCGGCTGATACTGCCGGTATTGCCCCTGCCCGGAGTCGTAGCGTGGCTGCGGCACGCCCTCGGGATTGTACGGAGGCTGCGGCACTCCATTGTTGTTGCTCATGACAGGCCCTTTCAAACGTGTTGAGTACCGGCGTATCTGGGGATATCCGGTTATCGATCCAGTAGTGGGGACCTGCTGAAGTGCGGCGACACAAAAAATCCACCATGTCGATCCCCCGACCCACGGTGGTGGCACGCCTGCGCCGGAACAAGCGTAGTTCAGTCCGTCGAGTACCGGGCAAGTCACAGCGGTTTTCCACATGGGTAGAACTACCCACATAGCGGAATGCCAAGGATGTTTAGCCGCTCGAATGATGAAAGACTGGGAAGCAGTGCATGACCAATCCCAGCCGGAGGCAAATATGGCAGAAGAATCCTCGCCCCACACGTCCGCATCGGTTTACCGGAACGGCCACGAAATCGAATGCTGGCTCACGGACATGGACGGCGTGCTGGTTCATGAAAACCAGGCAATCCCGGGTGCAGCCGAGCTCATCCAGCGCTGGGTGGATACATCCAAGCGCTTCCTGGTCCTGACCAACAATTCCATCTTCACTCCGCGGGACCTCGCAGCCCGCCTCCGCGCGTCCGGGCTGGAAGTTCCGGAGGAGAACATCTGGACGTCGGCGCTGGCCACGGCCCAGTTCCTCAAGGACCAGGTCCAGTCCTCTGATTCAGGCAACCGCGCCTACACCATCGGCGAGGCCGGCCTCACCACCGCATTGCACGAGGCCGGATTCATCCTGACGGACACGGAACCCGACTTCGTGGTGCTCGGCGAGACCCGCACCTACTCTTTCGAAGCGATCACCATGGCCGTCCGCCACATCCTTGCCGGCGCCCGTTTCATCGCGACCAACCCTGATGCCACCGGTCCTTCCAAGGACGGCCCCATGCCGGCAACCGGCGCAATCGCGGCAATGATCACCAAGGCAACGGGCCGCGAGCCTTACATCGTGGGCAAGCCGAACCCCATGATGTTCCGCTCGGCCATGAACCAGATCGACGCCCACTCGGAGACCACGGCCATGATCGGCGACCGCATGGACACCGACATCGTGGCAGGAATGGAGGCCGGGCTCCACACCGTCCTGGTGCTCAGCGGCATCACCCAGCGCGAGGAAATCGTGTCCTTCCCGTTCCGCCCCAACCAGATCCTGAGCTCCGTGGCCGATCTCAAGAGCCAGATCTAAAGCCAAAGGAGTCCCGTCATGGCTGTGCTCAACCTCCGTCCTCTGGCCGGTGGCCGGATACTGAGGGGGAGCCAACCGTTTGGCCTGGATGCTGCCGCGACATCTGGATTCCTGG
The DNA here is from genome assembly GCF_042788025.1 of Paenarthrobacter sp. YIM B13468. NCBI lineage: Bacteria > Bacillati > Actinomycetota > Actinomycetes > Micrococcales > Micrococcaceae > Paenarthrobacter > Paenarthrobacter sp. YIM B13468. Next base: position 123,513 of record NZ_JBHZPI010000015.1, on the reverse strand, counting down.
CGGAGCACGGCATCCAGGCCATCATGGACTTGCGCAGCGAGCTCGAGCGGTCCTTCGTTCCGTGGCTGGTTTCAAACGGCTCCGCCCCTTTGAATGCAACCAAGCCCGACGGCGGTGGCGGGAGTACCGCCGTCGCCGCGCCCGGCGTCGAGCTCATCCACAACCCGTTGGATCCGAACGCTGTGGCGGGTTCGTTGCAGGCAGTGCAGACGCCGGAGGACCTGGGAAACCTGTATTTGGGCTGGATCCGCGTCCGGCCGGAGTGGGTTGCCGATGCCTTGCGTCCTGTCGCGGAAGGCAAGCGCACACTGGTTCATTGTTCATTGGGCAAGGACCGGACCGGCGTGGTCTCGGCGATCGCGCTCATGGCCGCGGGTGAATCGGACGAGGCCGTAGTGAAGGATTACACGGCCACCACGCGCAACCTTCCGAACCTGCTGCAGGTCATGGCCGAAACGTGGCGGCTCCACGTCCCCTCCACGCCCGCACAATATTTCAGCCCCGACCTCATGATCCTGCAGAGCCCGGAAGCGGCGATCCGGCATTTCCTGGTCGGCTTCGCGCGGGAGTTCGGAGACGCCCGCGGCTTCCTGCGCGAGGCCGGCCTCACCGCCGTCGAGGTTGACGCGTTGCGGGGTTGAAGCACTGGGGACTGAATAAGGCTTCCTGACCCTCTTTGACGCCGCGGGAGCCAAAAAACAACCAATTCACGCTGATTGCGGCCCCGAAAACAGTCAAACAAGGTCAGGAAGCCACGGCCCCAGCAACGCAAAACCTAGGCCGGCCGGATAACCCGTCCATTTGGCTCCTGGTAGGACGGCTCCTGGGGGGCAGGCGGCAGCGGTTCCAGCTCATTCTGGACCCGCTCCAACAGGGGCCGGTAAACATCGGCACTCCACTGCGGGCTGGCGTGTGCTGGCCGCGCACCCTCCGTGCTCAGCACGGGGAGCTTCATGTTCGCCGCGAAGACTTTGCTCCACCCCGCCCGCGCGGACTCGTAGTTGACCGTGTTGTCCTTGGAGTTGCCGAGGAATGCCATTTTGGCCGAGCCTATTTTGCCGGCGAAACGCAAGCCGTCGAAGTGGTAGATATACGCAGACTCCGTCTGGATCAGCACGCTGGACGGGGCGATCGGCGAGAGCTGCTCCAGGCTTTGGTCCAGGATCTGCCGCCAAGTGCGCTCGTCCTTGTGGACCACGCGCTCCCCCAGTTCGTAGCCGCCACGCAGGACTGACGGGATGCGGAAGCCATTCTCATAAAGGAACACCACGCCGTCGAACCAGCTCTGATCCAGCACATCAGCGCGGCTGAAGGGACTGGAATCCAGCACGATCAGCTGGGTCTCCACACCATGCAGCTCCAGCAGACGGGCGGCAACTTGCGTGGCGAGCATCCCACCGAAGCTGTGGCCATAGAAATACAGCTTCTCCAGCCCCAGTTCGCGCACGTGAAGAATGACTTCGCGGACGATCTCGTCAACGTCCAGGCCAAGGTTGGAATACCCGACGGCGGCAAGTCGGCCGCGCTGGTGCAGGGCAGGACGCAGTGAGTTCAGGATCCACTGTGCCTCTTCCCAGCTGGTTTTGTACCCGGGAAAGAGGATCCAACTGGCCTTGGGAAAGTAGAGATCCGAGTACGAATCCGGGACGCGGAGGATCTTGGTGGCGCGCCGCTCGGCCTGCACGCGCCGGGTAAACAGCATGTCTCCTGCCAACGCCAGCGAAACCCCTGCAGTGATGAGGAAGTTGCGTCGGGATGTCCGCTTTATCCGCGAAACGTTGGGCAGGATCCGAGCCCAGTCAGCCGGATCGGCAGCATCCCCTGAGACGGATCCGGGCATGGCAGAGCCCGCGCCCGGGAGGTTTTCGTTCACCTCCGGCGGAGCCTGGAGCTTCCCTACTTGAACGTCCACGCAGCTAGCATAGGCTTCGCGGGCACTGCCTTACAGCCCCGTAGTTTGTGCGCAGTTCCTGCCCCTAAAATACGCTTTTAGGGGCGTCGCCCTGTACACAAACTCCCTAGTTGAGGCCCAGTTCGTCCTTGCCGAAGGCAAAGAGGTAGGGCACGCCGGTTTCGGCTTCGATCTTCTCTTTGGCGCCGGTGTCCCGGTCCACGATGACGGCGACGGCAACCACCTTGCCGCCGGCCTTACGGACGCCCTCGACGGCGGTCAGTGCGGACCCGCCGGTGGTGGACGTGTCCTCGAGGACAACCACGTTGCGGCCTTCCACCGAAGGACCTTCAACCTGGCGTCCCATGCCGTAGGACTTCTGGGCCTTGCGGACAACGAATGCGTCCACAGCGCGGCCGGCGTCAGCGGCGGCGTGCATGACAGCGGTACCCACGGGGTCGGCGCCCATGGTGAGTCCGCCAGCGCACTCAACCGCGATCCCGGCGTCGTCGATCATAGCCAACATGACCTGGCCCACCAGTTTGGACGCCTCGTGATGCAGTGTGATGCGGCGGAGGTCGATGTAGTAGTCAGCTTCCTTTCCGCTGGAGAGGATCACCTTTCCTCGAACCACCGCCAACTCTTTGATGAGTTCAAGAAGGCGGGCACGGGCGGTGGCAGTGTCTGCTGCAGGGGTACTGGTGGAAGTCATGGCTTCTAGTTTAGTGGCGACCGAGCGGGGCTAAGCGCAGGGGCAGCTGTCGTTGAACGAACAACCAGCCTGGGATTCACGATCTGCTCCTCGTTGCCTGCTTCGCTATCCAACTGCTGGAGTACCGCGGACATGCAACGGCGGCCGAGTTCTTCAAAGTCCTGCTTGATGGTGGTCAGTGGCGGCAGGAAGAACGCAGCTTCAGGCTGATCGTCATAACCCACCACGCTGATGTCCTCGGGGACCCGCAACCCGGCTTCCTGCAGGGCGCGGAGGACTCCCACAGCCATTTGGTCGTTCGCGACGAAGACACCGGTGACAGGAGGCTGATCGTCGCGTTTGCGCTGTTCGATGAGCGCCAGGCCTGCTTCGTATCCCGAGGCCGCATCCCACCCCCCTTGGAGAAGAACGTGGGCCTCCAAGCCGGCGTTGCCAAGAGCCTCCTGCCATCCCTTGATGCGCTCAGCCGCGTCAATCCAGTGCGGCGGACCGGAAATGTGTCCGATGTGGCGATGACCGAGCCCGATGAGATGTTCCACTGCCAACCGCGCTCCCAAACGCTGGTTTAGTGAAGCACCCGTCAGTTGGTTCCCGGTTCCGCCGCCCACGGCCACCATGGGAAACGGGACGACGACGTCACGAAGGGCAGCAAGGACATCCGGATGCGGGACGAGGATGACTACCCCCTCCACGGATTGGTTGCGAAAATGGGTGATGGCGTCGTTGATGCTATCGCCGGTCACTTCGCGGAGGTTGGCGATGCTGACGAAATAGCCTGCTTCCCGGCCCGCCTGTTCGACTCCGAGCAAGGTGTTGGCAGGTCCGTACTGACCGGTTTCGCAGGCCAGCACGCCTATGGTCCGGGACCGTCGCGTCACCAGGCTGCGAGCCGCCGTGTTGCGCCTGTATCCAAGGCTGGCGATTGCCGATTCCACGCGTTCCTTGGTCTTGCCGCTGACATTGGGGTGGTTGTTCAGGACACGGGAAACGGTCTGGTGCGAGACCCCGGCCAACTTGGCTACGTCCCCCATGACGGGTGGCCTGTTCGGTGTTGCCCCGGGAGACATCCGCACCTCACTTTATGGATTCGTATGGCGGGCTTAGGCAGGATTGGCCCGCATCCGGTTCTTCACTCTGAGCAGGACAGCTCAGTCTCGGAGCGGGATGCGGGCCAATCCCAGGGGTTCTTGCTACTTGGCGTCTACCCGCTCAGGTTCAGTCTTGGCAGGCTTCGTAGCTTCGGTTGCCGGAGGCGTCGTCTTCCACTTGAAGCGGCGGCTGATCGAGGATCCTCCACCAGCACCCGTCCGGTTCTTGTTGAAGATGTCGAAGCCGACTGCAAGGAGGAGAACCAGGCCCTTGATGAGCTGCTGGTAGTCGGTTCCCAGGCCGAGGATGGACATACCGTTGTTCAGGACGCCCATGATGAGGCCACCGATCATTGCTCCCGCAACGGTACCGATGCCGCCTTGGACTGCCGCGCCACCGATGAAGGCGGCAGCAATGGAGTCAAGTTCAAAGCCGGTACCGCCTGCAGGCTGGGCAGAGTTCAGTCGGGCTGTGAACACCAAGCCGGCCAGGGCGGCGAGGACGCCCATGTTGACGAAGAGCCTGAACGTGACCTTCTTGGTCTTGATGCCGGAGAGCTCTGCCGCATGCAGGTTGCCACCGATGGCGTAGGTGTGGCGCCCGAAGATGCTGTTATTCATCAATGCCGAGTACAGGATCACGAGGACTGCCAGCACGATCAGCACGATCGGGGTTCCACGGTAGCTTGCCAGGAGGAACGTGATGATGAGCATGAGCACGGCAATGAAGCCGTTCTTGACCGCAAACCATGCCATCGGCTCGTTCTCAAGGTTGAACTTGCGACGGACCCGGCGTTCCTTGATGGCTTGGAAGAGGATGGCTGCGGTGCCGCCAACGCCCAGGATCACGGTCAGCCATTCCAGTACGGATGTGCCCCCGGAGATATCGGGGAGGAAGCCTCCACCGAGCGCCCGCAACTCGTTGGGGAACGGGGTGATCTGCTGGTTCTTCAGGGTGATGAGCGTCAGGCCGCGGAAAATGAGCATGCCGGCCAGGGTGACGATGAAGGCGGGAATGCCCACATAGGCAATCCAATAACCCTGCCAGGCACCCACGAGGGCACCCACCAGGAGACAAGCCGGGATGGCCAGCCACCACGCCCAGCCCCAATGCACGATCATCACGCCGGCAACAGCACCGATGAACCCGGCGATGGATCCGACGGAGAGGTCGATGTGGCCGGCGATGATGACCATCACCATGCCAATGGCGAGGATCAGGATGTAACTGTTCTGGACCACCAGGTTGCTGACGTTCTGCGGTTCAAGCAGGATGCCGTTGGTCAAGACCTGGAAGAGGATAACGATCAGGATCAGGGCGACGAAGATGCCAACCTGGCGGAGGCGGCTTGTGAGGAAGCCAAGGGATTCTCGTAGGGCGGACATGTTGGCTATTCCTTCTCTTGAGTCATAAAGTGCATGAGGGTTTCCTGGGTGGCCTCGGCAATGGGGACCTCGCCGGTGATGTGGCCCGCGGACAGCGTGTAGATCCTGTCGCAAATGCCCAGGAGCTCAGGCAGCTCCGAGGAGATCACGATCACGGCTTTCCCGGCGGCCGCGAGTTCATTGATGATCGTGTAGATCTCGAACTTGGCGCCGACGTCGATGCCACGGGTTGGTTCGTCCAGGATCAGCACGTCCGGATCCGAGAACATCCACTTACTCAGCACTACTTTCTGCTGATTACCGCCGGAGAGCTTGCCGGTGATGGCTGCCACGGACGGCGCCTTGATGTTCATGCTCTTCCGGTAATGGTTGGCGATTGTGGTCTCTTTGTTGCCATCAACCCAGCCACGTTTGGCCAGCTTGTTCAGCGCCGCCATGGAGATGTTCCGTTTGATGTCCTCAATGAGGTTCAGGCCATAATGCTTGCGGTCCTCGGTGGCGTAGGCAATGCCGTGGTCGATTGCGTCCGAAACGGTGGACGTGTCGATCTCTTCGCCATGCTTATAGACCTTGCCCGAAACGGCGCGTCCATATGTCCGGCCGAAAACGCTCATCGCCAGCTCGGTGCGGCCCGCGCCCATAAGGCCGGCCAGGCCCACCACTTCGCCCTTGCGGACATTCAGGTTGGCATTGTGCACCACAGTGCGGCTGTGGTCCTGGGGATGCTGAACGGTCCAGTCTTCAATGCGGAGGACTTCCTCGCCGATGTTCGGAGTGCGGTCCGGATAGAGGCTTTCAAGGTCACGTCCCACCATGCCGCGGATGATGCGTTCCTGGGTGATCTGGCCCTGATCCAGCCGCAGGGTCTCAATGGACTTGCCATCGCGGATGATGGTGACGGCGTCGGCCACCTTGCGGATCTCGTTGAGTTTATGGCTGATGATGATGCTGGTGACGCCCTGGCCTTTGAGGTGCAGGATGAGGTCCAGCAGGTGGTCCGAGTCTTCATCGTTCAGCGCAGCGGTTGGCTCGTCCAGGATGAGGAGCTTCACCTCTTTGGAGAGCGCCTTGGCAATCTCCACGAGCTGCTGTTTGCCAACACTGATGTGTTGGATGGGTGTGACGGGGTTTTCGCTCAGACCTACACGGGCAAGCAGCTTGGCGGCTTCGAGGTTGGTTTTCCGCCAATCCACCCAGCCGTTGTTTGCCAGTTCGTTGCCGAGGTAAATGTTCTCAGCGATGGAAAGGTACGGGCTAAGGGCCAGCTCTTGGTGGATGATCACGATCCCGCGCTTCTCGCTGTCCGAGATGCTGTTGAATTCGCAGGGTTCGTTCTCAAAGAGAATGTCGCCGTCAAAGGAGTTGTGCGGGTACACCCCGGACAACACCTTCATAAGGGTGGATTTCCCGGCGCCGTTCTCTCCGCAGATGGCGTGGACTTCGCCGCGGTTTACATCCAGGGTGACGTCCTGAAGGGCCTTGACCCCGGGGAAGGTCTTGGTTATTCCTCGCATTTGAAGAATGGGTACGTTCATCGTCAATTCCCACTGACTGGTTGGAACTTGGCCTGGCCGGGGATTCGGCCGGCTCATGGTGGGTTGTGGCCCCGCCCCGCTTTGGCAGCGGGACCACAACCCGAATCAAGTGCTTACTTGACGTCGGATTCCTTGTAGTAGCCCGAGTCGATGAGTTCCTTCTTGTAGTTGTCCTTGGTGATGATGACGGACTTCAGGAGGAAGGCCGGAACAACCTTGACCTTGTTGTTGTAGGTTTTGGTGTCGTTGGTTTCCGGTTCGTTGCCCTTGAGCACGGCGTCAACCATCTTCACGGCCTGCGCGCCGAGCTGGCGGGTGTCCTTGAAGATTGTGGAGTACTGCTCGCCGGCGATGATGGACTTCACGGAGCCCTTCTCGGCGTCCTGGCCGGTAACTACCGGCAGCTTTCCGGTGGAGTAGCCACCCGTGCTGGTCAGGGCGGAGATGATGCCGATGGAGAGGCCGTCATACGGGGAGAGCACGCCGTCCAGCTTGGTGCCGGAGCTGTAAGCCGAGGTCAGGATGTCTTCCATGCGCTTCTGGGCAACGGGTGCCTGCCAGCGCAGGATGGCTGCCTGCTCGAACTTGGTCTGGCCGCTGGGAACCTTCAAGGTGCCTGCATCGAGGTAGGGCTTGAGGGTGTCCATGGCGCCGGTCCAGAAGAAGTTGGCGTTGTTGTCATCCGGGCTTCCGGCGAAGAGCTCCACGTTGAACGGGCCCTTGCCTTCAACCTTCTTGCCACTTGCGTCCATGAGGCCAAGGCCGGTGAGCAGTGACGTAGCCTGCTGGACACCTACGGTGTAGTTGTCGAAGGTGGTGTAGTAATCAACGTTGGGCGTTCCGTTGATGAGGCGGTCGTAGGCGATGACCTTAACGTTCTGTTCCTTGGCCTTGGCCAGGACGTCCGTCAGCGTAGTGCCATCAATTGCTGCGATGATCAGGGCTTTGGCGCCCTTGGTCAGCATGTTCTCAATCTGGGAGACCTGCGTAGGGATGTCATCGTTGGCGAACTGAAGGTCCGTCTTGTAACCAAGGTCCTTCAAGGACTTCTCAACGTTGGCGCCATCGGCGATCCAACGCTCGGACGTCTGCGTCGGCATCGAAATGCCGACCAGCGAATCGCTGGGCTTGGCGGTGCTGCTGGATTCTGCAGCTCCTCCGCGGCTACCGCAGCCCGTGGCTCCCACGGTCAAGGTAAGGACAACCGCTACGGCGCCCAGGAGTTTCTTTAATCTCACGATGCTCTCCTTCCGCGGCAGCATTGCCGCGAACTCTGATGCAGCCGGAGCATCTGTGCGTCCGGCACGGTGAAGCTGGGGTGGCCTGTGTGCTGGGGGCGGCACATGCCACTTCAAAGTGATACGACAGCCATTGTGAACGCTAACAATACCGTGGGTCAAGTGGATTGGATCACAATTTGGTTATACCCCTACTCGGGAGTAATCCTTGCGGAAAATTCTTGACTTGAATCGTTGTTAGCGTTCACAATTGGCGCGCGTTCGCGTTACGTGGGAATGGAAGAGCCCGGCACCGCCTCGTGGGCAGTGCCGGGCTTCAGACGTTCCTCCGTGATGGCGGGGAGGAACTTGTCCCTGCTGGGAACAGGGAGTCAGAGGCGGGTATCGAAGGAATCGCAAAACACGTTCTGATTGAACGTTCCCTGGAATTCGGACTGGCCCTGGATCTTTTGGATGGTGCTCCGAATAGCCTCGAGTGAATCTGCATGCGCATGGATGGCGGTCTTGACCATTGGCACGTCGATGAGGTGGTTCGGCTGGTTCAGCGAAACAAATACAGTCGGAACTTCCGTGGCGTACCAAGGAATTTCAGCAGCCATGGGCGAGGACCACTTGATCCGGATAGAGGCCTGCTGAGCGAAGCCCTTGACGTTGGCGAATACGAAAGCAGCGTCGTACCGCTCCGCGTAGTCGCCTGTAGCTTCCTCGGACAAGACCCGCATGAAGTTCATGCCCGGCTCTCCTGCGGCCTTCCGCTGCTCAGCTGTCTTGAAGACGTGCACCTCAAAGCCGGCCGCTTCGAGTTCCTCCTTGACGGTGTCCAAATAGGCCAGCGGATCTGCGCGGGTGAAGTCCGCCCCGCCTGAGATCCCGTAAAGGCGGATGCGTTTGTGGGTCTCTGGCGTGATGGGCAGATTCCGGGACGTATCCTTCACCAGCGTGACGGTTTTATCGGCGACCTCGGCAGCGATCGCCCGGTGCGCCTCGCTGCCGATAACTTCCAGCGCGGCCACAGATGGCACCAGGTCTTGGCGGATGTGAAGGCTAAGGCTAGCCTTCAGCCCCAAGATCCTGCGCAGCGCATCGTGGAGGCGGGCCTCCGTGATGACGCCGGATTTGTAGCCGTCCAGCATGTACTGGAAGTCCTCGTCCGGATTGCGGAAGAAGAGGAACATGTCGCAGCCCGCCGCGATGGTAGCCGGCACCAAATCGCGCCGCTTCATCGCCTGCGTCAAACCGACCATGAGCGAAGCGTCCGTGAGTAACAGCCCGTTGAAGCCGAGCTCGCCCCGCAGGAGGTCCTGCAACAGTTCAGGAGCCAGTGTCGCAGGGAGCACCTCAGAGTCTGACAACCCGGGGCGGAAATGTCTGGACACCTCGGGCGCACCGATGTGTCCCACCATGATGGACTGCACGCCGTGCCCGATCATTTCGCGGTAAACGTAACCGTACGTCTTGCTCCACTCGTCATAGTCGAGCGTGTTGTAGGACGTGACCACGTGCTGGTCGCGCTCATCAATGCCGTCACCAGGGAAGTGCTTCACGGCGCAAACGGTGGGTGACTCGCTGATTCCGTCGAAGTACTCCTTAGCACGCTCCACCACTATTTCCGGGGTATTGCCGAACGCCCGGGTGGAGATGACGGTGTTACGCCAGTTGTAGTGGATGTCCACGATCGGCGCGAACGCCCAGTTACAGCCCAGCGCGGCAGTTTCGACGCCGGCAACCTGGCCCATTTGCCGGGCGATTGCCTTGTCCGCGTGTGAACCTGCCTGCAGGTGCGTGGACACGAAGGTGCCGTCGTCGCAACTGCCCGCTCCACCCATCTCGGGGTTGGAAGCGATGAGCAGAGGGATGCGCGTTTTGGACTGCGCGTAACGGATGTGTTCCTGGACAGCCGCTGACGGGCCGGGCCGGTACCGCATGCCGCCCACGTGGAATTTCTCCAGCACGCCGTCGAGGTACTCCGGGGAGTAGTCGTTGTTGTGGTTGATGAAGAGCTGCCCGATCTTCTCTTCAAGCGTCATGGAAGCGATGGTGTTCTCGACCCATTCCACAGCACCGCCATCCAGGTTGAACGGTGCTGCTTTCAGGTCCACCAGGAACGGCCCGGACGCAGGTTCAGCATGTCCGTTCAAAGCGAGGGTCACTTCATCCACGATCTCCTCCACGGATAAGGCGATATCCATGACGAGTCCGGCTTCGTCGTCCTGCAAAGGCTCCAATGTTGCCAGTTGCGAATCCAGCAATGACGGTGGCATGAAGTGTCCTGGGCGTGCGTTCATGCGTTCATCCAACAACTCCCGCGCCCCGTGCAGGTGCACGAACACCACGGATGGATCGCCGCTGCGGATGATGTCCCGGTAGGCGCGCTTGAGCGCGCTGCAGGCAATCACCAGAGCAGAGTTCGACGCCGTGAATCGCCTCCCGATTTCGGCCAGCCAGGGTGCACGGTCCTCATCGTTCAGCGGAGTACCCGAGGCCATCTTGTCGATGTTCGACTGCGGGTGCAGCGAATCGCCGTCGACAAATTCAGCGCCGAAGTGTTCGGCGAGGGCGACACCGATGGTGCTCTTGCCGCAACCCGCTACACCCATCACCACAATGTGGGGGCGCTGGTTCAGATCACCAGTCATGTCCGCCTTACCAGTCATGAACAGTGCCGTCCACGAGCCGGTTGTAGGGCAGGTAAGCCTGCTGGTACGGGAACGCCGCGGCGGCTTCCTCGTTGAATTCAACGCCGATGCCGGGCTCGTCCCCGGGGTGCAGGTATCCGTCCTTGAACGTCATGGACTGCTGGAAGACCTCGTTGGTCTTGTCCGAGTGCTGCATGTATTCCTGGATGCCATAGTTGTGGATCGCCAGGCCAACATGCAACTGGGCAGCGAAGCCCACAGGCGAAATGTCCGTGGGGCCGTGGAAGCCGGACTTGATCTGGTACTGCGCGGCAAAATCCATGACCTTCTTCAACGGGGAGATACCGCCGAAGTGGGTGGAAGCTGCACGAACGTAGTCGATCAACTGTTCCTTGATCAGGGTCTGGAAATCGAACACCGTGTTGAAGATTTCGCCGATCGCCAGCGGCGTGGTGGTGTGCTGGCGGACCAGGCGCAGGCCTTCCTGGTTCTCGGCCGGCGTGCAATCCTCCAACCAGAACAGGTCATACGGTTCCAGCGCCTTACCGAGCTTCGCGGCCTGGATCGGGGTCATCCGGTGGTGGCCATCGTGCAGCAACGGGATCTCCGGGCCGAACTCGTTCCGGACCGCTTCGAACACCGTGGGCAGGTGCCGCAGGTACGCGCGGGTGTCCCAATCCTCCTCCAACGGGAAATTCCCACGCCCGGCAGGCTCGTAATCGTACCGTTCCCCCGAGGCCTGGGCCTGCGCGGCAACACCGTACACGGCCTTGATCCCCGGGACAGCGGTCTGGATCCGGATCGACTTATACCCCAGTTCCAGGTGCTCCCGCACCGAATCGAACAGGGACGGGATATCCGAACCCGACGCGTGCCCGTACGCGCGCAAACCGTTGCGGGACGCACCGCCTAACAGCTGGTACACCGGCATCCCGGCGACCTTGCCCTTGATGTCCCACAACGCCATGTCCACCGCAGCAATCGCCGCCATGGTCACCGGACCACGGCGCCAGTAGGATGACCGGTACAGGAACTGCCAGGTGTCCTCGATCCGGTGTGGGTCCTTGCCGATCAGCAGCTGCGCCACATGCTCCTTGAGGTAGGCGGCAACGGCGAGTTCCCGGCCGTTGAGCGTTGCGTCGCCAATGCCCGTTACACCGTCCTCCGTGGTGATGCGCAGGGTGACGAAGTTGCGGGATGGGCTGGTCACGAAGACGTCAGCGGCAATGATTTTCACAGCTTTTCCTTTCGGGATGTGGCCGGTTTGAAGCCTTGGCACCCGCTTCGCTGCGATGTGCGCCACAAGGGATTAAGTACGATTTTAGATTGGATTGCAGTAACTGGCAACCGGTTGCCGCACATATTTGCGGGAGTTTCAGCTTCCTGACGCTCCGCCGCGGGAGGCGGCATTCGCCACGCGTTCCGGACTGCCTGCCGAAGCCTGACCTAAGCCGGCAGCTTCTTGCTCGTTCACGCGCCGCGCCCGGATCTCGCCCACAATATGGGCATGCAAAACGTCGGTGAGCTTGTACTTGGCCATCACCACGATGGCCAGGAGGGTCATGATGGCAGGCAGCGCACCGGCGGCGAACTGAATGCCGTGCAAGGCTTCAGCGCTTTGAGTGGCGCCGGACTTGTATCCTCCGACAGCGAGGCAATAGGCAGCGAGCGCCCCACCGACAGCCTGGCCGGTTTTGCGTGTGAAGGAGAACAAGGCATAGGTGATTCCCTCGGTGCGCACCTTGGTCTTCCACTCTCCGTATTCCACGGTGTCAGCCTCCAGCGCCCACACCACAATGTTGACGGCCATGACGCCTATCAGACTGACCACGAGTCCTAAGAATCCCACCCAGACCATGGATGAGGGCGACAGGAAGACGATGATTCCACCCACCATGGAGAGCCCGCCAGCGGCGATGTACACATTCTTCTTGCCCAGCTTGCGGACCAGCCTCGGCATCAAGGGTGCCATTGCCAGCGTCACGACGAGCTGGATGATGGCCAGCACCGGGTAGAGATCCAAGCGGCCCAGGAAGTCACGCAGGTAGTAGAGCTGCACTGACGACAAAGCCATGCCGCCGGTCAGGAAGAGGAAGGAACTCAGACACAGCATGAGCAGCGGCCGATTGGCCTTCAGCGTATCCATGCTCTGCTTGAAGGATACATTCGGCACGGACCGGTGGACGCGTTCCTTGGCAGTAAGCACGGTGAAGAAGTAGAGCGCAGCGCCGATCACCACGAAGGCCAGCGTAATCGTAGTGAACGTCGACTGAAGATCCGCCCCGGGCTTAATGAGCGGCGCTACGAAGATTCCGAGTGCCGACCCCACCAACAGCCCACCAACCGTCCGCGCCGAGCCCAGCTTTGCGCGGTCGCCCGGGTCCTGGGTGATGGCACCGGCCAGGGAGCCATAGGGGATGTTAACAAGGGAGTACGCCAGGCCCAGTGCCGCGTAGGTGACATAGGCGTACAGCAAGGTGCCCGTTTCGCCCAGTTGCGGTATGGAGAACGTGGCCACACTCAGGAGCAGCAACGGGATGGAGCCGAACATGATGAAGGGCCGGAACTTGCCAAATCGCTTGCTGTAGCTCCGGTCCACCATGCGTCCCGCGAAAACATCGGCGAAGGCGTCAAAGACGCGGACCACCAGGAGCAGCGTGCCTGCTGCAGCGGCGGAGATGCCCGCGACGTCGGTGTAGTAGACCAGGAGGAACATGGTGGCGGTGGTGAAGGCCAGATTGTTGGCGGCATCGCCGGCGCCATAGCCGACGATGCTGAGTTTGCTGAGCTTTTTCAATGCGGACTCCTTTACCCTTCGCGTCATTGCGGCCCGGGTCGGCTCAACAGTTTGGATCACTGGAATCTGAGGCCCGGCTTGTGCAGCTGTTGTAATTCTAATCACTTTGGCAAGCATCTGGCAATCGGTTGCCGCAATTTTTCCTTGAAACTTTTACCAACTTCACGCGTTATCGGCGTTAAACAGCAGCGACCAGGGCCCCGATACAGAGGGGCCCGGGTCGCTTCGTTTTGGCGGTTCCTACGCCGCGGTCCCTGAAACTCGGGCGTTGGCGGCGGAAACACAGTCTGTACTGAGTCGATGGACAAGTTCAACTACGGCAGGTTCACCGGCAAGTCCTGCGTCAAGCAGCGCCACGAGTGCTGCAGTACGCTCAATGCCGGTAAGCATGTTCGCCCCGGTCACAGCCTCCGACTCCGGATCCTGCAGACCAGGATTCGCTGCCACGAACGCCGCCCAAACGGCAACCATTCTCGCCGCCGCTTCACCGCTGCGGCCCGCAGACCGTTCGGCCTTCAGTACGGGGATTGCCCGCATCCTGAGCTTGGTGCTTGCGTCTGTGGCGATCTGCGCCAAATGGTGTGCGATCCTCGAGTTGCCAAATCGCTCCAGTAATGCAGCCCTGTATTCGGGAACCCGCAGCTCGTCACCGGAAAGGTGCCGGGATGCTTCGTCCCAGAACTCCTCCACAGCTTCACGGCAAATGGCATCCGCCAGCGCCTCGGCCACTGTGGTGTGTCCTCGCAGCTGGCCCGCATAGGCCAGGATCGAGTGCGCGCCGTTGAGGAGCCACAGCTTGCGGTTCTCGTAGGGCTCGATGTCGTCCACGAAGACCGCTCCAGCGTCTTCCCAGCGCGGACGACCGACCGGAAACTCTCCGCAGAGCACCCAGTTGTGGAACGGCTCGGTGACCACGGGCGCCAGGTCCCGGTATCCGCACGAAGCCGCAACGGCGTCGAGGTCTGCCTCAGTGGTGCGCGGCGTAATCCGGTCCACGGAAGTGCTGACGAAGCTGACGTTTGACTCGATCCAGCCGGCAAGTCCGGAGTCGATTGCCTTCGCAATGTCCAGCACCCCGTGGCGGGCGACATTCCCGTTATCCGAGAGGTTGTCGCACGAGACAACGGCGAGCGGTCCGGCGTCGGCGTCCCTTCGGGCGGCGAGACCGAGAACCAAGCGGCCCAACGGCGTCGTCGGTTTTTCACCGGCAAGCAGCAGCGGTACATCGTCCGCGCCAAATCTGTACGCAGCTTCCGTGATAGTCAGGGTGACCACGGCAGTTTGTGATGCGCCAAGCAGTTCAACCAAGCGATCCACGTTGGCACCATCAACAGCTTCCACAATGCTTCCCACAACTTCAAAGGAGTCGCCGGAATCCGATCGCTCCACCACCGTGAACAGTCCGTCCTGTACTGCGAGGACTTCGGCGGCGTCCGGGCGACGGCCGGTGAAGGAGGCGATGCCCCAGTCACCAGCATCTCCGGCGTGCTGCGTGTACCAGGCTTGGTGTGAACGGTGAAACGCGCCGAGGCCAAGGTGCACGATGCGGATTGGCGCCTTGCCGGCGGCCGAGGTTCCGCGGCTGAGACACGGTTGATTCGCGGCTGTCACAGCTTGAACACCCTGCGTGGTGAGGAGTCGACGACGTCGAGAATCAGCTCATGTGCGCGGTCTTCCGTGACGCGGTGCTCGGCGACGAGACGCGCAAGGAAGGATGCCTCGATCCTGCGTGAGGCGTCATGCCTTGCCGGGATTGAACAGAACGCGCGGGTGTCATCGATGAAGCCCGAGGACCGCGAGAATCCGGCAGTCTCGGTGACGGCGGAACGGAAGCGCAACATGGCATCCGGCGCATCAAGGAACCACCACGGCGCGCCGATGTAGACGGAAGGGTAGAAGCCGGCCAGCGGCGCCAGTTCGCGGGAGAAGACGGTTTCATCCAGCGTGAAGAGCACCAGGTGGAAGTCCTTTGCCGTGCCGAAATCCTGCAAAAGCGGGCGGATGGCCTCGGTGTAGTTCACGGCGAACGGAATGTCGTGCCCGGTGTCGGCGCCGAAGGACTCGAAGGTGGGACCGTGATGGTTGCGGTACGAACCAGGGTGGATGGTCATGACCAGCCCGTCCTCCACCGACATACGCGCCATCTGGTACATCATGTGGGCCTCGAAGGCGTCGCGGTCATGAGCCGTGGCCTTGCCTGCACGGCCCCGCTCGAAGATCGCTTCAGCTTCTGCGGCATCCAGCTTGAGCGTGGCCGGCGTCCGCACGCCATGGTCAGCGGATACCGCGCCATGCTCCACGAAATAACGACGGCGGTTTTCCAGGGCAGCGATGTAGCCGGCGTAGCCCGTTGCGCCGTCGCCCGCGGTTTCGATCAGCCTGTCTACGTTGGTGCTCCAGCTTGGGTGCGCCACGTTGAGGTAGGCGTCAGGACGGAAGGTTGGCAGGACACGGCCGTTGAAGCTGGGGTCCTCGGTGAGGGCCTTATGGCTGGCCAGGTTGTCCAAGGGGTCATCTGTAGTGGCAAGGACTTCAATGTTGAAGTCCTTGAAGAGTTGCCTTGGACGGAAGTCCGGCTCCACCAGCTTCGCGGCGATCGCATCGTAGCTCGCATCTGCGGGCATGTCGCTGAGGTCTGATCCGAGCTTGAAAACGTCGTCGAACTGGGTGCGCAGCCAATACCCGGAGGCGGTCCCCTCGAACAGCGGCCAAGCCTCCACGAACCGCCGCCAAATCTCCCTTGAATCCGGCGCGGAGGTGGCGGCGGCCAGCAACTGGTCCATCGGAACACCGTTCGCGTGGATCAGGCGGGTGACGTAGTGGTCCGGGCTAACCAAAAGGGCCGAGGGATCGGGGAACGGCGTGTTCTGCTCGATGACAGCGGCGTCAACGTGGCCGTGCGGAGAAATGATGGGCAGGTCCTGGACGCGCTCCAGCAAGGAGCGCGCGATGCTGCGCGTCCCGGGATCTGCGGGCAGGAGCCTGTCAGGGTGTGCGGCGATGGACTGTGACATAGGTCAATCTTGAGGCTCGCCCACCTTGCTTGTCAACCGGTTGCCAAAAATTGCCAACTAGTTGCTGTCCAGAGCTTTCTGCAGATGCTGGTTAGCCCAGGAGTCTCCCGCTGGAGCCGCGCACCACGAGTTCGGTTTCCACACTCACGGCTTGCTCCGGGGCATCATGGCCCTGCAGCACGTCCAGCAGGATGGTCACCGCACGCCTGCCGCATTCTCCCAAAGGTGAACGCACGGTGGTCAGTGCCGGGGTGGTGAAGTCTGCCCCGAAGATGTCGTCGAAGCCAACGATGCTGATTTGGTCTGGAATGCGCATGCCGCCGGCCTGCAATTCCTGCATCAGGCCGATGGCCAGGAGGTCGTTGTAGGTGATGACCGCCGTCGCACCGCTTTCCAGGACCTCGCGCGCAACTTGCCTGCCGCCGTCGACGGTTGGTTTGGACGATTCCAAACGGAGGGCGCCCAGCTTGGACCACTCGCAGGCAGCTTTAACGCCCTCCCAGCGGCGGCCCGTCATCCAAGACTGCTCAGGCCCGGCAACGTAGGCGAGACTGGTGTGCCCATTGGCTGCCAGGCTGCGCACGGCCTCGCTGATGCCTTTGTTAACGTCTGGAACAACGCACGGGACGCCGTCGATTTTGCGGTTAATAACCACGACGGGCTTGTCCACTGAAAGGGCCCGGATGTGGTCGTCGTCCATGCGGGGGCTCGCCAGGATCAGTCCGTCGACGGTGCTCAACAGGCGACGAGCCGCGGTGGCTTCGGTCTCAGGCGACTCAGCGGATTCGGCCAGGACCAGCGTGTAATCGCGAGCTGATCCGGTGGTTTCGGCACCACGGATGATGTCGAAAAAGGTGGGGTTGGTGATGTCCGCGACGATCAACCCGATAGTCTGCGTACGGCCGGTGGGGAGCGCGCGGGCGAACGGGTTTACTTGGTAGTTCAGCTGCGCAGCCGCGTCCTCGATAATTTTCTGCGTCTTGGCACTGACCCTGCCCGGCTTGCTGAGGGCACGCGACACCGTGGACGGGTTCACTCCCGCGAGCTTGGCGATGTCGTAGATCGTGGCGGAGGACTTTTCCCCCCGGCCACGCTTAATGGGTGCGGTTGCTGCTCCGGTGCTCGTCACGTCAGTCACCGCTTCATCCTAGACCGCTTGGCAACAAAATCGGCCGGTTGCCAACGAGGAACGCGCAAAACCCGGCGGGATGTGAGAGGAACGGTCTGTCCGAATACTCCCTCACATCCCCGGCAACCTCTAAGAGCGCTCGGGGAACTTGCCCTCTTCCGCGATGTGCTTGTTGAGCTCCTGCAGGAATTCATCCTCGTCAAAGTCCAGCGAGACTTCCTTGCCGGTCCAGCTGGAGAGGTGGATGGCATTGGCCAGGCGGACTCCGTTGATACCGTCCGAGCCCGGAGCAAGCAGAGGAGTGCCGTCAAGGATGTTGGCCGCAAAGTTCTCCAGGACGCCGGCGTGCTGGCCGCCCCACGCAGACTCGAACTCGATGACCTCCGTGGAGTACAGCTCCTCGCGGTTCAACTGGCCCATGAAGAGCTTCCGGACATCATCCATGCCCATGGAATCGCTGATTTCACGCTCGGGTTTGACCAACCGCGTAACGGTTGCGGTCTTGCTGTTTTCGACCACGATCTTGCCTTGGTCGCCCAGGATTTCAAACCTGTCGGTTCCAACGATGTCGTGGGTTGCCGTCACGAAAACGCCGGTGGCGCCGTCGCCATAGTCCACGACCGCAGTGACCTCGTCCTCGACCGCGATGTCCCGGCGGAAGCCGTAGGCCACCTTGGAGTAGACAGACTTGGGGACGCCGCAGATCCACTGCCAGAGGTCCAACTGGTGCGGAGCCTGGTTGACCAGGACGCCCCCGCCCTCGCCGCCCCAGGTGGCTCGCCATTCGCTGGAGTTGTAATAGCCCTGCGGCCGCCACCAGTTGGTGATGATCCAGTTGGTGCGGCGGATGCTGCCGATCTCGCCGCCGTCTACGATTTCCTTGAGCTTCTTGTAGAGCGGGTTGTTGCGCTGGTTGAACATGATGCCGAAGGTCAGTTCGGGCTTGGTGGCTGCGAACTCGTTCAGCTCCTTGACCTGTTTGGTGTAAACGCCGGCCGGTTTCTCGACCAGGGCGTGAATATTCCGTCTGAGAGTCTCAATTCCGATTTCCGGGTGCAGGAAGTGCGGAACGCAGGTCACCACAGCATCCACAGATCCGCTTTCCAGCATGGCGATGTAGTCGTCGTAGAACGGGACGCCCGGATACTCGGTTGCCGCTAGTTCCTGCTTGGCGGGATCGATGTCGCAGATGGCACCGATCTCCATGTTCGGAACCAGCCCGTCTTTGATGAATTTGGCGTAGGCGCCGCCCTGCTGGCCCAAGCCGATGATGCCGAGACGTACCTTGTTACTCATGAAGATGTTCTCCTGTTTGAAAATCTAGAAAAGGTCCCCGTGGCCCATGGCCACCAGGTTGTCGTATGAAGTCTGGAGCGCGTCCCACACCGTGCGGCCGTACAGTTCGTCCTGTTCGACCAGCAAGTACTGTGCCCCGGAAGCAACGGCAGCAGGCACGATCGACGGGAAGTCCAGGTTTCCCTCGCCTACCTCAGCGAACTGGACTACGTTTTTGAACTCGGCCATGAACGCCGGGAAGTCGCCTCTCTCCAGGAGCTCGAAGGCAGTAGCCGGCATCTGGCCGATCCTGTAGTCCTTGAGGTGCACCATGGCAGTCTTGCCGGCGTACTTTTGGAGGGTGCGGACTGGGTCCAGGCCACCGCGCTGTACCCAGTGGACGTCGATTTCCATGCCCATGGCCGGGGAGTTTTCCGCGATGATGTCCAACATGTACTTGCCGTCGAACTTCGCGAATTCGATGTGGTGGTTGTGGTAGTACAGGCCGATGCCTTGCTCCTGCAGCCGCTCAGCGTAGCCATTGGCTTGCTTGGCGAATTCCACCACGGCTTCCAGTGATTTCATGGCCGGGAATGGCAACATCCCGATGCGCAGCAGCGACGAATCGAGGCGCTTGGCATCATCGACGATCTTGTCGAAATTGTCCGCGAGCGACTCGACGGGCATGCCCTTGCGGCCTTCCACATTCACGGAGAGGGCGGCAATGTCCATGCCCAGCTCAGACCGCGAGCGGGCGAGCTCGTCCACGTTCTCGGACGTCATGGGGATCTGGGAAATCTCAACCGCGGTGTACCCGATTGCGCTGACTTTTCGCAGGGTCTCGAACGCTCCAACTTCGGCAAAGCTGTCCTTCAACATCATTGCCTGTACGCCTATTTTGGCCACTTTTTCCTCCGGGATTCCGGCCGCGATCATGGGCCGTTTGGGTTCTGCTGGGTACCGCCGGCCGTCAGGCCACGGCACCCGCCTGTTCATTCTGGTTGCGCTGGTTGGCCAACAGCCGGTGCCGGTCTGCGCGGCGTTGTTCCTGCCGGTCAGGATCGGGAACCGGTGACGCCAGCAGCAGCCGCTGTGTGTAGGGGTGTTCGGGATCGCGGGTGACTATCTCCGCGGGCCCTTGCTCAACGATTTCACCGTGGTACATGACGGCCACGCGGTGGCTGATGTGCCGTACGACGTCCAGGTCGTGGGACACGAAGAGGTAGGAAACGCCGGTGTCCCTTTGAATCTGCAGGAACAGATCCAGAACGCGGGCCTGGGTGGAGAGGTCCAATGCGCTGACCGGTTCGTCGCAGACAATGAGTTTGGGTGACAGTGCCAAAGCCCGGGCAATTGCAACACGCTGGCGCTGGCCGCCGCTGAACTCACGCGGGAGTCGATGGATCGCGTCCGAGGGCAGGCCCACCTGGTCCAGCAGTTCCTGGACGCGCTTCTTGGCTGCGGTTGAATCCATGCCCTGCACTGCGAGGGGTTCAGCAAGGATGTCGCCGATCTCCAATGCCGGGTTCAGCGAAGTGTAGGGGTCCTGGAACACCACCTGCAAGTCCCTGCTCAGCGTGCGCCGTTCTTTGCGCGAAGCGTTGCTGATGTCGTTTCCTTCGAAAATGACCTTCCCTTCGGTCACCGGCGCAAGTCCCAGAACTGCCCGTCCCAGAGTGGTCTTGCCCGAACCGGACTCCCCCACCAGGCCAAGGGTCTCACCTTGGCCAATGGTGATGTTGATGTCCGTAAGGGCTCGGAAGGGCTTGGCCCTGAACCGCTTGCTGGGGTACTCGACCACGAGGTTGTCCACGGATAGTAACGGGGTGCTTTCAACGGGGCTCATGCGACCGGCTCCTTGTCCTGGGATACGAGCATCGTCATGGGGGTCTTTCCTTCAAGCATGGACCCCAACAGGGTCTGCGTGTACTGCTCTTTGGGATTCCGGAGGATGTCCCGGACGGTGCCTTCTTCCACGAGCCTGCCGTTCTGCATAACGGCCACGCGGTCGCAGAGGTCGGCGACGACACCAAAGTTGTGGGTCACCAGGATGACGCCGATGTTCAGGCGCTGCTGCAGTTCGCGAAGCAGGTCCAGCACGTCGGCCTGCACGGTGACATCCAAGGCGGTTGTGGGTTCGTCGGCGATTACCAGGTCCGGCTCGCAGCTGATGGCTCCGGCGATCAGCACGCGCTGTGCCATGCCGCCGGAAACTTCGTGCGGGTAGGCCTGAAACGTGCGTTCCGGGTTGACGATTCCGACGTCCGTGAGCAGTTTGAGCGCGCGCCCACGGGCTTCTGCCTTGGAGATTCCCAAGACACGGACCATGGGGGTGACCAGTTGATATCCGATGGTGAATGCCGGGTCTAGGTTGCTCATGGGTTCCTGCGGAATGTAGGAGATCCGCTTGCCGCGCAGCTTGGACAGCCTCTCCTGGCTGACGCGGTCCTCGCCCGGGGCAACGGTGTAGCTGCCGTCGAATTGGATGGAGCCACCCACGATCCGCGCGTTGTCCGGCAGCAGCCCAAGAATGGAGAACGCAGTCTGGGACTTGCCCGAACCCGACTCCCCAACGATGCCCAGAATTTCGCCACGGTCCACGTGGAAAGAAACGTCGTCCACTACCTTCTTGATGGATCCATCAGCCTGGGGGTAGCCGACACCGAGATTGGTCACCTTGATCAGATGATGTTCGGTTCCAAGCTCGACGGCGGCAACCGACTTACGTGACGGGCGCGCCTTGGCGGGGTCTGCCGTCGTGCGTTCTGCGGCATTGCGTTCAGCGTTGGCGGCCCTCTTCTTGCGGTGCTTGATCTTTTCGCCGTCTTCCAGGGCATCGCGGATGGCGTTGCCAAGCAGGACGAGTCCACCGATGGTGAGTGCCATGGCAAGTGCTGGCCAGAGAAGCAGGGTCGGGGTGAGATAGACGTTCTTGAAGCCCTCCGAGAGCATAACGCCCCAGGTTGCCTTGGTGGGATCACCAAGGCCCAGGAATTCAAGGCCGGACTGGATGGCGATGGCCACGCCCGCGATTGCTGCGGTCTGGATGATGATGGGTGCGCGGACCACGGAGAAGATGTGGCGCGCGATGATGCTCAGGTCCGACAGGCCAGAAACCCGGGCGGCATCGACATAGAGCTCATTGCGGACCGACTGGACGGCTGTGCGGGTGAGCCGGAAATACGAAGGACTGATGAGAACGCCAAAGGCGATCATCGAGATCCATACCGATGGGCCGAAGGCTGCGCGGATGGTGAGCAGCACGATCAGGCCTGGAAGGCTCATGAGGATGCTGACAACCCAGTTGGAGACGGCCTCGAACTTCCCTGCATAATAACCGGCAATCAAACCGGCGGGGAGACCGATAGCGATGGCCACACCGGCACAGAGCAGGGCGGACAACAGGGTGAGCCGGGCGCCAAAGAGAAGGCGGCTCCAGTTGTCCCGTCCGGCGCTGTCCGTTCCCAGGATATTTACCGAATCGGGCGCCGCGAGGGTCTTGGAAATGTTGGCGAAGTTTTCCTCGAACGGTGCCAGCACCGGTGCGAAGATCGCCAGTAGTGCGATGGTGGTCAGGATCACCAGGGCGGCGATGCCCAAGGGGTTCCGAATCAGCCGACGCATCACGGTGGAACGCACTACAGTGCCACTTTGGCCTGCTCCCGGCTTCGCCGCAAGGTCCGCTGTTACTGCTGTTGAATCTATGGAGTCGCTCATGAGACACGCACTTTCGGATTGAGCCAACCATTGAGGATGTCCACCAGGAGGTTCACCACGATGACTACAACCACCGTGTACATCACCACTCCCATGACCACTGGGAGGTCGGACTGGCCGGTAGCTGCCACTGCAAGGGGACCCATCCCCGGTAGGGCGAAGATCTGCTCGATGATCACCACGCCGCCCAGCATGCCGATCAGTTGGAGGCTCAGGACGGTTAGCCCGGCCGGTGCCGCGCTTCGGAGGACGTGCTTGAAGAGGATTTCCCGCTCACCGATGCCGCGGCTGCGGAGGGTGCGGACGTAATCGCGTTCGAGCTGCTTAATCACAGCGCTGCGGATTTGCTGGGCACCGCCCGTCACACCGTTGATGAGCAGGGCGATGACAGGAAGGGTCATGGAAACGACCCAGGCTTCAGGTCCCACTTCCGGGGAGATGGTGCTGGTGGCTGGGAAGAGGCCCAGCTGGATGGCCAGGATGGTCACCAGGAAGACACCGATCACGTACCCCGGAATGGAGTCTCCGATGATCGCGCCAATCTGCACCACCCTGTCCACCCAGCCGCGCTTGACGGCTGCGGCAACACCGATGAGTGCTGCGCAGATGGCGATCAGGATCATTGCTGCGAAAACCATGGTCATTGTCACGGGGATCCGGGTGGCCAGGGAGTTGGCTACCGGCTCGGAGGTGAACCATGAGGCTCCCAGGTTTCCGCTGAGCGCATCGCCCAACCAGGAGAAGTACCGGACGAACAGGGGCTGGTCGAGGCCCAGTTCGTGTTCCTTCGCGGCGACTTGTTCAAGTGTGGCCTGGTCGCCCAGGATGTTTTGCGCGATGCTGCCGCTGGACGTGTACAGGAGGGTGAACGTGAGGACTGAAACAACGAACAGGACCACCAACCCGCTGCCCAGCCTCTTCGCAATGAACTTGATCATGGGATCCTACTTGGCAGGCGAGTAGTTGTAGATGGACGGTACAGCCTGCTGGGCCTGCGGAACGACGTTCACTTTGTCGTTGTGGTAATACATCTGGTTTACGCGGAACAGCGGTGCGAACCAGGCCTGCTCCACCACGTACTTGTTGACTTCCTTGGCCTTTTCACCAGCAGCGTCACCGGCGGTACGGACGGCATCGATCTTGGCTTCGAGTTCGGGAGTGGTTGTCTTGAAGGGGTTGTAAAGGGCCTTGGTGGAGACGATCTGGTCGATTGCCACGGTGGGCTCGCCCTGGAACAGGTTGAAGAACAGCGCCGGGTACTTCTGGGCTGCAACGTCCGCCGTGAAGGTGTTGGTGATGGCCGCACCCGGGTTGAGGGTGATGCCGACATCCGCGAGCTGCTGTTTGAGAACGGAGATCAGGGTTTCAGCGCCGGGAAGGGTCGGGACGTCAATGCTGACCTTGCCCTCGAAGCCGGACTCCTTCAGGAGCTGCTTGGCCTTGGCGGGATCGTAGCTATAGTAGTTCTCCAGCTCTTCCGACCATGCGCCGCTGTCCTTGCCGAACGGCTGCGAAGTGGGCGTGCCCTGGCCGAGCATCACCTGGTCCAGGATGGTCTTGCGGTCGAAAGCGTAGTTGATGGCCTGGCGGACCTTCACGTTGCCCAGAGCCTCGTTCTTAGTGCCGTCGCGGTCCAAGAGGAGCAGGCCAGACCAGTCAACCTGGTTGGTTTCCAGCTTCATCTTGGCGCCCTCGGCCTGCTTGCCGTTCTTGGGATCCAACAGCGTGGCATCAATCTGGCCGGAAACCAGGGCGTTGGTGCGGGCCGTGGGATCGGTGAGGATCTTGAGTGTCAGCTTCTTGTACTTCTGCAGGTCCTTGTTCCAGTAGCCTTCGCGGGCTGTGAAGACTGTCTGCGAATCCTTGACGGAGGCTGCCTTGTCCATAACGTAAGGACCGGAGCCAACAGGAACAGTCTTGATGGCGTCCGTACCCAAGGCCTTCGGGCTGCCCATCAGGCCAGCTGCCTGGCTGAGGAAGAACTCCAGGGCCGGTTCGGGCGCGCTGAGGTTGATGTCGATCGTATCGGCGTCCACCACAGCCACATCCGATACCGAACTGAGCTGGGCCATCTGGGGGCCGTTCGCCTTCTTGAAGTGGTCCAGGTTTGCCTTGGCGGCTTCGGCGTCGAACTTGGCCCCATCGCTGAAAGTGACGTCTGTACGAAGGTCCACGGTGAGCTTGGTGTTGGCGTCGTTGTACTTCCACGCCGTGGCCAGCATCGGGCTGAGCTTGCCGTCCGGTTCGCGGAGGATCAGCGAGTCATAAGCTGCTTGGTAGGGCTGCAGTGCGTGGCCGACGTGAGCTTGGGCAGGATCCCATGAAGTGAGGTCCCGGAGGGTTCCCAAAGTCAGTGCCGTGACGGTTTTCCCGCCGCTGGCGTTTGAGCCGGCTCCGGCTCCCCCGCCACATGCGGTTAGCGCCAGGGAGGCGCTGAGTACGATGGCGGCTGCTGCCGCCTTTGGACCTAACTTCATTGTCGGCTCCTACTGAGTCTTGGCCTGATGCGAATCAGAACGAAGGTTGTGGCGTGGGCCACATTTTTATGGGTGTGGAACTTACATTACGGAAGTAATCTCGCCTTGGCAACCGATTGTCAAAAGTTTCTAAAAATGTTGCCAAGTTGCCAGGACGCCGACGCGGTTCCCTGAATTGGAGACGAAAACGGCCGGAAACCCCCAATGGCTCCCGGCCGGAATCGCCGGCATGCCCTGCTGCGGTTCAGCTCACCCGCTCCAACTGGTCCGGATAGCTCTGCGCATAGATGTCCTTGACGATCCGGAGCGACTTGCCTGCCTCTGCAGGACTTATCCAGAAAGGTCCCTCGTCCTCGAGTCCGGCGTAAAAGTCCTTGATTAGCAACTCATGCGAGACACCCCAATAGGACCTGCCGCCCGTTGCCGCCACGCGCTCCGGGATGACATCCACTGTGCCGTCGTCGTAAGTCACCGTTAGGTCGCCGCGCAGGCTGAGCGTCGCCTTTTCGGTCACGATGTCCAGCGCGACCGGCGCATTGACTGCATTAGCCAAAGTTGCATAGAAGACGCTGCGGGCACCGTTCACGTGCTCGGCAACAAACTCCGCGGTGTCTTCCACTTCAATCACGCCAGCCAGCGAGCGCGTCGACGCCCGGCCTTCCACCTTGGCAACATCGCCAACCAGCCACTGGAGCAAATCGACAGTGTGGATTGCCTGGTTCATCATCAAGCCACCCCCGCCCTCCAGCCACGTACCGCGCCAAGGCCGGTCGCGGTAGTAGTCGCCGTTCCGATGCCACATGACAGTGGCCGATGCGCCAATAACTGGACCCAGCCCGCCGTCGTCGAGCATTTTGCGCATGGCCTGCGACGTCGCGTTGTAGCGATTCTGGAAGCAGACGGCGATCTTTGCCGCGCTCCCCTCCGCAGCTTCGATCAGCCGCCGCCCCTCGTCAAGCGTGTGCGCGAGAGGCTTCTCGACGATTACATTGACGCCGCGCTCAAGGCAGTCGGCGGCCACTGAGGCGTGAAGATGGTGCGGCGTACAGACATGCACGACGTCGGGACGTGCCTTTTCCAGCATCTCCAGGTAATCCGCGTACCCCGGTACGTTGTGGGCGGCTGCCGCCTCACTCAGCCGGGTTGGGTCGGTATCGCAGACCGCGACCAGTTGGACGTCGCCCAAGGTGCCGATGGCCGCAAAGTGGATGGTGGAGATGTCACCACAACCGATGATTGCCGCTGTAGTCATTCCTGCTCCTTCGAAGGATGATGCATTGTCCGGTGGTGCAGATGTCAGGCGAGGGTGACGCCATTCTTCGCGGCGAGGCCAGCGAAGGCGCGGGCGGCGACACCGAAGGCCACCGGCCCCGAGTAGCCTCCCAACTCGTGGGCACTGGCCAGGTGCGGCTCAAGCGAGGCAAAGCCGGTGTAACCGTCGGCGGCGAGTGCAGCAATGGTTGCGTCGAGTTCGCCGTCGCCTTCCCCGGACGGGACCACTTCACCCGTAGAAGCAATGGCATCCTTGACCTGCAGGTATTCAAGGAAAGGCCGCAGGATGGCGTAGCCCTCCGTGTACGGCTTAACGCCCACTTGGACAAAATTCGCGTTGTCCCACGCGACGCGAAGAGCGGGTGAGTTGACCGTTTCCATGATGTCCAGAACGCGTTCAGGGGTATCGCCGTAGATGCCCTTTTCATTTTCGTGGAGGAGTACGATCCCGGCGGCAGCCGCTTCTTCCGCGAGAGCAGCCATACGTTCCATCACCGCTTCCCGAAGATCTTCTGGGCTCTGCCCTTCGGCGCGGTAGAAGGAGAAGATGCGAACGTACTTGGTGTCCAGTGCTTTGGCGACCGAAATAATCTGACGGAGCCGCGCGACTTCATGCTCCACCGGCAGGGTGACATCCACCTTGCCGATAGGGCTGGCGACCGCGGAGACCTTGAGGCCCTTCTCGTCGAGGATGGCCTTGAGGCGTTCGACTGAATCCTGCTCCAGCTCGGAAACGTTGGTGCCCCAGGCGCTGCGGACCTCGATGTGGCTGGCGCCAAGGGCGAGCAGCACGGCAGCCTGCACGGAGGGGTCTGGATCTACTTCGTCGCCGAAACCGGACAGGCTCCACACGGCATTGGGTTGAGTCACGAAATCTCCTAAGTAGTCCTGTGGCGACACCAATCAGAGTCCGGTGACGCAGTTCACAGGCAAGTCTTGTTCCCCATGAGTTTAGCCACTTTGGCAGGTTTTTGACAACCGATTGCCATAACCTGCCATGCTGTGGCATTCTTGATGAACGGTGTGGCAGCAATCACAGCCGGATGACCCGTTGTTCAGAGAGGAACACCCATGGCGACGCAACCCGTGGCATCAAACCGGCCCACCACCATCCATGACATTGCCGCCATGTGCGGAGTCGCGGCGTCTACTGTGTCCCGGGCACTCACCAACCCGGATCGCGTCAATATCCGCACCCGGCAGCGGATCCAAGCTGCCGCCGTCGAACTTAATTACACGCCGAACTCTCAAGCAAAGGCGCTGAGCTCAGGCCGGACCGGAGCAGTGGGCGTGCTGGTCCCAGATATCACCAACCCGTTCTACTTCGACCTCATCCGCGGAACGCAGTTGCAGCTCAAGGCTGCAGGGTACACACAGTTATTGGTGGACACCGAGGAATCCGATGAAGTTGAGGCCAGCACCCTGGAGCAGCTGCGCAAGAGTGCTGACGGCGTGATCGTTGCGGCCTCCCGCTTGAATGATGAGTCACTCGCCGCAGCTGCCGCCAAGATGCCCATGGTCACGGTGAACCGGGACGTCGGCGGCGTTCCTGCCGTCATCATCGATACTCCATCCGCCATGCCGCAGACGTTGGATCACCTTATTTCCCTGGGGCACACATCCGTGGCCTACGTAGCCGGGCCGGCAGTCTCGCAGTCAAGCGCGCGGCGCTGGGACGCGCTGACCGCAGCCGCCGAGGACCGTGGGGTGGACGTTCGTAGCCTCGGCCCTTTTGCTCCAAAGACGCAGTCCGGCGCTGCCGCTGCCGATGCCGCAGTCCACAGTGGAGTGACTGCCTGCATTGTCTTCAACGACCTCATTGCCATCGGCATGTTGCAGCGGCTTCGCGAACGCGGCCTGCGCGTGCCTGAAGATATGAGCATCGTGGGCTGTGACGATATCTTTGGGGCCGACTTCTGCAATCCCCCGCTCACCACAATGAGCTCACCAATTGAGCAAGCAGGCCGTGTGGCCGTGTCCATGTTGTTGGCCCAGCTGAACCCGTTGGCGGGGGGCGGTAACCGCAGCCGCTCCGTCATGCCCACCCATCTCACGGTCCGCGGCTCCACGGGCCCGGTCTCAGCCTAAGTCCGCTCGACTGGGGACCGCCCTCTCACATCCTGCGCGACGGCGAGCTGGCCGCTATCCGCTAAAGCCCGACGTGGGCAGTGGCCGACGTCGGGCGGTGCGGCCTTAAGGTTTTTTCTGAGAGGGCATGACGGAGCTTCGCGTGGCCATGCCGGACAGCGGACTGCCCCCGGCGGCGGAGGCGGCCGGGAGCCAATGACGTCCAACGGAGGCCGACTCTAGCCGGGATCGGTCACTGCGATGGCCGTCGAAGCTCGGTGGGACGTGAAAGAGCATCGCCCAATAACCCGTGGGATGTGAGAGAACGATCCTAAAAAGCCCGTGGGATGTGAGCGAGGAACCGGGAGGCTATTTCCACCACGTGTCAAAGATGGTTACCGGCACTGTGCGCTTGTGGCGCGTACGGAGGTACTTCTGCTCGATGAGCTCCGCGACGCCGTCGGGAACTTCGCGGCCTTCAAGGTAGTCGTCGATTTGGTCGTACGTGACTCCGAGTTCGTCTTCATCGGTACGGCCCGGCTTGTCGTCCAGCAGGTCAGCCGTGGGAACCTTCTGCCAAAGTCGCGCGGAAGCGCCCAGCTCAGCCAAGAGCTCGCGGTTCTGGCGCTTGTTCAGACCGAACAGCGGCAGGATGTCCGCACCGCCGTCGCCAAATTTAGTGAAGAACCCCGTAACGGATTCGGCGCCGTGGTCTGTGCCGATCACCAGGTAGTTGTGTTCCCCTGCGATTGCATACTGGGCAACCATGCGGGCGCGGGCCTTGGTGTTGCCTTTGTGGAAGTCGGAAATTTCAGCGCCGATGGTTTTCTCGAACTCTTCCTCGAACCCGTCCACCGCGCGGGAGATGTTGAAGGTCCGTTCGGTCTTGGCCTTGATGAAGTCCAAGGCCGCCTGGGCGTCGTCTTCGTCGTGCTGGATACCGTAGGGGAGTCGGACCGCGACAAAGTTCGCATTGACGCCTTCAGCTTCCAGTTCCTCGACTGCCAGCTGCGCCAGTCGGCCGGCCAGAGTGGAATCAAGTCCTCCGGAAATGCCCAGCACAAAGCCGTTTGTGCGCGTGGCTTTCACGTATTCCTTCAGGAACGTGACCCGTTTGCGGACCTCCTCTTGGGGGTTGATCCGGGGCTGGACGCCCATTTCCTCGATGATCTTGGCCTGGAGTTCGCGCATGTGTCCAACACTAGTCAGCCGCATGACAAAGGCTCAACCATATTGCGCCGTGATTCGGCCCCGCTGTGATTCGGCCGCAACCGCGCCGGATATGAGAGAACGATCCCCAGAAACCCGTGGGATGTGCGAGAGGAACCGTAAAAAACCCGTCGGATGTGAGCGAGGATCAGGCGAGGAAGCCGCGCAGCAATGAAGCCGTTCCTTCCAGGTGTTCAATAGTTGCCCGTTCAGCGGCGGGGGCATCGCCGCGCAGGATGGCCTCCGCGATCTCGGTGTGCTGTTCGTTGGCGTGCTCCAGGTTGGTGCTGAGCAAGGGTATCCGGTCCAGGAGTTCGTTGAGCCTTGACCGTGTTTCGGCCACCGCGCCCACCAAGCTGGCGGAGCCGGACAATTCGGCGACTGCGATATGGAACCGGGCATCGCGGGGTCGGTAGCCCACGGCGGGGGAAGCGCTCACTTCGGAGAGACAGACCTGCAGGTGCCTCCGGGCAGCCGCAGAGAGGTCCGCTTTGGCGGCCAAAGAAGCAGCGGCGGGCTCGATGATGGACCTGAAGAGCAGGACGTCCTCCACCTCGGCGGGGTCGAGCGGCCCTTGATCCGGCTGGCGCTGGACTGCCGATGCGGAGACGTACGTTCCCCCATACCTGCCGCGCTGGACTTCCAGATAGCCGGCACTCTGCAACTCCCCCAAGGCATCGCGAAGGGTGGCCCGGGAGACTCCCAATTGTTCGGCCAGTTCTCGCTCGGGCGGCAGTTTTTCGGCCGGGGCGAAGATCCCCAGCTTGATCGTCTGCAGAATGTGTTCGATGGTCTCTTCGAACGCGTTGCCGCCCCTGACTGGGCGCAGCATCGAGAACGACGGGCCAAACGGTGAGTCCGGCACGGCATCTCCTTCCACGGAATGCGGGCTGCGCCAATAAGTGAGGCCGTTCACAGGGCGCTGCTGCCTCCATGCTACCCACGCTGACCAATAAAGGTCATCAAAGAAACCATTGGACACGCCTCCAATTGTGATCCAAGTCATCAGGTTTTGAGAAAAGTCTTGACTCCCGCCGAAGGAGCCTCCAGACTTTGAAGCACACTTTGGACTGAAAACAGTCCTTTAGGATCTGATTGATCCCCCGCTCGACTTTTCCCAGAAGCATTCCTCAGACGATAGGAACACGCATGGAAACAGTGCACCAGCCGCCCGGCGGCGAGGATGAGTATTTGAAGCACCGGCGCCTCAAACGGGGTGCCGCTGGATGGGTTCTCCTCGCGGGGCTCGGAGTGGCCTACGTGATCTCTGGCGATTTCGCGGGCTGGAACCTGGGCCTGGCACAAGGAGGCTGGGGTGGCCTGCTGATCGCTTTCCTGCTCATGGCGGTTATGTACACCTGCATGGTTTTCGGGCTCGCTGAGCTCTCATCAACGCTCCCGACGGCGGGGGCTGGCTATGCATTCGCCCGCCGGGCACTGGGACCCCTCGGTGGATTTGCGACAGGTATGGCGGTCCTCATCGAATACGCGGTGGCGCCGGCCGCTATTGCCACCTTCATCGGCGGCTACGTAGAGGCACTTGGCCTCTTTGGCCTCACCAACTCATGGCCGGTCTACCTGGTCACGTACGTCATCTTCATCGGCATTCACATCCGCGGAGTCGGCGAAGCCCTGAAGATCATGTTCGCCATCACCGCGGTGGCCACCATCGCTTTGGCCGCCGCCGTCGTCGGCCTCCTTCCCAAGTTCGATGCCGCCCGGTTGTTCGATATTGTTCCCGATGGATCCGCAGGCTCCAGCGCCTTCCTGCCCATGGGTATCAGCGGCATCCTGGCGGCCCTGGTCTACGGCATTTGGTTCTTCCTGGCAGTGGAGGGCGTTCCGCTCGCGGCTGAAGAAACCTCGAATCCCAAGCGGGACATGCCCCGGGGAATCATTGTGGCCGTCATCATCCTGGTCATTTTTGGCGCTTTCATGCTGGTCCTGGTCCCGGGAGCAGCCGGCTCGCAAGCCATGAGCGGATCCGACAACCCGCTTCCGGAAGCCCTGCGCATTGCTTATGGCGGCAACACCTTCCTCGCGGACTTCATTAACTACGCGGGCCTGGCTGGGCTGGTGGCCAGCTTCTTCTCCATCATTTACGCCTACTCACGGCAACTGTTTGCCCTCTCACGGGCCGGATACCTGCCACGCTGGCTCTCCCTGACCGGGAAGCGGCGCACCCCATACTGGGCCTTGATCGTTCCGGGCACCATCGGCTTCCTCCTTGCGGCGATCACCCACGACGGCGCCTTGCTCATCAACATCGCAGTCTTCGGCGCGACCGTTTCCTACGTCCTGCTGAACCTCTCGCACATCGTCCTTCGCAAGAAGGAACCCAATTTGGAACGCGGCTACAGGACGCCGGGCGGGATCGTCACGACGTCGATTGCCCTGGTCCTGTCCGCGGTGGCAGTCGTGGCGACGTTCGTCGTCGACGTCTTTGCCGCTTCCATTACGGCAGCGATTTTTGCCGCTGCCCTCCTTTACTACTGGCTCTACAGCCGGCACCGGATCGTGGCGGGCGCACCCGAAGAAGAGTTCGCCCAACTCGCCATGGCCGAGGCCGAGCTGAAGTAACAGCCAGCAGAACCTGACATCCACTCACAGAACCACACTGCGGAGACATCATGAATTCCCACATCCAAGAGTCCAGCCGGAACCGGCAGCTCACCGTCGACGAACTGCGCGAATCAGTAGCAAGCGGCGAGATCGATACTGTCATTGTCGCCATCACCGATGCACTGGGTCGCCTCCAGGGCAAGCGTTGCGGTGCACGTTCCTTCCTCGAAGACGTTCTTGATCACGGCGCGGAGGGCTGCAACTACCTGCTCGCCGTGGATGTTGAGATGCAAACCGTGGACGGTTACGCGATGTCGTCCTGGGAAACGGGCTACGGGGACATGGTGATGCTGCCGGACGTTTCGACGCTTCGCCGGGTTCCCTGGCTCGAAGGCACAGCCATTGTGCAGTGCGATGTCCTGTGGACGGACCGGACACCGGTGGCAGCATCACCGCGGCAGATCCTGAAGGCCCAGATCGAGCGGCTCGAAAAGCTGGGCTACCGGGCCCATGTAGGGACCGAGCTTGAATTCCTGATGTTCGATGACTCATACAACCAGGCCTGGCAGAAGAACTACACCGGCCTCGCGCCGTCGACGCAGTACAACGTGGACTACTCGCTCCTTGCCACCGCCCGGCTGGAACCAGTGATCCGCTCCATCCGCAACAACATGGAAGCTGCGGGCTTGGTGGTCGAGTCGTCCAAGGGCGAATGCAATCTCGGTCAGCAGGAAATCACGTTCCGCTTCGATGAAGCCCTCGCCGCCTGCGATAAGCACACGTTTTACAAGAACGGCGCCAAGGAAATCGCGGACCAGCACGGCAAGAGCATCACGTTCATGTCCAAGTTCAATGAGCGTGAAGGCAACTCCTGCCACATCCACTTCAGCCTCACCGACCTGGACGGGAACCCCGTACTGGCGGGCGACGGCGAACACGGCTTTAGTCCCCTGATGGAACGGTTCGTTGCCGGTCAACTCGCGGCGCTGCGCGAACTCGCCTATTTCCTGGCGCCCAACATCAATTCCTACAAACGCTTCGTGGAGGGCAGCTTCGCACCAACTGCGATCGCTTGGGGCCTGGACAACCGCAGCTGCGCACTCCGCGTGGTGGGCCACGGCCGGGGCCTCCGCACTGAGAACCGTGTGGGCGGCGGAGACGTGAACCCCTATCTGGCAGTGGCTGCAATGATCGCCGCTGTCATCCATGGCATCGAAAACGATCTCCAGTTGCCGGCAATCACCAAGGGCAATGCTTACGAGTCGGACGCGGATCGGCTCCCCACCACGTTGCGGGACGCGCGGGACTTCCTGGCCGAGAGCAGCATTGCGCGCAAGGCTTTCGGCGACGACGTGGTGGATCACTACGTCCACGCCGCCAACGTGGAGCTCACCGCCTATGACAGCGCCATCACAGATTGGGAGCGGGTCCGTGGCTTCGAACGTCTCTGAAACTTACCGGCCGCGGATCGCGCTCACCAGTTACCTTCAAGAGGCATCTTGGGGAGTGTGGAATACGACGGCGGCGATTCTCCCGGGAACGTACGTGGAGGCGGTGGTCGCTGCCGGAGGAACACCCATCCTGCTCCCTCCGTTGGGCACCGACGAATCCGTGCTGGATCTGGTGGACGGCTTGATCGTGGTGGGAGGTCCCGACGTCGATCCTTCCCTCTACGGCCAGGCGCCCCACCCTGCCACCAAACCACAGCCGCTGCGGGACAGGCACGATTCCGCCCTGATCCGTGCCGCGCTTGAGCGCGAACTCCCGCTGTTCGCGATCTGCCGGGGAGCGCAACTCCTCAACGTCGTACTGGGCGGCACCTTGATCCAGCACATCCCCGACGTCATTCCTGACAGCAAGAGCCAGCCGGCACCTGGTGTTTATGGAGAGGCATCCTTCACCACCACCCCGGGCAGCCTCATCCACCACCTGCTGGGCGGCTCCGCCACGTCCCCCTGCTACCACCACCAAGCCTTGGAGACCATGCCTGAAGCCCTGCGCGTCACGGCCCGCTCCGCGGATGGCCTGGCCCAGGCCGTTGAAGCAACCGAGGGCGGCTGGGTGCTGGGGGTCCAGTTCCATCCGGAACAGAACCCCGAGGATCTCCGGCTGTTCCGCGGCTTTGTGGAGGCTGCCGCCAGCTACCGCTCAGACCAGAACGCAACCATGAAAGCGATGTCCCCCGCATGACAGCAACAGTGTTTGATGTGATCAATCCGGCCACGGAGGAGGTCATCCAGACCGTTCCGCTCGCTGGCGTGGCGGAAACAGACGCCGCCATTGCCAAGGCAGCCGCTGCCTACGAGACGTGGCGGGCCGTTGCCCCCGCGGACCGGGCGCTGCTGCTGCGACGGTTCGCTGCCGCCGTCGACAATGACCTGGAGAACCTCGCGCAACTGGAGGTGCGCAACGCCGGGCACACCATTGGCAACGCGCGATGGGAAGCGGGCAACGTCCGCGATGTCCTCAATTACTACTCGGCCGCTCCAGAACGTCATTTCGGCCGCCAAATTCCCGTGGCAGGCGGGGTCAACATCACCTTCCACGAGCCGCTGGGGGTTGTTGGCATCATTGTTCCCTGGAATTTCCCGATGCCGATAGCAGGATGGGGGTTCGCTCCCGCCCTGGCCGCAGGCAATACCGTGGTGCTCAAACCGGCGGAGGTGACACCGCTGACAGCCATCCGCCTTGGTGAACTGGCTCTTGAAGCCGGCCTTCCTGAGGGCGTCTTCCAAGTGATTCCCGGCAAGGGTTCCGTGGTGGGCCAGCGGTTCGTGACGCATCCAGCGGTCAGGAAGGTGGTCTTCACTGGCTCGACCGGCGTGGGCAAGCAGATCATGGCCGGCTGCGCGGACCAGGTGAAGCGCGTGACGCTTGAACTGGGCGGCAAGAGCGCCAACATCGTTTTCGACGACGCCGATCTTGAGATGGCTGCGGCCGCCGCCCCCGGTGGCGCTTTCGACAACGCCGGGCAGGACTGCTGCGCACGCTCCAGGATCCTTGTGCAGCGAGGCGTCTACGAACGCTTCCTGGAATTGCTGGAGCCCGAGGTCCTCGGCATGCGCGTCGGAGACCCTGCAGATCCGGCCACAACTATGGGTCCCTTGATTTCGGCCCAGCAACTCAGTACGGTGTCCGCTTTCGTGCCCGACGGCGCACCGGTCGCCTTCCGGGGGAAGGCGCCGGAAGGGCCGGGTTTCTGGTTCCCGCCCACAGTGCTGACGCCGGACCTGAAAGCTCCGTCATTCACGGATGAGATCTTCGGCCCGGTGGTTGCCGTGGTGCCGTTCGACGACGAAGCGGACGCTATCCGGATCGCCAACAACACTGAGTACGGCCTGTCTGGGTCCATCTGGACCTCAAAGGTGGACCGAGCACTGCGTGTAGCCCGGGGAGTCGAATCGGGCAACCTCTCGGTGAACTCCCATTCGTCCGTCCGATACTCCACCCCGTTTGGCGGCTTCAAGCAGTCCGGCCTTGGCCGCGAGCTCGGCCCTGACGCCCTGGATGCCTTCAGCGAGGTCAAGAACGTCTTCATTTCCACCCCGTCAGCCTGATCTTTTTCCACTTTTCAAAGGAGAGCACCAATGCAATCAGTAGTTTCCAACCGTCTCGCCGGCCGCAGCGCAGTCATCACTGGCGGTGCCAGCGGCATCGGCCTGGCCACAGCACGCCGGATGGCCGCTGAGGGCGCCAACGTCGTGATCGCCGACATCGAACCGACCTCCGGGATCGCCGCCGCCAGTGAAGTGGGCGGCCTGTTCGTCAAGGTGGACGTCACCAGCGAAGAAGAAGTCCGCAACCTCTACGCCCAGACAAAAGAGACGTACGGCAGCGTAGACATCGCCTTCAACAACGCCGGCATCTCCCCCGCCGACGACGCTTCCATCCTGGACACGGGAATCGACGCCTGGCGCAGGGTGCAGGAAGTGAACCTGACCTCCGTCTACTACTGCTGCAAGTACGCCATTCCCTACATGCAGGAGCAGGGCAAGGGCTCCATCATCAACACGGCATCGTTCGTGGCTGTCATGGGCGCTGCAACTTCCCAGATTTCCTACAGCGCGTCCAAGGGCGGCGTTCTCTCCATGAGCCGGGAACTCGGCGTCGAGTTTGCGCGGCAGGGCATTCGTATCAACGCGCTCTGCCCAGGACCGGTGAACACTCCCCTGCTGAAGGAACTCTTCGCCAAGGATCCGGAAAAGGCAGCCCGTCGACTGGTCCACGTGCCCCTGGGTCGCTTTGCCGAACCGGAGGAACTGGCCGCGGCAGTCGCGTTCCTCGCCAGCGACGACGCTTCCTTCATTACGGCCTCCACGTTCCTGGTGGATGGCGGTATCTCAGGGGCCTACGTCACTCCCCTTTCGTAACTTCCTGGGAAGCTCGACGGCGGGTGCGGACTTTTTCGTGAAGTCCGCACCCGCCGTCGGGCTTTAACGCTCTCTCACATCCCAACCGTTTCCACCCGATGCTCGATCACATCCCAACCGTTTCCACCCGATGCTCGATCACATCCCAACCCTTTCCACCCGATGCTCGCTCACGTCCCAACCGTTTCCACCCGATGCTCGCTCACATCCCAACCGTTTCCACCCGATGCTCGCTCCCCAAAAACGGCTATTGACGTTCCGATAGTTACCGATATATCGTTAACTATCGCCGATATTCCTTCGGTGAACCACTACCGAAAGGACGATGCTGTTATGAAAGGCATCAACGAACACGACAACAATTTCCCTGAACACGGCCACGGACATCCCGAGCATGGACATGGTCGAGGTCGCTTCAATCGAGGCAAAGGCCGTCGCGGACCGGGCGGCCACGGCGGGGGCGGATTCGGGCCGGGCTTCGGTCCGGGATTCGGACCTGGCGGGTTTGGCCCTGGCGGCTTCGGGCCCCGCGGCTTCGGGCCGGGCGGTCCACGGCGCAACCGCGGCGACGTCCGCGCGGCGATCCTCTCCCTGCTGGCCGAGGCTCCTTCCAACGGCTACGGACTGATCAAGACCATCGCCGAGAAGACCTCCGGAGCCTGGCGGCCCAGCCCCGGATCCGTCTACCCCACCTTGCAGCAGCTGGTTGATGAAGAGCTCATCACAGCCGCGGGCGAGGGGCGTCGGACGGAATTCACATTGACGGACGACGGCCGCGCCTACGTTGCCGAGCATGAAGAAGAACTCGCCAACGCCTGGAACACCGAGGCGGACGGAAACATGCAAGAGTTCCACCAAAGCATCGGGAAACTCATGGGCGTCGTCCACCAGTTCCGCGGTGCGGCAACCGACGAACAACGCAGGGCGGCAATCGAGAAGCTCGACGAAACCCGGCGCGCGCTGTACCTGATCCTGGCCGACTAATTCCTCCAATCCACCCCCTTGACCTTGACGTAACGTCAACCATTACTGTCAAAGGACAAGCCAGGAACAAGAGGGCCAGGACGGAGGAGACATGGACTGGTCGATCCAGGAAATCGCCAAGATGGCAGGGACCACCAGCCGCACGCTGCGTCATTACGACGATATTGGGCTGCTCAAGCCAAGCCGGACCGGTCATAACGGCTACCGCTATTACGACGGTCCGGCCTTGGTACAGCTTCAGCGGATCCTCCTGCTCAGGGAGCTTGGACTGGGCTTGCCCGCGATTGCCGACGTGCTTGCCCGGGAGACCGACACCGTTAAGGCGTTGAGCGGCCACCTGGAATGGCTTGGGCAAGAGCAGGACCGCCTGGCACGGCAAATCGCATCAGTGCGGCAAACCATTGACACGTTGAAAGGGGATGGAAAGTACATGGCACAGGACATGTTTGACGGCTTCGACCACACTCAGTACAAGGACGAGGTAGAGGAGCGCTGGGGCAAGGACGCTTACGCCACCAGTGACGCTTGGTGGCGCGGTATGAGCGCCGAAGAAAAGCAGCAATGGAAGGAACGCTCCCGGAAACTGGGGAGCGACTGGATCTCCGCTGCGACGTCCGGAATCACACCCGACAGCGCTGAAGCACAAGAACTGGCAAGGCGCCACGTCGAGTGGCTCCGCGGAATCCCCGGCACACCGTCCGCCACTCCCGGTGGAGACGTAAAGGGCTACGTCACAGGCCTCGGCGAAATGTACGTCGCTGACCCTCGATTTGCCGCGAACTATGGCGGGGAGTCAGGAGCGACGTTCGTCCGGGACGCCCTGCGCGTTTACGCAGAAGGAAACCTGTAGTCGTCCGGGATGCGCTGATCCGGGTTTGGCAATAGTCTGACCGAATGGGTACAAGCACCGCAAAGTCCGGCGAACAGGTTGACAGGCAAGCACGCATTCTCGAGGCTGCCTTGGAACTGTTGTCACGCCACGGCATTTCGGGCATCAACATGCGTGCCGTGTCACGCGAAGCCGGTGTGGCGCTGGGGCTCGTGAACTACTACTACGAGGACAAGTCGAGCTTGATCCGCGCGGTGCTGCACCGGATCGAAGAGCACGACCTCATGCTCGTGGAGCCGGAGCCGGCGTCAACCCCTGAGGAGCAACTCCGGGAGTCACTTCGGCGCGTTGCAGACCCCGATCTCCTGACCACTCCGTATCTGTCCCTCCGCCTCCACCTCTGGGCCCTCGCCCAAGCTCACGAGGACTTTGCACGGATCAACGCGGCGGCCTTCGACCGGTATCTGGACGGGCTTGCCACACTCATAGGGAATGCCAAACCAGAGCTTTCCGCCGATGAGAGCAGGGAGCGCGCAGCAGACATCGTCGTCGTGCAAAACGGCATGTGGCTCACCACGCTCCTGGGCATAGACAAGGCGGCCATCGAGCGTGGCATTGCCCGCACGGAGCAGATCGCTTTCGCCCCTTCGCGTCACAGCGACCGTTGAGACGCATGCACACCAGTCCACATAATGGGACGTTTTTGCTCGAATAGTGGACGCACCCTCTAGCCTGCACTGTATGGATGATCGTCGGATAACCCCAGCGGACCTTCCGCCCTTTGTTGATGCCGAATGGCTCAAGGCACACCGAACCAACGTTGTCACCGCTGATGTTCGGTGGTACCTCGACGGCGCGTCAGGCCGTGCAGCGTACGACGGCGGGCATCTTCCAGACGCGGTGTTCGTGGACCTGGACTCTTGGCTGTCGGGCAGCTCGGGACCACACGGCCTGAACCCTCTTCCCGACCCCGAAGTGTTCGCACAGGGAATGTCTTCCTTGGGAATCGGCGACTCAACGACCGTCGTCGCGTATGACGACGCGGGAGGAGTCATCGCAGCGCGGCTCGTGTGGATGCTGCGTGCGCTGGGGCATCGGGCGGCGCTGCTCGACGGCGGGATTGCCGCGTGGACAGGACCGCTCGAGACGATACCCGCCAAGCCGACGCCCGCGACTTTCACGCCGTCTCCGTGGCCGAAGGAGCTTCTAGCCCGGCTTGAGGACATTAGCGCAGGGGCTGCCGGGATCATTCTCGACGCCCGGAATGCCGACCGCTTCGACGGAAGCCTGCAGCTGCCCACCGATCCCCAAGCCGGACACATCCCCGGCGCCGTGAACGTCCCGTGCCGTGGGAACCTCGCCCCGGATGGACGCCTGCGCCCGATCGCCGAGGTCCGACGAGCGTTTGCGAAGGTTGGGATCGAAGATGCGGCTGCCGTCATCTCCTACTGTGGATCAGGCGTCACGGCCTGCCACAACCTTCTCGCTCTCGAGCATGCAGGACTTGGCCGCGGCCGCCTCTACGCAGGCGGGTGGTCAGAGTACGGAGCCGAGCCCGGCCGCCGGGCCGAGCTTGGCTGACGGTCGCCGCCCATGGGAATCGCCGGTGGTTTGCGTAGCAACACTGCACCCAAACCGCCCCTGCAGAGCAGCCTCCTTACTCCCCGTCAGGGGCCTATTGACCGCATATTTGGGCGGGTCTAGCGTTGCGAATGGCAGTGGGATCATCCCCCGCCAATCCCATTGGAGGTCCATTATGGCCATTGCAGTAATCATGGATTTCACCGAAGGCACCCTGGAGGATTATGACAAAGTGGTGCAGCGACTAGGACTCGCTCCGGGCGGACCCGGGGCCCCGGGCGGGCTTTTCCATTGGGTATCGGGGACTGACCATGGCGCCCGGATCGTGGATGTATGGCGGACCCGCGAACAAGCCGATTCCTTCTATCAAAACAAGCTCGGCCCAGTTACAGCCGAACTCGGAATCGCGCAGCCGGAGATCAGCTATTTCGATGTCCACAATTTCCAGACGGCGGGACCTGAGGACTGACAGCCTCGCAGAGTCTGACGCGGGACGCCGGCCCCCGCCGTCCCGGTTTTTGAGCTACACCACCCTAAGGAGAAGTCCATGGCACTGTCCGTTGTTACCCACAAAGTGGCTGATTTTGGCGCATGGCATGACGTCTATAAAAGCGTTGCGGATCTGCAGGCCGCGGGCGGCGTCACACAGGAATCTTTCCACCGGAAGGCGGATGACCCCGACACCGTGCTCGTGCTGCACTATTTTGACTCAGTAGAGAAGGCGCAGGCCTTCTTCGCCAACCCCGAACTCCAGGAAGCCATGAAACGCGGTGGAGTCATCGGAGAGCCAAGAATCGAATTCTACGAATAGCCCCTTCGGACCACGACGGCGCCCTCCGGCAACGGTAGGGGCGCCGTTGTTGTCTGCCCCGGAATGGCAGTAGCAGCACCTAACGCGCAGCCCGAAAATTTTGAACATTTGTTCATACGTACCCTTGAACAGATGTTCAAGATGCACTAATCTCCAATGTATGACCCAAGCCACATTCTCCGAAACCGCATCCACGCTTTTCATCAACGGCTCGTGGGAGCCGGCTGCGTCCGGCGCGGTCCGCACAATCCACAACCCGGCCGACGGCGAACTGGTCGCCACGGTGTCTGAAGCTGGCCGCGAAGATGCCGAGCGCGCCATTTCTGCCGCTCGGGCAGCCTTTGACTCCGGCGTCTGGTCCTCTGTCCCGGCGCCCGATCGCGGTGCGTTCCTGCTGAAGGTCGCCGCGGAACTGCGCGAACGCCGGGAGAAGTTCGCCCGCGCCGAATCGCTGGACACCGGCAAGCGGATCATCGAAAGCCGTATCGACATTGACGACATCGCTGCCTGCTTCGAATATTTCGGAAGGCTCGCCGGTCAGTCGGCGGGCCGGGTAGTCGACGCCGGGGACAACGCCGTCGCCAGCAAAATCGTCTACGAGCCCGTTGGCGTCTGCGGTTTGATCACGCCGTGGAACTACCCGCTGCTGCAGGCTGCATGGAAGATCGCGCCCGCACTGGCGGCTGGCTGCACCTTCGTCCTCAAGCCGGCCGAGCTGACCCCGTCCACCGCAATCCTTGCCATGCAGCTGCTCAAGGACCTTGGCCTGCCCGACGGCGTCGCCAACCTCGTGACAGGCCCGGGCGCCAAGGCGGGCGCACCCCTGTCGGAGCACCCTGACATTGACCTGGTCTCCTTCACCGGCGGATTGGAAACCGGCAAGCGCATTGCCGCCGCGGCAGCCGGCACGGTTAAGAAGCTGGCGCTTGAGCTCGGCGGCAAGAACCCCAACGTCGTGTTTGCTGACGCTGATTTCGACGCCGCCGTAGA
Source organism: Paenarthrobacter sp. YIM B13468 (assembly GCF_042788025.1). Classification (NCBI taxonomy): domain Bacteria; kingdom Bacillati; phylum Actinomycetota; class Actinomycetes; order Micrococcales; family Micrococcaceae; genus Paenarthrobacter; species Paenarthrobacter sp. YIM B13468. Next base: position 81,943 of record NZ_JBHZPI010000015.1, on the reverse strand, counting down.
CAATGCGCTGAACGGGGCCTTTGTGCACTCAGGCCAGGTCTGCTCCGCCGGGGCACGGCTGGTGGTGGAGGAATCCATCGCCGAGCGCTTCGTCGACGAGCTGGTCCGCAGGGCAAAGGACATCCGCCTCGGTGGCCCGTTCGATGAGTCCGCCGAGACCGGACCGCTGATTTCCGCAGCCCACCGCGACAAGGTGGATGCCTACGTCCAGCGTGGCGTGGCGGAAGGCGCAAGGTTGCGGTGTGGCGGCGCAGCGCCTAAAGGGGAGAAATACGACGCCGGTTATTACTACCAGCCGACCATCCTGGATCGCGTCCAACGCGGGATGTCGGTTGTGGTCGACGAAGCCTTCGGCCCGGTAGTAACGGTGGAAACCTTCCGGACGGAAGACGAAGCCGTGGCCACCGCGAACGACACCATCTACGGACTGGCCGGCGCCGTCTGGACCCAGGACGCAGGCAAGGCGCAACGGGTAGCAGGCCGCCTGCGCCACGGCACCGTTTGGATCAACGACTACCACCCCTACCTTCCACAGGCCGAATGGGGCGGCTTCGGCCAGTCCGGCGTCGGCCGCGAGCTCGGTCCCGCCGGACTCGCTGAATACCAGGAAGCCAAGCACATCTACCAGAACACCAACCCGCAGGTAACGGGCTGGTTCGCTGACCGCAGCAAGGAGAAATAGATGCACACCGACAACATCGAGAACCTCAATGACCGAGGGTTCGACTACGTCGTCATCGGCGGCGGCTCTGCCGGCGCTGCAGTGGCCGCACGACTGAGCGAGGATCCTTCCGTTTCCGTTGCACTGGTTGAAGCTGGTCCGGATGACCGCGGCCTCCCCGAGATTCTGCAGCTTGACCGATGGATGGAACTGCTGGAGTCGGGGTACGACTGGGACTACCCAGTGGAACCGCAGGAGAACGGCAACTCCTTCATGCGCCACGCCCGCGCCAAGGTCATGGGTGGCTGCTCGAGCCATAACTCCTGTATCGCTTTCTGGGCTCCTCGTGAAGATCTGGACGAGTGGGAGTCAAAGTATGGCGCCACTGGCTGGAACGCTGCTGCCGCCTGGCCCTTGTACAAGCGGCTGGAAACCAACGAGGATGCGGGCCCGGATGCTCCCCACCATGGCGACTCGGGGCCCGTGCACCTGATGAACGTGCCCCCGGCGGATCCCACCGGCGTCGCGCTTCTTGACGCCTGCGAGCAGGCCGGCATCCCCCGCGCAAAGTTCAATGACGGCAGCACCGTGATCAACGGGGCCAATTTCTTCCAGATCAACCGCCGTTCCGATGGGACGCGTTCCTCCAGTTCGGTTTCCTACATCCACCCCATCATCGATTGTGAAAACTTCACGTTGCTGACCGGCCTGCGTGCCCGCCAACTGGTGTTCGACGCAGACAAGCGCTGCACCGGCGTCGACGTCGTCGACTCGGCTTTCGGCCGGACCCACCGGCTCACAGCGCATCGCGAGGTCATCCTGTCCACGGGAGCCATCGACTCTCCCAAGCTCCTCATGCTCTCCGGCATCGGCCCGGCCGCGCATCTCGCAGCACACGGCATCGACGTGGTGGTCGATTCCCCCGGTGTCGGCGAACACCTGCAGGACCACCCGGAAGGCGTGGTGCAGTTCGAGGCAAAGCAGCCGATGGTGGAGAGCTCCACCCAGTGGTGGGAGATCGGTATCTTCACCCCAACCGAAGAGGGTTTGGATCGCCCCGACCTGATGATGCATTACGGCTCTGTCCCGTTCGACATGAACACCCTTCGCTACGGCTACCCCACCACGGAGAATGGCTTCAGCCTCACCCCGAACGTCACCCACGCCCGTTCCCGCGGAACCGTCCGGCTCCGCAGCCGGGACTTCCGCGACAAGCCGATGGTTGACCCCCGCTACTTCACGGATCCGGAGGGCCACGACATGCGGGTCATGGTTGCCGGCATCCGCAAGGCGCGGGAAATCGCCGCGCAGCCCGCCATGGCTGAATGGGCCGGCCGGGAGCTCTCCCCTGGTATCGAGGCACAGACGGACGAGGAACTGCAGGATTACATCCGCAAAACGCACAACACGGTCTACCACCCCGTCGGCACTGTCCGGATGGGTCCCGTGGACGATGACATGTCCCCGCTGGATCCGGAGTTGCGGGTCAAGGGCGTCACCGGCCTGCGCGTTGCGGATGCCTCCGTCATGCCCGAGCACGTCACCGTCAATCCCAACATCACCGTCATGATGATTGGTGAGCGATGCGCGGACCTCATCAAGGCCAGCCGGACAGATGAAACCACGACGGCGGTGGCGGACTTCAGCTTGACCCCCGCCTGAGCAGGTGGTTGCCACTGAAAGCACCGGTGGAGGGTGCACACCCAGCGCCCCCACCGGCGTTTTCCGTGCCCGCGTTTCCGTGCTCACGTTTCCGTGTCCGCGTTTCCGCGTCCAGGGGCGCTATGCCTGAAAAGGCGCCACATTATCTTGAACATTTGTTCATAACAAGTCTTGAACGCCTGTTCAATCTGAACTAACCTCTTCTTATGACCCACGCCACACCTATACGGTTGCGGCTTGGCGGGCATGGTCCGGACTTCGACCACATCGAAGGCCCAGCCAGCCCCGTAACAACAAATGGGGGAACAGCCGGAGGCACATAGTGGTGCCCGGCCTTTTGATTTCGACTGCGACCAATGGCGGCCGCAGGTCATCACCATTCGGTGCACGTCTGAGTTAGGAGTTCGAATGTCAGAACCCAGCAAATTAGGACCCAGCAAGAGCGATGCAAGCGGCATGGACGAGTTTGGCTACGCGCAAACCCTTGACCGCAGCATCGGCAAGTTCGCCAGCTTCGCCGCCGGCGTCAGCTACATCTCCATCCTCACCGGCGTTTTTCAACTCTTTTACTTCGGCTTTTCCACGGCCGGACCCGCCTACGCGTGGTCATGGCCCATCGTCTTTGTCGGCCAGCTGATGGTGGCCCTGTGCTTTGCCGAATTGGCCGGCCGCTACCCGGTGGCTGGATCTGTGTACAACTGGGCCAAACGGCTCTCAAGCGGAACGTGGGCCTGGTTGGCGGGCTGGTTGCTCCTGCTTTCCTCGATCATGGCGCTGGGATCAGTTGCCTTGGCCCTTCAAATCACCCTGCCGCAGATCTGGAGCGGCTTCCAGCTTGTGGGCGATGGAACCGGCCCTTACGACTTCGCCGTCAACGGTGTCATCCTCGCCAGCATCATGATCGGCATTTCCACACTCATCAACGCTTTCGGCGTGAAACTCATGACCATGATCAACAGTGTGGGCGTATTCGTAGAACTGGTTGCGGCCGTCCTGCTGATCGCGGCACTGATTTGGCATTCGGTGCGGGGACCGGAAGTCCTCCTGGACACTGCCGGATTCGGCGAAGGACATCCTCTGGGCTTCTTCGGGGTGTTCATGATTGCCGCCATGGCGTCCGGCTACGTCATGTACGGGTTCGACACCGCCAGCTCCCTCGGCGAGGAAACCAAGGACCCCAAGCGCACGGCTCCCAAGGCTATCCTGCGTGCTGTTACGGCGTCCTTCCTCTTGGGCGGACTACTCCTCCTTGGCGGAATCCTGGCCGCACCCGATCTGTCCGATCCCAAGCTGGGAGCTGCCGATGGCGGTTTGCAGTACATCGTTCTTTCGGTGCTGGGCGGCCCCTTCGGCAAGGCCTTCCTGGTCTGCATCGTGGTGGCAGTCGTGGTCTGCACGCTGGCCGTGCATGCAGCAGCAATCCGCATGATGTTCGCCATGGCCAGGGACAACAACCTCCCCTTCAGCCGCCAGCTCAGCAAAGTTCACCCCACCCGCAAAACCCCCACGGTGGCTGCCATCGTTATCGGTACAGTGGCGGTGATCCCGCTGATCGTCAACATCTCCCAGCCGGCCATCTTCACGATTCTTTCCAGCATCAGCATCGTCCTGATCTACCTCTCCTACCTGCTGGTCACCGTGCCAATGCTGCGGCGCCGGTTCCTTAAGAAGTGGCCCCTGAAGGACGACGGATCCGAACCGGGGTTCAGCCTCGGCAAATGGGGACTGCCCGTGAACATAGTGGCAGTGCTCTGGGGTGGAGCGATGACGTTGAACCTGATCTGGCCACGGCCGGAGATTTACAACTCAGTACCGCCCTTCGAGTGGTACCTGCAGTGGGGCGGCGTTATGTTCGTTGCTGCGGTGATCATCGGCGGAACGCTCCTTTACCGCCTCCGTATCAGGCACCGGACAGGGGTTTTGGCCGAGCACGCCGCCGCTGCCCCTTCCCCCGAACCAGCCTCCCCGGAGCCAGCCTCGGCAGAGCCTATCCAGGTCCTAACCCGAAGCTAATAGCAGTTTCCAAATGAGGGCATCTCTTCGCCGGCGTTCCACGGGCGAAGAGATGCCCTCATTGTCGATTTAGACGAACGCCGACTTTCCCGTTACCGCCCTGGCCACGATCATGGAGTTGATCTCGTAACTGCCCTCGTAGGTGTACAGGATTTCGGCGTCGCCAAAGAGCTTGCCCATCTCGTAATCCGTGGTGATGCCGTTTCCGCCCATCAGGGATCGGCCGATAGCCACGGACGAGCGCGCCAAGCGTGTGGTGGTCGCCTTGCACATCGCGGCCTGCACCATTTCCAGCTTGCCCGCTTGTTGGATACGTGCGAGTTCCACCATCAAGGACAGTGAGGCATTGGCGTTGCCCAGGATGTCCGCAAGTTGCTGCTGGATGAGCTGGAACCTGGCCAATTCCTTGCCGAACTGCTTGCGTTCCAGCGCGTAGGAGCGGGCAATATCGAAGGCCGCCAATTGGATGCCTGCAGCCTGCCAACCAACCCAGGCCCGCGAATCCCGCAGCAGGTCATTGGCCCGCGAAAACGCCGTGGCGCCGGGCAGCATGTTATCCACGGGAATCCGGACGTCGTCCAGCGTGATGTCCGCATTCTGCATGATGCGGAGGCCGATCTTGTTGGTGATCTTGGTGGCCGAGTAGCCTGCCCGGTCCGCCTCCACGATGAAGCCCTTGATCTGGTGATCAGACACATCACGGGCCCACACCAAGGCGAAGTCGGCAATCGTGCCGGCCCCAATCCAGCGCTTGGCACCGTTGATGACCCATTCGCCGCCGTCGCGTCGCGCCGTCGTCGAGAGTCCTCCGGCGATGTCCGATCCGTGGTCCGGTTCCGTGAGCGCGAAGGCGCCCAGCCGGGTAAAGGCCTCCAGCCCGGGCAGCCACTTCCGCTTTTGTTCGGGAGAGCCAAGTTCATGGATCATGCCGACGATGAGTTCGTTGTGGATCCCCACCAGCGCGGAAAGCGACACGTCTGCCCGGGCAATCTCGGTGTACATGAGGCCCTTGAACAGCTTGGAGGAGCCGTCGGTCTGCAGCCCGCCGAGCCCATATTTGGCCATCTCGGCCAGGAGCCCGAACGGGAACTCTTCTCGGTTCCAGTATTCGATGCTGGCGGCGCGGATCCGCGTTTGGAGGAACTCCCGCACCTCCGCGTACCGCACCCGCTCCCCCGCAGGAAGCAGGTCTACCACGTGCATCAGGTCCGCCTCCGGATAAGGAGGGAGGACTTTCTGTGTCGGTTCGCCGCTGGTAACGGTGCCGGCAGCTGCTTTTTCGTCGAGCATTTGACCCCTTCGTCATGTCCAACGCAGGCTCTTCCAAACCCTTGGATGTCCTAGTATATTGCAAGGTGATGTGGACCACTAGGCGGGATGCTCCGGCGACGGCGCCGAGGCAGTATTCCCCAGCGAAAGGCGGACTATGACAGTCACAGAAGACTTCCGTGCGGCCCGTGACCGGCTGCTGGAACTGCGCGAGGATTACAGGCAGGCCCACAAGGAATTCGAATGGCCACGTTTTGACGAATTCAACTTCGCCCTGGATTGGTTCGACCAGATCGCTGCGGATCCGGAACGGGGAAACAAACCGGCACTGGTCATCGTGGAGCAGGACGGCAGTTCCACACGGCGCACGTTCGCGGACCTTTCAAAGCGGTCCTCCCAACTTGCCAACTGGCTGCGCAACGAGGGCGTCAAGCGCGGGGACCACATGATCATCATGCTCGGCAACCAGGTGGAGCTATGGGAGCTCATGCTGGCCGGCATCAAGCTGGGCATCGTCATGATCCCCACCACCACCCTCATGGGCGCCCGGGATCTTCAAGACCGGGTAGAACGCGGCGGCGCAAACTGGGTGGCCGTGGGTAGCGCCAACATTGGGAAGTTCACCGCTGTGGAGGGCGATTACACGCTGATCGAGATCGGCGGGGAACCGGCCAATGCCGAAGCCACGCAGTATGCAGATTCATTCTCCGCACCGCAAGAGTTCACGCCCGACGCCCCCACCAAGGCGGACGAGACAATGCTGCTCTACTTCACGTCCGGCACCACTTCGCGGGCCAAGCTCGTGGAGCACACCCACACCTCCTACCCCGTGGGCCACCTTTCCACGATGTACTGGATCGGCCTTGAACCGGGCGACGTGCACCTCAATGTCGCCTCGCCCGGCTGGGCCAAGCACGCCTGGTCCAACGTCTTCACGCCCTGGATCGCCGAGGCCTGCGTCTTCATCTACAACTACGAACGCTTCAATGCGGCCGCCCTCATGGACCAAATGGGCCGCGAACGAGTCACGAGTTTCTGCGCGCCGCCAACCGTCTGGCGCATGCTCATCCAGGCAGACCTCACGCAACTGGCCTCGCCGCCCCATAAGGTGGTGTCCGCCGGCGAACCGCTGAATGCGGAAGTCATCGGCCAGGTGGAGGAAGCCTGGGGCGTCACCATCCGCGACGGTTTCGGCCAGACCGAATCCACCGTCCAGATCGCGAACACGCCGGCACAGCCGGTGAAGATCGGTTCCATGGGACGCCCGCTGCCCGGGTACGACGTCGTCCTTGTGGACCCGCTCACCGGTAAGGAAGCCGACGACGGCGAACTCTGCCTCCGCTTGGACCCCCGGCCCGTGGGGCTCATGAAGAGTTACTTCGGCGATGAAGCGAAAACAGCAGAAGCGTTCCGCGACGGTTACTACCACACCGGGGATATGGCGAGCCGGGACGCCGACGGCGTCATCACTTATGTCGGCCGGGACGACGACGTCTTCAAATCCTCCGACTACCGTTTGTCGCCCTTCGAACTCGAAAGCGTACTGATTGAACACCCCGCAGTGGCGGAGGCCGCCGTCGTACCTTCGCCTGACCCCGTGAAGCTTTCGGTGCCGAAAGCGTTTGTGGTGCTCGCCGCCGGCTACGAACCCGGACCTGCCGTTGCCGAGGACATCCTGCGATACTGTCGGGAGCACCTGGCGCCCTTCAAACGGATCCGGCGACTCGAATTCGGCGAACTGCCCAAGACCATTTCAGGCAAGATCAGGCGCGTGGAACTACGCGGCACGGAAGTGGCGCGCCACGGCAGCGGACCGCTGCCGGCCGGTCTCGGCCTGGAGTACACCGAGGAAGAGTTCCCGAATCTGAAAGACTAGCCACCCGAGCAATGAAGGAGGCCCATGGGCACCCCACTCCCCCGCGACCCCATCGCCGACGCCCAACGAAACTGGGAGCGGCATGGTTGGGGCGATGTTGCCGCGCCCATGGCTGCCATCACAGCGATCATGCGCACCCAGCAGATCCTGCTTGCACGCATCGAGACGGTCCTCAAACCGTTCGGACTGACGTTCGCACGCTACGAACTCCTCGCGCTGCTGAGTTTCGCCCGCAGCGGCGCACTCCCCATGAACAAGGCGAGTGCGCTCCTGCAGGTGCATCCCACCTCGGTGACCAACGCCGTCGATCGTCTCGAAAAGGCGGGCCTGGTGGCCCGTTCCCCACACCCAACCGACGGACGCACCACGCTGATCGAACTCACCGCAGAAGGCCGCACCCTGGCGAAGAAGGCGACGGCGGCCCTCAACTCTGAAGTTTTCGGCAACTCGGGCTTCGGGGCCGACGACGTCGATCACCTCATCCGCGTCCTCGGGACCTTCCGCAGGGATGCCGGGGATTTCACCGAGGAGTGACTGAAGGCGCTCGCGAGCGTATCCTGAGATTCCATTGCCGCAGTGGGGGTGGAGCATGGCCAAGGACCCGGGACAACGCCGCAGCGTACTTCTGCGCCCTTTCCTGTTGGCCATGCTGGGTTCATCCGCATGGATGGTCTGGCTGGCCGGGCCTTCCGCAGCAGCGACGGACATTGTGCCCGTCATTCCGCCGCTGCCCAGCGGCTCCACCTCGCTCACCCAGACTTTGCAGGCCCCGTCGATCACATCCGTTGAAGACGCTGTTGATTCAGTGGCCTCCAGTCTTGAGCCGATACCCGAGGTTCCGGCACTGCCTGAGGTTCCTGTTGTTCCCACGCTGCCTGCAGTGACCGTCCCGGAAGCTCCCCTCGACGTCGTGGTTCCCGAGGTACAGGGGTTACTTCCAGTGGAGGATGTCCCGGGCCTCCTGCCCGAAGTACCTGACATACTCCCGGTGCCCGCGTTGCCGGGCTTACCCGATGCGCCGGAGTTGCCCGGGCTGACCGGCCCTCCACTTCCTCAGCTGCCAGGCCCGCTACCGGAGCCCCTGCCAAACCAGTTGCCAACCCAGTCGCCAAACCAGCTCGACGGCGTTGCCTCGCCTACGGTGCCGACCTTCGGGGAAGCCACTACCTCGCCGGCAAGCGCCCCCACGCTGCCCCTCGCCGTCGTACTCCAAACCACGCAAGCCGGGGCACCTCTGCTCGGAGGCATCACGCTCCCCGGGCCCTTTTCAATGCTTGACCCAGTGGGCGTCCCGGCCGCCCTAATGCCAGGCCCCGTGAATCCCGTTCCGGACCCGCCACTTCATCCCGCCTTGACGCCAAGTGCTGCAGGCTCATCCGGAGCCCGCGGCCCAAGCACTTCCGCCCCCGGATCATCCGACATCCCGGACGTCCTCTCACCACTGCCGCCGCCGCGAGCCGGACCTGTGACGGACCGGCAGCGAAGCGCAGCACCACAACCTTCGTTCGATCCAGGGTCCCGACCTGACTGATGCGGTGATTCCTGCTTTGGCAGGCATCACCACCTGCGGCGACCGTCGCAGGCATTTCATCAGCCAGGAGGCACTCATGCTTCGCAAGATCCAGATCCCCGCCCGCAACCACGCAAAGGCATCCGCCAGCCAACGAATCGGCTTTTGGCCCGACTTCGTCGGCAACTGGCCGGATCCAATGAAAGCGGAAAGGGGCCGGAAAGTCTGCTGAAGGGCACATCGCCCAAGAAACAACGACGCCGGCCGGACAGTCTGACTGTCCGGCCGGCGTCGTGCTGTCCGAAGTCCGCGGTGGCTGCTAGGGTGCGGTACTGATACTTCAGGAGGAAACACGTGGGCTTTGCCGAAGAACTCAAGCACGAGTGCATCAAGAATTGGGACGCCGCGATCAAGCATCCCTTTGTGGATCAGTTGCTCGGCGGGAATCTTTCCGAGGACAACCTTCGGCGATACCTTGTGCAGGATTACCAGTTCTGCGATGCCTTCACTGCACTCCTCGGGCAAGCAGTTGCCTCCGCGCCGTCGTTATCCTCACGGTTGGTGTTCGCGCGGGTCCTGGGCGCATTCGCATCGGACGAGAACACGTACTTCCAAGACTGCTTCAATGAACTAAACGTTGCGGAGGCTGACCGGACCGGGCCCGCACTGGGAAAAGTCACCCGCGACTTCGATGCCCTCATGCGTGCCGCCCTGACTACCCGCTCCTACCCGGACGTCCTGGCTGTCCTCCTCGTTGCCGAGTGGCTTTACGGGGATTGGGCTGCGCGGGCCGGGGATCCTGAAATGTGGCCGGCCGCGCCAAAGCACTCGGAGTGGATCCGCCTCCACAACAATCCCGAGTACAACGCCTGGGTGACGTGGCTACGGGAGGAGTTCGACGCCGTCGAGCCTGTAAACCCGGAAGTTCGCGCCCGCGTCACGGAGACGTTCCGCGAGGCTGTGCGCCTGGAGCTTGCGTTCTTTGACGCCGCTCTGGTCCCGTCGGGCGTCCCGGCGTAGAGCAAGGTCCGCCACCCCGGCCTCCACGCGTTCCGGACTCATTCTGCGCTGCTTGCCTAGTCCTGCTTCTCGACGCGCGGCCGCGGCATCGACGGACCGTCCGCCCCCGGGGGTTCCTCCACAACCTGCTCGGGACACGGCTCCGGAAACTCCCCAAGCTGTGTCCAGTGCCAGCCTTCCAGGCAGTCATCGTTATCGCAGAACCCAGCCGTCATTGTGCCCCCAAATCGTCGCCAAGCTGTCCCTATTTAAGTCGCCAAGCTGTCCCTATTTAAGAGGCGGCAACCACGGGGGCGTGACGGGGAAAGAGTTAGTGAATAGGGAAAGGTGACATGGCTACGGGCGGAGTTCGACGGCGTCGGGCCTGTATGCCCCGAAGCTTGACGTACACCTCGTGAGCACAGTGAGAGCATTGGGGATGGCTATTTTCGATCTTCGCACGCTGCCCGCCGGGCACGTGGAGTTACACGACGCGCGCCGCCAACGCCGATGGTCTGTGCAGCTCGAGGCTTTTGAGATCGGAGCAGTTCCTGTGACCAAGGCACAGTGGGCGAAGGTCTTGGATGATGTTGACGGCCCGGTTGCTCAATGACATCGCGTGGACGTCCGAGGACGATGTAGAAGACCCTCAGATAGTGGGATCGAAGAGTGCCAACGCTTTTGGATTGCACGACACCCTAGGAAATGTGTGGGAGTGGTGCTGGGATTTTCTTGATCCGGCTCGTTATGGGGACTATCGCGTCTTCCGTGGAGGAGGGTTCGCGGACAAGCCTTGGAGTGTGCGCGCGTCGACTCGGCGGGGAGGCGCACCTGGAATGAGTCACCCTGACGTCGGCCTGCGATTTGCGAGAGGTTCGTTCAGCACAGGGCATGCAGCGCAAGGGTGGTCAGCAAAGTCGGACATCGAGCGCGGAAGAATAAGCGGAGCGTTGCCTTCAGGGTGGACGCCCCGGCGGCAGTCCTAGCCTTGTTGAGCGTACGCAAGCCCCGTGTCATCAACCTGCGGGGACAGTACAGCTAGCCGTCCTCTACTGGGCCTCCCATCGGAACCAGCGGATTCCGATGAAGGAGAACACGATGATGTATCCCAGGCAGGCCAGCAGTGAGTAACCGTCTTGGGCGCTCCACGTGGCTTGGCTCAGCACGCTGGAGAAGAAAGCCATGAGGGCGCCGACGGGTGACCAGTCGCCGATGGTCTTCATAGTGTCACCCAGGATCCCGGACCCACCCAGAAGCCCGAGGAGCAGCAGAATCACGAAAAGGACCCGGCCGATCGCATTGATGGCGGTGGACGATTTCACCACTCCAACCAATGCCTGCCCGATGGCCAGGAACATCGCGGCACCGAGGACGGCAATGGCCAGGATGAGGGCGTACTGGCCCGCGTTGAGCGAGAGGCCGTGGAGGATGGTACCGACGATCACTACGATTGCGGACGCGATCAGATTGGTTGCCACCTGGACCACGAGCCTGCTGGTCATGATCATCCAGGTTGGTGCTGGGGTGACTCGGAGCCTTTGCAGCACGCCCATCTCCCGGTCATGGGCCAGCGTAAGGCTGTAACCCAGCAGGCAGGAGGTGAGCAGCCCAAGGATTAGGGCCAGGCCGATGACGAGGTCCGAGCCGCCAAGGCGTGATTGGGCCTTGCCGAAGGTGGTGACCACCAGGACCACGATCGGCAGCAGGATGCTCAAAACGACCGATACCCGGCTGCGTAGAAGCACGATCGAATCCGCGAGAAGCAGCGATCTCATGGCCAGTGCCAGCGAGGGCCTTGCAGCAGAGTTGCGATCGTCAATCACGGATCTCATCCCCTGTCAGTCCGATGAAGACGTCTTCCAATGTAACGGCGCCGTGTGCGACGGCCAGCACCTCAGGATCGTCCTTGTGTTTGTTGATCAATTCAGCGGGAGTCCCGAGGGTGAGGAGTTTGCCGTGATCGATAATCGCCACCCGATCGCAGACCGCTTGGGCTTCCTCCATGGAATGCGTAGTCAGAACTATGCTGCTGCCGTCGCCACGCAGTTTCTCAATCCTCTTCCACAGAGTGCGCCGAGACTGCGGGTCCAACCCTGCCGTCGGCTCGTCCAACAACAGCAGCAGCGGGTTGTGGATGGTCGCAATGAACAATGCCAGTCGTTGCTGCTGACCTCCGGAAAGGTGCTTAAAGCGCTTGCCCAGTTCCTCGCCGAGTCCGAGAGTACGGATGCTCTCGCGGATCTGGGCGCGTGAGAGTCTTACCCCATAAAGGCCCGCGTACAGCTTCACGATCTGCTCAATGCTCAACTCGGCCTGAAAACTGGAGGACTGCAGTTGCACGCCGAGTAGAGCCTTCGCCTCGATCGGGTACCGTTGGACCTCGACGCCGTTCACGACCACATGGCCGGACACCGGTTTCACCAGACCCTCCAGCGCGCTGAGCGTGGTGGTCTTCCCTGCCCCATTCGGGCCCAGCAAACCGAAGATCTCTCGGCGGTCAACACGAAAAGCCAGCCCATCGACCACCGTCCGGCTGCCATAGGCGACCCGCAAGTCACTTATCTCCAGCACTGGTGGCTCTACCGACTCATTCATTTCACGCATCGGAACGCATTCCCTCAAGACGGACTGTCCGGCGGGCGCCGTGGCACAAGCATAGGGCAACCAGCTGAGGGCCGAGCTAGGTGTCAGCGAGGCTTCGCTCAGACTCAATCTGATCGCCCGCGTAGTGGCATGCCACCGGGATATCGCCCAGTTCGGTCCAGTGCCAGCTGTCCGGGCAGTGGTGATTATCGCAGAATTGCCACGTCATTTCGTTCCTCAGTCGTCGCCCTGTTTGTCCTTATATAGGACGGCCCCCGGGCGGAATCGTGACGAGGAAAGTATCGTGACCTGCGTCCTACTAGCGGGCCACCGAAAACGAAAAGATGAGAGCCGACACGAGGGCCAGGGCGGCGATACCGTAACCGACAACCAAGGCACCAACTGCAAGAGCCCGTCCGCGTTCTCCACGCTGCTGGATCTGGTTGAGGGCGACGTGACCTGCACCCACAACGAAAACTGCGATGACGGCCATCCCCGCGAAGAACAGCCCCACGAGGGCCAGCACTGCCATCGCTGCTGCCACGATGGCCTGGCGGTTGATCGGTTGGGCGGATGCTTCCGTTTGGCCGGTTTGAACGATCTCCGTTGACATGTTCTCTCCCCATTTGTCGGTGCCAACGAGTCTATCCTCGTGCATGCCAAAACTACGTTGCGGGGCCTGCTTTGCGCGCTACGAGTCGCGTCAAGGGCGCAAAGCAGGCCTCACAACAACAATCAACTACCGGTGCTTGAACTCGGGCTGCCGCTTCTCGCTGAACGCAGCCATGCCTTCCTTCTGGTCCTCAGTGGCGAACAGTGAGTGGAACACCCGCCGTTCGAAGAGCACTCCCTGTGCCAGACCCATTTCAAACGCAGCATTTACGGCTTCCTTGGCCACCATGGCTGTGGGCTTGGACTTGGAAGCGATGACCTCGGCGGCTTTCACGGCCTCGTCAATGACTTCAGCTGCGGGGACAATCCGGGAAACAAGTCCTGAGCGTTCGGCTTCCTCAGCGTCCATGAACCGGCCTGTGAGGACCATGTCCATCGCCTTGGCCTTGCCAACGGCCCGCGTTAGCCGCTGGGAGCCGCCCATTCCGGGGATAACGCCCAGGTTGATTTCCGGCTGGCCAAATTTTGCGTTGTCCCCGGCAATGATGAAGTCCGCCATCATGGCTAATTCGCAGCCCCCGCCCAGCGCAAAGCCGGAGACCGCTGCAATGACGGGGATGCGGAGTCGCGTGAGGTCCTCCCAGCGGCGGAACCAATCGGCCGCATACATCTCCATATAGCTCTTGGAGGACATCTCCTTGATGTCGGCGCCTGCCGCGAATGCCTTGGCGGATCCGGTGATGACCACGGCGCCGATGTCAGGATCGGTGTCCATTGCGGTGACTGCGTCCACAAGTTCGTTCATGAGTGCTGTGTTCAGCGCATTCAACGCCTGCGGTCGGTTCAAGGTCACCAAACCAACGCGGCCCCGGCGTTCCACCAGGACGTTCCCGTACTGCTCCGTCATTCTTTCCCTCTCACCCAACATCATGTACAGAAACCCTCACACAGACTTGTCGCGTATGTCCGTGATGATGCCGGAGAAGTCACGCCCAGCACCTTCACCAGCGGCGTAGGCATCGTAGATCCGGGATGCCAACGGTCCCATTTCTGCTGCAACTCCAGTGCTTTCCAACGCATTTACGGCCAGCCGAAGATCCTTGGCCATCAGTGCCCCGGCAAATCCGGGCTGATAGTCGCGGTTGGCCGGGCTGGTGGGGACGGGACCGGGAACAGGACAGTTGGTGGTCAGGGCCCAGCACTGTCCGGAAGCGTTGGAAGCGACGTCGAACAGTGCCTGGTGCGTGAGTCCAAGTTTCTCGCCGAGCACGAAGGCCTCCGCGACAGCAATCATGGACACACCCAGGATCATGTTGTTGCAGACCTTGGCTGCTTGCCCGGCACCGTGATCCCCGCAATGCACGATCCTCTTGCCCATGAGTTCCAGGATGGGTTTGACTGTCTCGAAATCCTCCGGCAAAGCGCCGACCATAAAAGTCAGGGTGCCGGCTTCGGCACCCACGACGCCGCCGGAAACCGGGGCATCCACGGAGCGGTGCCCCGCTTCAAGAGCAATGACGGCTGCCTGCCGGGCCTCGTCGACGTTGATAGTGGAACAATCCAGGAACAAGGTATCCGGCGCGGCCACGGACAGCAGCCCCGGCCCGTCAACACCACGGTACGCATCCAGCACTTGCTTGCCGCTGGGCAACATGGTCAACACCACGGCCGCGCCGTCCACGGCTTCCTGCGCCGTGGATGCCATGGGAATTCCGTGGGCCTTGGCTGCCTCGACGGCCGCGGGCACGGGGTCATAACCGATCACCTCATGCCCTGCCTTGATCAGGTTGGCTGCCATGGGCCCGCCCATATGGCCGAGTCCGAGGAAAGCGATGAGTCCCGTTGCCGATGCTGCGTTCTCTGTCATGTCGTCTCCTTCAACTGGCTAACAAACTGGCTGAACACGCGGGTGGTCATGTGGCGTCAACACCCAAGGCGGCGAGCCCCAACTCCCGCTCCCCGAGCGGCGCAAAGTAGCCCTCGACGTCGGACTCGCGCACTTCCGCCAATGTGGGAGGCTTCCACTGCGGGTTCCGGTCCTTGTCCACTACCTGCGCGCGGATCCCTTCCCGAAAATCGGGCCCGGCCAGGCAGCGAAGTCCCACCCGGTACTCCTGATCCAGCGCTTCCTCCAGCGACATCCCCCTCACGCGCCGCAAGGATGCCAACGTGACCTTCACAGATGTGGGCGACTTCGCCTCAATGGTGTCGGCCGCGGTAGCTGCCTCCGGCGAAGTTTCCCCCAGGGAACGCAAACTCCGTACGATCTCCTCCGCGTCGTCCTGCGCGTAGGCGGCGTTGATCCACTCCTCCTGCGCGGCCAGAGGTGAGTCCGGTGCTGCTTGGATAAAGCGCCCGACGGTGGCCTCCGCCGTCGAGCTTTCCAACGCTTCCGCCAGTGCGGGCAGGCTTTCGGACGGTACAAAGTGATCCGCGAGGCCGAGGAACAAGGCGTCCGCCCCAGTGAGGTGGGCGCCGGTCAGGGCCGCATGGGTTCCCGCCTCCCCCGGGGAACGTGACAGCAAAAGGGTGCCGCCGACGTCGGGCACGAACCCAATGGTGGTCTCAGGCATGCCTGTACGCGTCCGCTCAGTAACAATGCGCTCCGAGCCGTGCGCCGAAACCCCCACGCCGCCGCCAAGCACCAACCCGTCCATGAAGGCGACATAGGGCTTGGGGTAACGGGCAATGAGCGAGTTCAGCCGGTACTCGTCGGCCCAGAACTCCGCCGTTTCCGTTCCGCCCTGCAACATGTCCTTATAGATGGCCACAATGTCTCCGCCGGCGCACAGCCCGCGGTCGCCAGCGCCGCGCACCAGGACGGTTGCTACGGCGTCGTCGTCAGCCCAAGCAGCCAACTGCTGGAGCATGGCTTTCACCATTCCCGCGCTGAGGGCGTTGACTGCCTGGGGCCGGTTGAGCGTCACGATGCCAAGGTGGCCGCGGCGCTCAAAAAGAACTTCTTCGGTGTCCAAAGCCCCCATCAGCTGCCTGCCGGCATGATGAAGCTGGCGCCCTGACGAATACCGGAGGGCCACCGCGACGTCACGGTCTTGGTCTTGGTGTAGAAGCGGAAGGCGTCGGCGCCGTGCTGGTTGAGGTCGCCGAAGCCAGAGGCCTTCCAGCCGCCGAAGGTGTAGTACGCGATCGGCACGGGAATGGGCACGTTGATGCCCACCATGCCTACTTCGACGCGGCTGGCGAAGTCACGGGCGGAATCGCCGTCGCGGGTAAAGATTGCGACGCCGTTGCCAAACTCGTGCTCGCTGCAGAGCCTGAGCGCTTCGTCATAGTCAGCCGCGCGCAACACGCTGAGAACCGGGCCGAAGATCTCTTCCTTGTAGATCTTCATGTCCTTGGTGACGTTATCGAAGAGCGTGGGACCAACCCAGAAGCCGCCGTCGTAACCTTCCACAGTGAGCCCCCGGCCGTCGGTGACCAGGGTGGCACCTTCGTCGACGCCGGACTGGATGTAGCCTTCGATTCTTTCCTTCGCGGAGGCAGCAACCACGGGGCCGAAGTCCGAATCTTTCGCCAGGCTGTGGCCCACCTTGAGGTCCTTCACACGCTCGGTCAGCTTGGCCACCAACGCGTCCGCGGTTTCCTGGCCAACAGGCACGGCAACCGAGATCGCCATGCACCGTTCGCCAGCGGAGCCGTAGCCGGCGCCAATCAGGGCGTCGGCAGCCATGTCCAGATCGGCGTCGGGCATGATCACCATGTGGTTCTTCGCCCCGCCGAAGCATTGGGCGCGCTTGCCGTGCGCCGCCGCCGTGGCGTAGATGTACTGGGCGATCGGTGTGGATCCAACGAAGCCAATGGCCTTGACCCGCGGATCCTCAAGCAGGGCGTCAACGGCTTCTTTGTCGCCGTTGATCACGTTGAAGACGCCGTTCGGGACACCGGCCTCGCTGTACAGCTCGGCGAGCCGCAGCGGAACGGAAGGATCCCGTTCGGAGGGCTTAAGGATGAAAGCGTTGCCGGCTGCGAGCGCTGGGCCCGACTTCCAGAGGGGGATCATGGCGGGGAAGTTGAACGGCGTAATGCCGGCAACCACGCCAAGCGGTTGGCGCAGGGAGTGCACGTCAATGCCCTGCCCCGCGTTGTCCGAGAACTCGCCCTTGAGCAGGTGCGGCGCCCCTGCGGAGAATTCGACTACCTCGATGCCGCGCTGGATGTCTCCCTTGGCGTCGGCCAACGTTTTGCCGTGTTCGGAGGAGAGGAGCTTGGCGAGTTCGTCCATGTTCTCGTTTACCAAGTCCACAAACTTGAGCAGGATGCGTCCCCGCCGTTGCGGGTTCATGGCCGCCCATTCGAGCTGGCCCTTCTCGGCATTTGCGATCGCGTTGCGGACCTCGTCTGCGCTTGCCAGCGGAAGCCGCGCCTGCACTTCGCCCGTGCAGGGATCGTAGACGTCGCTGAACCGACCGGACGTGCCGTCGATCCTCTGGCCGTCTACGTAGTGTGAAAGCTCGCGCACCATGGTGGAATGCTCCTTTGCATCGTGAATGACTGCCGTGCGGCTGGTTCCAGTAATCGGCAGGAACGCCTCAGCGACTGTGAGCCAGGTCATCTCTGAACCGAATATACTCGGACTTCCTACTAATTTCCAGAGGAGGTTTTTACAGCCCTATTCATCAGCGCAAAGTAGCTAGTGCACCTCTTTGAGTTCCTTGTAGGCGGCCAGGGCATCCTGCCGGGTGGTCTTGAGATCCACGATTTCCTCCGGGTAATCCGGCGTGCCGAACTCTGGGATCCAGCGGGCTATGTACTTTCCCTGAGGATCGAACTTGATGCGTTGGGCCTCTGGATTGAAGATCCTGAAGAACGGCGAAGCATCCGCCCCTGAGCCCGCCACCCACTGCCAGTTGGCAGGGTTGGAAGCCGGATCAGCGTCCACCAGCGTGTCCCAGAACCACTGCTCGCCGAGTTGCCAATGGATGCCCAGGTTCTTCACCAGGAAGCTCGCCGCGATCATCCGGACCCGGTTATGCATCCAACCCATCTGCCAGAGCTGGCGCTGCCCGGCGTCGACCAGTGGGAAACCCGTGCGGCCCCGCTGCCAGGCCCGAAGCTCCTCGACGGCAGTCTCGTGACCTTCACTATCCGGCCAAGCCCAAGGGAAGCGGTCAAACTCCTTGCGCAGGTTCGCTGTGGCAAGATCCGCGTTGTGGAAGTACTGGTGCCAACAGAATTCGCGCCAGCCAAGCTCAGACGCGAAAATACTTGTGCTTTCCGATCTGTTGGAGGCCAGCGCGTGCCATACCTCAAAGGGGCTGAGCTCACCCCACCGCAGATAAGGCGAGAGGCAACTGCTGCCATCGATATCGGGGCGGTTTCGGCCTTCGTCGTAGTTAGTGAGTCCACCCGCCACGAATTCCTTGAGCCGTTGGTGCCCGGCAGCCGATCCGGGCGTCCAAGCCTCCCGCAACCCTGCGGACCAGTCCGGCGTGGTGGGCAACAGGTGCCATGACTCCAGCTCGTCATGAGCCGGCAACGTGCCAGCGTAGCCTCGTCCCTCGTCCGGCACAGCCAACGGATCCCGAAAGTCCTGGGCTGAGACAGTCCGCCAGAATGGGGTGAAAACTTTGTACTGCCCGCCCGTCTTCGTGGTTACTTCCCACGGCTCATGAAGCAGGGACGCTTGAAAACTCTCCACGTGCATGCCGGCGTCGCGCGCCCAGGTCTTGATGCCGGCGTCGACGGTCCGCTCTGCCACGCCGTACCGGCGGTTCCAGAACAGCGCGCCGGCGCCGATCGCCGTCGTGATTTCCTGAACGATAGGAGCAGCGGATCCACGGCGAAGAAGGAGCGGTACTCCGAGCGCCGCAAGATCGTCCTGAAGGGCGGTCAGCGAGTGGTGCAGCCACCACCGCGCGGCACCGCCGAGGGGCCGGATGCCGGGCGATTCTTCGTCCAGGATGTACAGGGCCACCGCCGCACCATCATCGACGGCGGCACGCAAGGCAGGGTTGTCCCGGATCCTCAGGTCGTCGCGGAACCAGATGATGGACGGCTTCAAATTACTACCCTCTTTCGAGTTTCTATACAGCTGATGCCCCTAGGAAGGCATCCTAAGGGCATCAGCTAACAACAAACTCGGAACTCAGAGCGCTTAACTCAGGGAAGGAACCGAGCGTTCGTCTATTTGGGTCAAGTCGGTCACGCTGGCCTCAGTTTCAGTCCAGACGGGAACGCTGTTCATCACGTAGTCCCTGGCTGCGGGGCCTACCATGTTTAGTCCGGGGTAGATGCGCTGGCCATGATCTTTCCTGGCACGCAGTCCTTCAAGTTCAAGGGCGGTCCTGAAAGCGGAATCAGGAATGGGTACTTTGCGTCCAAGGACGCACCAACTGATATAGAGGCCGTAGAGGGTGTCAAAGTCCAAGCCCTCCTCGGTGTCGTCATCAAACACCACACAGTCACTCAGAAAACTACTGATTTGGGTGTCGGTCATTGCGGGGCCTCCGGTGGCGGAAGAAAAAAGGGGCCGCCGGGCTGCATCAGCGAATGTCCTGTTCCCTCACTATAGCCCTCCTGAGGTTCTCCCGTACCGGAAAGTAGGTTAACTCTGGATTGCATTCTGCGGCGACGCGATCAAACGGACCTTCGGGCCTCTGGTGCCCACCGCCGCATCGGCGTAGCTTCGGATACGTCCACACATAACGTCTGCGCGCGGCTCCAGGCGAGCCTGGCAAACCGTTTGCGGGGGCATCGTTCCGCCCTGATTGGAGGCACAGACGTGGCTGGATGGAATGCCGATACTGCCGCCGGGCCCCTTGGTTCCGGCACGGTCACGCTGGTGGAGGGCTCGTCATTCTGCATTTCTGCTGCCAATGGAGACATCCGCCCGGAGCTACCGCAGGGTGTCTTCCATCTCGACACCCGGATCCTGTCCAAATGGGAATTGACGGTCAACGGACAACCGCTTGAGCCACTGGCCGCGGAGACCAAGGAACCCTACCGGGCGCTCTTTGCCTGCCGGGTGCCCCGTTCCGATGGATATGCGGACAGTCCGCTGCTGGTGGAGCGGCTGCGCGAGGTCGGAGCCGGAATCCTGGAGAAAATCACAGTCCGGAATTACTCCACCAAAGCGGCGGATTGCCGAATCTTGCTGACGGTCGAGTCTGATTTCGCGGACCTCTTTGAGGTGAAGGAAGCCCGGATCACCCGTCAATGGACAGAGACCCGGCTGCCCGAAGGCAACTCCTTGGAAATTCGCGGCAAATGGGAGGGGATTCGAAAAAGCGTCGTGATCCAGGCCGAAGGTGCCGGCGCGGGCGCAAAGGCTTTGGGCTTCACCGCGAAGATTCCACCTTTCGGGAGCTGGAGTACCCGCGTGAGCGTAGTGCCCACCGTTGATGGGGCCGGGACGCCGGTGCCCTTCACGCATCCAAGCCAGGGCGAGCTCTCCCCCAGCGACAGGCGGAGGCAGGAGTGGGTGGCCAGAATCCCTGCGTTGCAGATCAGCAACCACTCCATCGAAAGCACGCTGCGCCGAAGCTATGAAGACCTCGGCGCCCTCCGGATCCAGGATCCGGAACATCCCGACAGGGTGGTGGTGGCGGCTGGCGCCCCCTGGTTCATGACGTTGTTTGGCCGTGACTCGCTCTGGGCTTCAGAAATGGCCCTGCCAGTGGACCCATCACTGGCTTTGGGTACGCTCCGGACCTTGGCTGACCGGCAAGGCAGCGTGGTGAATCCGGAAACCGAAGAAGAGCCGGGGAAGATCCTGCACGAAGTCCGGCTCGACGTCACCAGCGGCTTGGCCATGGGCGGCCAGTCAGCGTACTACGGCAGCGTTGATGCCACACCGCTGTTTGTGATTGTCCTGGGTTCGGTCAGCCGTTGGGGCTTCGGCAAGGAAACCATTTCCGCCCTGCTTCCAAACGCGGACCGCGCTCTTGCCTGGATCCGCGACTACGGTGACCGGGATGGGGACGGCTTTGTTGAGTACGCGCGGCCTAACGAACACGGGCTCATCAACCAGGGTTGGAAGGATTCCTGGGACGGCATCAACTTCGCAGACGGCACCATCGCCGAACCGCCGCTTGCGCTCTGCGAGGTCCAGGCCTACGTGCACGGCGCCTATGTGGCACGGTCCTGGATCGCGTACGACGACGGAGACTTCACCTTGGCCGAGGAAATGCGCGAACGCGCCGATGACCTGAAACGGAGGTTCAACCAGCAATTCTGGCTTCCTGACAAGGGCTATTACGCCGTGGCACTGGATCGCGATAAGCGGCCGGTGGATGCCTGCGCCTCCAATATGGGGCACTGCCTGTGGTTTGGCCTGCTTGACGAGGACAAGGTCCCCTCTGTGGTGGAACACCTGATGTCTCCCGAGATGTTCAGCGGCTGGGGAGTGCGGACACTGGCAAGCAACATGGGCGCGTACAACCCTGCCAGCTACCACAATGGCTCGGTCTGGCCGCATGACAACGCCATCATCATGTCCGGCCTCCTCCGCTACGGTTACATAGAGGAAGCACAGCGCATCGCAACCGCGTTGCTGGAAGCGGCGGAGTATTCCGGTGGCAGGCTCCCCGAGTTGTTCTGCGGCTTTGATCGCTCACAGTTCACAGAACCAGTCCCCTATCCAACCGCCTGCTCACCCCAGGCATGGGCTGCCACTACCCCCATCCACCTGGTGACAAGCCTGATGCGCTACGACACACACATCTCCTTGGGCGGTATTTGGCTTGACCCCGTGCTGCCGTCGTCCTTCGGGGACCTCCATATCAGCAACGCCCCCATGGGAAATGCACGGATCACGATTGATGCCTCAGGAACGGATGCCGCTGTCCACGGCATTCCGGAAGGTCTCACGGTTCATCGCCGGCAGCGGCCATGGCTCACCGACCTCATAGAAGAGGCGCACCTTAGGAAGCCGGATAACTGAGCCCAAAAAAGGAGCCGCCCGGAAAAGTACCCCTTGAGGGGTATCTTCCGGGCGGCGACCGTTATTGGGCTGAAGGCCTTACTGGATGGCTGCTTTGAGTTCCTTGGCGGCCAGTTCCGGATCAAGGGCGCTGTAGATGGCGCTACCGGCCACGGCTACGTCGGCACCGGCCAACTGCACGGCCTGGATGGTGGAGGCGTTGACGCCGCCTGCAACCGAGAACGGTACGCGGGCTTGTTCGCCAGCGTTAAGGAGGCCGCGAAGGTCGAAGCCAGGCTGGGCTTGCTCGTCCAGGCCAGCGTGGAACTCGATGAACTTGGCCCCGAGAGCGCGGGCTTCCTTTGCACGGGTGACCTTGTCAGCAACGCCGATCAGGTCAACAACGATGCCCTTGTTGTGCGTCTGGGCTGCCTTGACGGCACCTGCAATGGTGGAGTCGTCCGCCGTTCCGAGCACTGAGACGAGGTCGGCGCCGGCCTTGAAGGCGATGTCGGCTTCGAGTTCTCCAGCGTCCATGGTCTTCATGTCGGCGAAGACGATCTTGCTGGGGTGTGCTTCCTTGATCGCGGTCACTGCGGACAGGCCCTCTGCCTTGATCAGCGGCGTGCCCAGCTCGATGATGTCGACGTGCTCGGCTACTTTGCCGGCCAGTTCCAGGGCTGCCTCGGTGGTGAGGAGGTCCAGTGCGACTTGAAGTTTCATAGTGTTGTTCTTACTTTCTTTGTGGGTTGTTGGTGAGTTGGTGCGGTCTCAAGCAGGTAGCGGTTGGGCTTACTCGAGGTTGGCGTGACGCAGCCAGAGCTGTTCGGCGGGTTCGTCGGCGGCGTCCCAAAGGGTCTGGAAAACCGACTCCGTGGCAAGGAACAGCGCCTGCTCAAAGAGGCTGCCGGAGTACTGGCGCGAAATGTTTGAACCGTGGTCCGTCTTTTGGGCCGCCGGGATAATCACCACGGCGTCGGCCAGCCCCGCCAAGGGCGAGGAGGCATTGGTGGTGATGGCAGCAACCTGTGCACCTGCTTCAAGTGCGGTTTGGGCAGCTTTGACCACACCGGACGTCGTACCCGAACCGGACGCGACCACCAGAAGGTCTCCGGAACTGATGGCTGGCGTGGTGGTGTCCCCGGCAACGTGGACGGTCAGGCCGAGGTGCATCAGCCTCATTGCCGCCATCCTGAGGACCAGGCCGCTACGCCCGGCTCCTGCAAGGAACACACGCCCAGCCCCCTTGATCCTGTCCGCAAGATGGGCCAATTGAGCGTAGTCAATGCCGGAGGTAGTGTCAGCGACTTCGCCGAGGATCAGGGATACATTGCCGGCTACGTCCGCGCTCGTGGCAGTTGCTGTTTCTGCGGTGACGTTCACATTCACTCCTTCGTGGATAGGTGCTCAAGCCTTTCGGGCCTATAGACAAGTCTTCCGGGCAGTTCAGGTAGGGGGAACGCCGAAAACGAGCAGTTCATACCACCCTTTTGGGTAGTTAACGTGGCGTCACTTCGTTTAGGCTGCATCCATGACCCAGCTGACAGAGAGCAAACGCCGCCCGGATACCGGGGCCCTTCCGTGGCAACTTCTGGACGCCATCGCAGACATCGCGCAGGCGCCCTTGATGCGCATTGCAGAAAGCCTGCGTACTGCCCTTGCACCCTTCATCAAGTGCAGTGCCCTGGTGATATTTACCGAGGACTGCACAGGCCGGCCACAAAAGAAGGCGGGCGAGGAAAGCATTGTCAGCAGGGTTTCCATCCCGGAACTGGACCGCGTAAGGGCCGCGATTCCAGGCGGGGACCCGTGGCGGGCCAAGGCTGTTATCGCAGGGAAAGAGCGGGAGGTACTGGCCTTGGGCTACGCGCCGAGCAACGCACTCCTGGTCCTCACCGATCCTGCGGAAGGGCAGTCAGAAGATTCGGAGCGTGTCCTCTCCTACCTTTGGCGACTCACAGCGGCCCGTATCCAGGAGAAGGTCTCTGACGCGCCGCCGTCGTACCTTCTGGAATCCCGCGCCGCATCAGCGGAGCGGATCCGCGTAACCGCAGAGTTGGTGGATCAGCACTCCACCACATTGGAAACTGTGCTCGCGGCGTTGAGGTCCAACTCCATGGACGACCACGCAGCCCGTACGGCCGTCACGGACATGACCGTCAAGGCCCTGATCAGCCTGCGGACCTTGAACGACCGCACCAGCGATCTTGTGGAGGAACCGGTCAGCACGGCGTTCGAAAGGCTTCGCGAGGACCTCCGGCCGCTGATGCACTTCAGCAACATCGATATCCAGTTCATCGAACCGCCTGCGAACGGCAGGGCATTGCCGGGGGAAGTAGCCCACGCCGCCCGCGCCGTGGTTCGGGGCCTGGTCCTGGCCATCGCCGAGCAACCTGACGTGCATCGTGTCCGGGCACAGTGGGACTGCGATGGCGAGAACCTGCTCATCAACGTCCGTGACGATGGCAGGGGCGAGCTATCCCCCGAGGCTCCCAACATCGAACGCCTGCGCCAACGAGTGCAAGCCGTTAACGGAAGGATGAGCCTGGACGTCATGCAGGGCTGGGGAGCCGACATTTCGGTGGTGTTGCCGCTGGATCCGCCTTCGGCACCGGCAGGGGATGTGGCGGCTTGGGGCCTTGCGGCAAGGGAACTGGAAGTCCTGCAATTACTGGCGGCCGGCCAACGTAACCGGGCCATCGCCGCTGAACTCAATGTCAGCGAAAATACTGTGAAATTTCATATCCGGAACCTCTTCCGGAAGCTCGACGTCCGGTCCCGCACTGAGGCCATCGCTTTGGCGCACAGTGCGGGACTCCGGTAGTCGGCCGCTTAGTCCTGCTTTAGAAGGGCCAGCGTCTCGTGCTCGGCTCCGATGGTGGTGTTGTCCCCATGCCCGGTGCGCACCACCGTGTGGGCGGGAAGGGTCAGCAGCCGTTCCCGGATGGATGCCAGGATGGTGGGGTAATCGCTGTAGGACCGCCCGGTTGCTCCCGGACCACCGTTGAACAGGGTGTCTCCGGTGAAGACCGTGTCCTGTTCCTGCAGCAGGAAGCACGTGGACCCGGGCGAGTGGCCCGGTGTGTGGATGGCCCGCAATTCAGCTCCCGCCACGGTGAAAACGTCGCCGTCGCTGAGGTACTTGTCCGGTGTGGTGGCCGGATAGACCTGCTCCCACAACACCAGGTCCTCGGGATGCAGGTAGATGGGTGCTTGAACGGCGTCAGCAACCTCCCGCACGGCCCCAATATGGTCGTTGTGGGCGTGGGTCAGCAGGATGGCCAGGACTTTGCGGCCCTGCACCTGCTCGATGATTGCCTGGGCATCGTGCGGGGCATCGATGATGACGCATTCCTGCTCATCCCCAACAATCCAGACGTTGTTGTCCACGTCCCACGTGCCGCCGTCGAGCGAAAACGTTCCGGAGGTGACCCGGTTCTGTACGGTGACGGCCATCAGAGCGCCACCGCCGGCTCGATTTCCACGACGGAGCGAAGGACTTTGCCCTCTTGCATCCGGGCGAAGGCTTCCTCGACCTGGTCGATCGTGATGCGTTCTGTCACGAAGGCGTCCAGGTTCAGGTTGCCTTGCTTGTAGTGCTCCACCAGCATCGGGAAGTCGCGGGAAGGCAGGCAGTCACCGTACCAGGAGGACTTCAAGGAACCGCCGCGGCCGAAGACATCCAGCAGCGGCAGCTCCAGTGTGGCGGTGGGCGAAGGGACGCCAACCAGGACAACGCGGCCTGCGAGGTCGCGGGCATAGAAAGCCTGCTTGTACGTTTCGGGACGTCCGACGGCGTCAATCACCAGGTCTGCGCCGTTGCCTCCCGTCAGGGCCCGGATAGCTTCTACGGGATCCTCGATGCTGGAGTTCACTCCGTGGGTGGCTCCCAGGGACTTGGCCATGTCCACCTTGTTGGCATCGATATCCACGGCAATGATCGTGGTCGCACCGGCCAGCTTGGCACCGGCGATCGCGGCAATGCCTACGCCACCGCACCCGATGACGGCCACGGACTCGCCGCGCTTGACCTCACCGGTATTGATGGCCGCACCGATGCCGGCCATCACGCCGCATCCCAGCAGACCTACTGCAGCAGGATCCACCGAATCATCTACCTTGGTGCATTGACCCGCGGCCACGAGGGTCTTCTCGGCGAAGGCGCCAATTCCCAGTGCGGGCGAAAGCTCGGTGCCATCCTCCAGCGTCATCTTCTGCGTGGCGTTGTGGGTGTTGAAGCAGTACTGCGGCTGGCCCTTGGCACAGGCACGACATTGACCGCACACCGCACGCCAGTTCAGGATGACCCTATCGCCGGGGGCGACGTCCGTGACATCCGGGCCCACCGCGCTGACCACGCCTGTGGCCTCGTGGCCGAGAAGGAACGGGAAATCGTCCGAGATGCCGCCCTGCTGGTAGTGCAGATCCGTGTGGCACACACCGCAGGTGAGGATATCCACCAGCGCCTCACCCGGCCCTGGATCCGGTACCAGGATGGTCTCCAAAGTAACCGGAGCGTTCTTTTCCTTCGCGATGACAGCTTTTACTTTATGAACCACAATCGGTTCCTTTCTCGGGTCGCAGAGAACTGACAGTAGTTTGGATCAGGCAAGGACGACAATCATCACACCCAGACCTGATAACCGGTTGACTTATCGAACAGCCTCCTTGTGGATGCACCGGCAGCTGCGATCCAAAGGACGGAGTCGTCGTCGGACGCCTGCTCCACCACGCCGGTCATGACAAGGTCGTCCGAGAGCCAGACCTCCACTGTATGGCCTGTTAACTGTGCCCAGTCCTTGCGCAGGCCGCGCCCGGTGATTGTCCTGTCCGGCTTCGCCCCCAACATCGCACGTCACCAGCCGCGTTCTGCCAGGCGGTGGGGCTGCGGGATTTCGTCGACGTTGATGCCGACCATGGCTTCGCCCAGGCCGCGGGAGACCTTGGCGATGACATCGGGGTCGTCATAGTAGGCGGTGGCCTTCACGACGGCGGCAGCGCGCTCTGCAGGGTTGCCGGACTTGAAGATCCCCGAACCAACAAACACGCCATCAGCGCCGAGCTGCATCATCATCGCAGCGTCAGCCGGGGTCGCGATGCCACCAGCGGTGAACAGCACCACGGGGAGCTTGCCCGTGGCGGCTACTTCCTTGACGAGCTCGTACGGGGCCTGCAGCTCCTTGGCCGCAACATACAGCTCGTCCTCGGGAAGGGCTGCGAGCTTGGCGATCTCCGCGCGGATCTTGCGCATGTGCCGGGTGGCGTTGGAAACATCACCGGTGCCGGCTTCGCCCTTGGAACGGATCATCGCCGCGCCTTCGTTGATGCGGCGCAGCGCCTCACCAAGGTTGGTGGCGCCACAGACGAACGGGACGGTGAAGTTCCACTTGTCGATGTGGTTCACGTAGTCGGCCGGGGTCAGGACCTCGGACTCGTCGATGTAGTCCACGCCCAAGGCCTGCAGGACCTGGGCTTCGACAAAGTGGCCGATGCGGGCCTTGGCCATCACCGGGATGGACACGGCGGCGATGATCTGATCGATCATGTCCGGATCGGACATGCGGGACACGCCACCCTGGGCGCGGATATCGGCGGGTACGCGCTCAAGCGCCATCACGGCGACGGCACCGGCGTCCTCGGCGATGCGGGCCTGCTCGGCGTTGACGACGTCCATGATGACGCCGCCCTTGAGCATCTCCGCCATGCCCCGCTTAACGCGGCCGGAGCCAGTGAGCGTGATGGGTTCGAAAGGGCGTGGTCTAAAGGTCACGTGATACTCCAAGGGACTGAAGCCTGCGATTTCATCACAAGCGCCCGGAACTGCACGCCCGGCTATGAGCCAGGAGACGCCTGATATCCGGGTGATATATTAGTTAGAGTTCAGTATGCAATCGCCGAAGCGGGGAGTCAATCCCGCCATAACGCTAGCCAGATTCCTAGGCGGCGAAGAGCGCCGTGCGGACGGCGTGCTCAAAGCCCGTGACGTGCTCCTTTGCCAACTCCGCCGCTCTTTCCTCGTCACCATCAATGACCGCACGCAGGAGGTCCAGGTGTTCGCGGACGTGATGCTCGAGGTCCGGCAGTCGATCCAGGACCATGCACCAAATTCGCGTGGCCAGGTTGTCATAGCGGATCAGGACATCCTCGAGATGAGGATTTGCGGCGGCCGCGTAGATGCCCTGATGGACACTGGCATCCAGGCGCAGGGTTTCCACAACCGAGGCGCCGGCCACGTCAAAGGCCTCCACGGCCTTCATGACGTCCCGCAGGTGCTCCCTCGTAGCTGCAGAAGCCACCCGCGCCGCGCGTGCTGCCGCCAGCGGCTCCAGTTGCGTGCGGATCTCGGAAATAAAGGCCAAGTCCGTTACCTCAACCCGGGTGGCAAATGTTCCACGGCGCGGATAGGTGACCACGAGGCGGTCCAGTTCCAACCGCTTCAAGGCTTCGCGCACCGGAGTGCGCCCGATCCCGAGGTCCTTCGCCAGCTGTTCATCATTGAGGAGGTCCCCGGGCTTGATCTCCAGCATCAAAAGCCGATCGCGCAAGCGCTCATACGCGACGTCGGCCAAGGATTTCCTACTCGTGTCCTCCGCGATTGCCAGAGTTCCGAATGCCACAGTGCCAGCCCCTTCCGCAGTTCCCGAAAAACCTATTGACCTGTCCTTGAGACCAGTATACGCTGTTTCTCAATCCTAATATATCAGTACAGGACCCAAGAATATATCTAAAGGAGGAGACATGACCCTCGTGGCGACAGACTCACCAACAAGCACCCTGCCGCAGCCCGCGGAGCTCAAAGACGAGCAGGCACAGAAGTTCGTACTCACATTGTCGTGCGTCGAACGCGCCGGAATCGTGCAGGCGGTCACAACCTTCCTGTTTGAGCGCGGCTTCAACATTGACGAACACCAGCAGTTCGACGACGGCATCCGCCAGACGCTGCACCTTCGCACCGCCTTTTCCGGCTCCCCCGAATACTCGGCGGACCGGCTTGAGGAAGAGTTCAGTGCAATAGCTGACCGCTTCGACATGAAATTCAGCTTCCATGACCAGACCAAGAAGCGCGTGCTGGTCATGGTGTCCAAGTTTGGACACTGCCTTAACGATCTCATCTTCCGCTGGCGTGGCGGCAGCCTGGGCGGAGACCTCGTGGCTGTCGTTTCCAACCACGAGACCCACCGCGCCATGGCCGAGGCAGCCGGACTGCCCTTCATCCACATCCCGGTCACCCCTGACACCAAGGCTGAGGCTGAGCAAAAGCTCTTGGAACTCGTGGATGAATACAAGGCTGACCTGGTGGTGCTCGCCCGCTACATGCAGGTACTCTCCGATAACCTGTGCCGCTCCCTCGAGGGCCGGGCCATCAATATCCATCACTCGTTCCTGCCTGGATTCAAGGGCGCCCGCCCCTACCACCAGGCCTATGACCGTGGCGTGAAGCTCGTTGGAGCAACCGCGCACTACGTGACCGCGGACCTCGACGAGGGCCCGATCATCGAGCAGGAGGTCATCCGCGTGGACCACAGCTACGGCCCCAACGCACTCTCAACAGTGGGCCAGGATGCCGAAGCACTGGCACTGTCCAGGGCAGTCCGCTGGCACTGCGAACACCGCGTGCTGCTGGATCAGACCAGCACAGTGGTTTTCCGGTAAGCCACCCTCCCACCGTCCACACACACGAACTTCAGCAGGAGAAACTTTCATGACATCGACGCCTCGCATTGTCATCATCGGCGCTGGGATTGTCGGCACCAACCTCGCCGACGAACTGGTCACCCGCGGTTGGAACAACATCACCGTCCTGGATCAGGGGCCGCTGAACATGCCCGGAGGGTCCACGTCCCACGCACCGGGCCTGGTCTTCCAGACGAACCCTTCCAAGTCCATGGCCCTGTTCGCCAAGTACACGGTGGAAAAGCTGCTCTCCCTCACCGAAGATGGCCAGAGCTGCTTCAACCAGGTGGGAGGCCTGGAAGTCGCCACTACGGAGACCCGCCTGGCTGACCTGAAGCGCAAGCTCGGCTACGCACAGTCGTGGGGCATCGACGGCAAGATCCTCTCCCGCGAGGAATGCAAGGAGCTCTACCCCCTGATCAACGAGGAAGACATCCTTGGTGGCCTTCACGTTCCCACAGATGGCCTGGCGCTTGCAGCCCGCGCGGTGCAGTTGCTCATCAAGCGCACTGAAGCCGCCGGCGTGAAGTACATCGGCAACACCGAGGTGACTGGAATCGAGCAGTCAAACCGCCGCGTGACCGGCGTCGAGACCGCCGATGGCGTCATCCCCGCGGACATCGTGGTCTCCTGCGCCGGCTTCTGGGGCGCCAAGGTCGGCGAATTGATCGGCATGTCCGTACCGCTCCTGCCGCTGGCTCACCAATACGTAAAGACGACGCCGGTTCCCGCCCAGAAGGGCAAGAACGAACTTCCCAACGGCGCCCAGCTGCCGATCCTGCGCCATCAGGATCAGGACCTCTACTACCGCGAGCACGGTGACCGTTACGGTATTGGCTCCTACGCCCACCGCCCCATGCCCGTGGATCTTGATGAACTCGGCAAGTACGAGCCCTCCAGCATCAGCGAACACAACATGCCCTCCCGCCTCGACTTCACGCTCGAGGACTTCCTGCCGGCGTGGGAAGCCACCAAGCAGATCCTTCCGGCCCTGCGTGAGAGCGAAATCGAAGACGGCTTCAACGGCATCTTCTCCTTCACCCCGGACGGCGGCTCCCTGGTGGGCGAATCCAAGGAAGTTGACGGCTTCTTCGTTGCCGAGGCCGTGTGGGTCACCCACTCTGCCGGCATCGCCCGCGCCGTTGCCGAGGTACTGGTTGACGGCAAGTCGCAGATCGACCTGGGAGACTGCGACATCCACCGCTTCGAAGAAGTCCAGCTGACGCCTGAATACGTCAGCGAAACTTCGCAGCAGAACTTCGTGGAAATCTACGATGTCCTGCACCCGCTCCAGCCCAAGCTCTCCCCCCGCAACCTTCGCGTCAGCCCCTTCCATGCCCGGCACAAGCAGTTGGGTGGCTACTTCCTTGAGGGTGGCGGATGGGAGCGCCCGTACTGGTTCGAGGCCAACGCTGAACTTTTGAAGGAAATGCCTGACGAGTGGCAGCCGCCTGCCCGCGACGCCTGGTCCGGGATGTTCAGCTCCCCCATCGCCGCAGCCGAGGCGTGGAAGACCCGTACCGCAGTTGCCATGTATGACATGACTCCCCTCAAGCGCCTTGAGGTATCCGGTCCCGGTGCCCTGAAGTTGCTGCAGGAACTGACCACGGGTGATCTGGCCAAGAAGCCCGGCGCGGTCACCTACACGCTGCTCCTGGATGAGGCCGGTGGAATCCGAAGCGATATCACCGTGGCCCGGCTGAGTGAGGACACGTTCCAGTTGGGTGCCAATGGCAACATTGACACCGCCTACTTTGAGCGCGCTGCCCGTCACCAGACTGAAAACGGCAGCGCCGGCGATTGGGTCCAGGTTCGGGACACCACCGGTGGCACTTGCTGCATCGGCCTGTGGGGTCCGCTGGCCCGCGACCTCATGAGCAACGCCAGCAGCGACGACTTCACTAATGACGGCCTGAAGTACTTCCGCTCCAAGCAGGTCACCATCGGCGGCGTCACCGTTACCGCCATGCGGCTTTCCTACGTTGGTGAACTGGGCTGGGAGCTTTACACCAGCGCGGACAACGGCCAGCGCCTGTGGGATGCGCTCTGGAAGGCCGGCCAGCCGTTCGGCGTCATTGCCGCAGGACGCGCCGCCTTTAGCGCACTGCGCCTCGAAAAGGGCTACCGCTCGTGGGGCAGTGACATGACCACGGAGCACGACCCCTTCGAAGCAGGCCTCGGCTTCGCAGTAAAGATGGCCAAGGAGAACTTCGTCGGCAAAGCCGCCCTTGAGGGACGCACTGAGGAAAGCTCTGCGCGGCGCTTGCGCTGCTTGACGGTCGACGACGGCCGCAGCCTGGTGCTGGGCAAGGAACCTGTGTTCTACAAGGACCAAGCGGTCGGCTACGTCACCAGCGCCGCCTACGGCTACTCGGTGAAAAAGCCAATTGCGTACGCGTACCTTCCTGCCGCTGTTTCGATTGGTGATTCCGTAGAGATCGAATACTTCGGACGCCGTATCCAGGCGACAGTCACCCAGGACCCGCTGTACGACCCCACCATGAGCAGGCTCCGCGGCTAAGGCTGACGGACGCTTTGGTTGGCCAGCGGCCCGGACTCATCCCCTCGCAACGGTGTCCGGGCCGCTGTCTTACCCCGTTCCACTTCAGCCCGGCCTTACTTCGTCAACCAGTCCAGGAAGACACATGATCAGTTCAGAAACCATCAACGACTACCTTGCCAGGCTCGCTTCGCGGCAGCCCACCCCCGGCGGAGGAGCCGCCGCCGCCCTTCACGCTGCCCAGGGCGCAGCCTTGGTGGCCATGGTCGCCAGGTACACCACGGGTGAAAAGTATGCGCAGCATGCAGAACCCGTCGCCCGCATCACCAGCGCTGCAGACCATTTGATTGTTGAAGCGCTGCGCCTTGCAGACGCCGATGAGCACGCCTTCCAACGAGTTATTGATTCGTACAAACTCCCGTCCGGGACCGAGGAACTCAAGGCCATGCGCGCCGCAGGCATCCAGGATGCCCTGGTCCAGGCAGCCCACACACCTGCCCAGCTGATCAAGCTGGCCGGTGAGGTAGTGGAACTCGCCACGGAACTCTTTGACATGGCCAACCCCAATGTCATCAGCGACGTCGCGGCAGCAGCCGATGCTGCACGTGCCGCAGCCACGACTGCCCGTGTCAACATCGACATCAACGTAGTAGCCATCAAAGATGGCGACGCCCGCTCACGCTTGGCAGAACAGACGGACGGCCTTGAAGAAAAGGTGGTCCTCGCAGCTGATTCCCTCGTTAAGCGCGTACGCGAAAGGATCCTCGCGTGAGTACTGAAGTCCTTTCCGGAAAAGGGTTGGCCGCCCTCATCCAGCAGCGTGCGCAGGATGAGGCCCGCCTCCTCGAGTATGAGGGCCAGCGCCCTTCCTTGGCCGTGGTGGTGGCAACCGACGACGAGTCCACGCACTGGTACGTCCGGTCCATTGAGCGCGCCGCGGAGCGCGCCGGAATAGGCTGCCGGATCCTGGACCTTGGGCATGATGCCACGGAACAGGTGCTGGCGAGCGTGTTGAAAGACCTCAGTGCGGAGCCAACCGTCAACGGCATTATTCTTCAAACTCCGTTGCCCGCGGGCGTTCGAACAGACGGACTCGTGGGGCTGATCGCTCCCGAAAAGGACATTGACGGCGCCAACCCGCTCAGCCTTGGCCGCCTGGCTGTGGGTCAGCCCGCTTTCGCCCCTGCAACCGCACAGGCCGTGGTGGAACTGCTTGAGCATTCCCAGGTTCCGCTCGCGGGACGGAACGTCGCCGTCGTCGGGCGTTCCGCTGTGGTGGGAAAGCCGCTGTCCCTGCTGCTGCTCGAAAAGGACGCCACGGTCACCATCTGCCACTCCAAGTCAGGGGCGCTTGAGCGCTACACCCGGCCCGCCGACGTCGTGGTTGTAGCCGCAGGGCGGACCGGACTGCTGACCGGCAGCCACGTTTCGCCGGCGTCTGTAGTGATCGACGTCGGTACGAACGTCCTTCCCGACGGTTCCCTGGTGGGAGACGTGGACGAAGCCAGTGTCACCGGTGTGGCGGCTGCCCTGACGCCGGTGCCCGGCGGGGTGGGCTCAGTAACCACGGCGTTGCTGCTCCTCCACACCGCTGAAGCGGCCCGGGCACAAGCACGGCTTCTGGAGAAGCCAGCCTTGGTTTCGGGAACCGCTGGCTAGCCATGGAAACGGCGATCCGCCTGGAGGTGAGTCCCTCCGCTGACCTTGCCCGGCAACTGCCTCGCGCCTACGCGGCGCCGGGGACGGTCAGCGTGACCTGCCTGCCGCATCACGGTCCGGCCAGGACGGTCGCTGCCTCGATTGAGCTTGCCCGGCTGGGCTACCGCGTGGTCCCCCACCTGGCAGCCCGGAGCATCGCCAGCCAGGCAGAGCTGCACCTGTTCCTGCAGCAATTGCGCGACGAGGGCGTCCGGGAGCTTTTCCTCATTGCCGGGGACCGCGGTGCGCCTGCCGGCCCGTATTCCTGGAGCGGCCAACTCATGGAAGACGTCAAGGCTTTCTCGGAAGAATTCTCCCTTGGCATCGCCGGCTATCCGGAAGGCCACCCACAACTGAGCGCAGAACAGTTGCGGAGCGGCTTGGCCGGCAAGTCACCCCTGGCGTCCTCCATGGTCACGCAAATGTGCTTTTCGACGGAATCCATCAGCTCATACCTGCAGGAGCTGCACCAGGCCGGGTCGCGGCTTCCGGTGTGGGTGGGCGTTCCCGGGCCCGTGTCCGTGCAGAAGCTGCTGGCCATGGGTGCACGATTGGGTGTGGGACGCTCACTCAAGCTTGCCCGCGGCACAGGAATGGCCAAGGCACTCCTGCACGGTGGTGATGTCATGCGCTATGACAGCTCCGGCCTGATCCGGGAAGTTCACCAGGCCCTCGACGGCCATCCGCTGTTTGCCGGCATCCACGTCTACAGCTTCAACGACCTCAGCCGCTTACCGAGATTTGAAGGGAAGATCGCATGGCTTCCAAAGCCCCCCGTGAAAACATCGACGAGTCAAAGCTGACCGTCACCAAACCCAAGACAAAGGCTGTCGGCATTCCAGCCGTTGCCAACGCACTGAAGATCTCGCTGGAGCAAATGGGCCCGGTGCGAAGCGTGCAAACGCTGCTGGCAGTCAACCAGCTCGATGGCTTCGACTGCATGGGCTGCGCATGGCCGGAACACGAGAAGCGCAACGCAGCAGAGTTCTGCGAAAACGGAGCCAAGGCCGTCGCCGAGGAAGCTACCCGGCGTCGCGTCACGCCAGAGTTCTTTGCCCAGCACTCCATTGCTGAATTGAAGACCCGCGATGACTACTGGCTGGGCCAGCAGGGCCGGCTGACCCACCCCATGTTCCTCGATGAAGGCGCCACCCACTACACGCCCATCGAATGGGACAAGGCCTATGACCTCATGGCCGAGGAACTCCGGGGCATGGACCATCCCGATCAGGCCGTCTTCTACACCTCTGGCCGCACTTCGAACGAGGCCGCCTTCGTCTACCAGCTCCTGGTGCGCGGCCTTGGCACCAACAACCTGCCGGACTGCTCCAACATGTGCCACGAGTCCTCAGGCTCCGCGCTGGTGGAAACCATCGGCATCGGCAAGGGTTCGGTAAGCCTGACCGACCTGGAGACGGCGTCACTCATCTTCGTAGCCGGTCAGAATCCAGGTACCAACCATCCGCGCATGCTCAGCGCCTTGGAGAAAGCCAAGAAGAATGGCGCGATCATCGTGTCCGTCAATCCACTTCCCGAAGCCGGACTCCTGCACTTTGAAAACCCGCAGCACGTAGCAGGCATGGTGGTGGGAACCCAGCTGACGGATGACTTCCTGCAGATCCGTGCCGGCGGCGATCAAGCCCTCTTCCAGGGCCTGGGTAAGTACCTCCTGGAGGCCGAAGCCGCCGGTCGCAAGACTCCGGGCCTGGAAACCGTCCTTGACCACAAGTTCATCGAGGACCACACCGTGGGCATCGACGAATACCTGCGTTTCCTGGAGAAGGTGGAGTGGGACGACATCGTGGAAGCAACAGGTCTCACCCTGGAGCAGATCCACGCCACAGGCGAACGGCTCCTGGCCTCGAACGCCACCATCGTGTGCTGGGCCATGGGACTGACCCAGCACAAACACTCGGTACCCACGCTCCGTGACGTCGTAAACGTCCTGCTGCTTCAGGGAAACATCGGCAAGCCCGGCGCTGGAGTTTGCCCGGTCCGCGGCCACTCGAACGTCCAGGGCGACCGCACCATGGGCATCTTCGAGAAGATGCCGGAGAAATTCCATGACCGGCTGGACAACGAGTTCGCGTTCCTGTCACCACGGGAGCACGGCTATGACACTGTTGCCGCCATCCGCGCAATGAGGGACGGAAAAGTCCGCTTCTTCATGGGGATGGGTGGAAACTTTGTTCGTGCCGCCCCTGACTCGGAGGTTACGGAACAAGCGCTCGCCAACACCGGGTTGAGCGTCCAGATCTCCACAAAGTTGAACCACTCGCATCTATCCACGGGTCGTCGGGCTTTGATTCTCCCAACACTCGGACGCACGGAGAAGGACACCCAGCGGACCGGTGACCAGAGGGTCACGGTGGAAGACTCCATGAGCGCGGTCCACGCATCCCGGGGACGCCTCAAGCCCGCCAGCGAGCACCTCCACTCGGAAGTTGCCATTGTCTGCAATCTTGCCCACCGGCTCTTCACCGACGGTACCGTGCGCCTGCCCAACGCCCCCAAGGCCGCGTGGCTGTCGATGCGTGATGACTACTCGCTGATCCGCAAACACATCGAGGCGGTCTTCGATGGCTTCGAGAACTTCGAAGAGCGGATCCAGCACCCGGGCGGCTTCGTGTTGCCGCACCCGCCGCGCGATGCCAGGAAGTTCGATACCGCGTCAGGCAAAGCACACTTCACAGGCAACGAGCTTGAATACATCAAGGTCCCGCCTGGCCGGCTGGTGCTCCAAACGCTGCGGTCGCACGACCAGTACAACACCACCATCTACGGCAAGGACGATCGCTACCGCGGCATCCACGGCGGGCGGAGGGTGGTCCTCATTAACGAGTCCGATATCGCCGAGCTGGGCTTTGCTGATGGTGAGATGGTCCACCTGATTTCAGAATTCCAAGGAGTTGAGCGCAAAGCAGAAGACTTCCGCATCGTTTCGTACTCCACTCCCAAGGGGTGCGCCGCTGCCTACTACCCGGAGACCAACGTCCTTGTACCGCTGGACTCGGTTGCGGATACCAGTGGAACGCCGACGTCCAAATCCGTCATCGTGCGACTCGAACGGGCTTGAAAGAGTCTGGACACGGTGTGATACATGCCATAGTATGTGACTGATATATCTTTCCTATCGAGTCAAAGATATTAGGAGACCTGGCGCCTAAAGCCCGCGCCCACCAAGAGCAATTTGCCCTCATGAAGACATCTATCAATGGAGAAACAATGTCTGATATCACCCAAGTCCAAGCAGATGCCGTATTAGCCGCGGCCCGCGACGCCGCACGCGGAACCGAGACAGCAATGAACATCGCCGTGGTGGACGCCGGAGGCAACCTCAAGGCCTTCACCCGCATGGACGGGGCTTGGCTCGGCAGCATCGATATCTCCATCAAGAAAGCACGCACAGCCCGCTACTTCGACATGCCCACGGGCGCAATCGGCGAGCTTTCGCAGCCGGGGGGACCCTTGTACAACATCGAGGTTTCCAATGGCGGACTCATTACGTTCCCGGGTGGCATCCCCCTGCGAGGGGAGGACGGCACCGTAATCGGGGCGATCGGCGTCAGTGGCAGCACGGTGGAGAACGACCACACCGTGGCGTCCGCAGGAGCAGCAGTAGAGCTTCAGGGCGCGGCCCGGCCGTAAGCAAAGAAAAACTGTCCAATTGTCCGTGAATGGTGCTTCGGTGGCCTGAAACCTGGGGAGGTATTTCCTCATCGAAGCACCGCTCTCGGGCAATTGGGCAGCATTCATTTTCCGTATCACCACATGTCCAAGGAGTGTCCATGTCTGGAAACCGAGCAGTCGCCTACAAGGAACCCGGTGTCGTCGAAATCATCAACACCGACTACCCGACGTTCGAACTCAAGGACGGACCGGGCGTAAACCCGGCCAACGTCGGCCGGAAGGTACCGCATGGCGCGATCCTCCGCACTGTGACAACCAACATCTGCGGTTCGGACCAGCACATGGTCCGTGGCCGCACCACAGCCCCACAGAACCTGGTGCTCGGCCACGAAATCACCGGTGAAGTGGTGGAGGTGGGTCCCGACGTCGAGTTCATCAAGGTGGGCGACATCGTCTCGGTGCCGTTCAACATTTCCTGTGGCCGCTGCCGGAACTGCAAAGAGCAAAAAACCGGTATCTGCCTCAACGTCAACCCTGACCGCCCGGGCAGCGCTTACGGGTATGTGGACATGGGCGGCTGGGTAGGCGGACAGGCCGAGTACGTACTGGTCCCCTACGCCGACTGGAACCTGCTCCGCTTCCCGGACCGCGACCAGGCCCTGGAAAAGATCATGGACCTGACCATGCTCTCGGACATCTTCCCCACTGGCTTCCACGGCGCCGTTACGGCCGGAGTGGGCGTAGGCTCCACGGTGTACGTCGCTGGTGCCGGCCCCGTGGGTCTGGCTGCCGCAGTCGGCGCCCAGTTGCTTGGCGCCGCCGTCGTGATTGTGGGCGACATGAACGAAGACCGGCTGGCACAGGCGCGTTCGTTCGGCTGTGAAACCGTCAACGTCTCCAACGGCGACCCGAAGGAGCAGATCGCGCAGATCCTCGGGGTGCCGGAAGTGGATTGCGGCGTGGACGCCGTTGGTTTCGAAGCCCGCGGACACGGAAGGGACGCCTCGCACGAGGCTCCAGCCACCGTGCTGAACTCCCTTATGGACATCACCGCCGCCGGCGGCTCCCTGGGTATCCCCGGCCTCTACGTCACGGGCGATCCGGGTGGAATCGATGAAGCAGCCAAGCACGGCTCCCTCTCGCTCTCGCTGGGCACCGGCTGGGCAAAGTCCCTGTCCTTCACCACAGGCCAGTGCCCGGTGATGAAGTACAACCGCCAATTGATGATGGCCATCCTCCACGACAAGGTCCAGATCGCCAAGGCAGTCAATGCCCAAGCCATCCCCCTCGAGGACGCTCCCCGCGGCTACGCAGAGTTCGACGCCGGAGCGGCAACAAAGTTCGTACTGAACCCGAACGGCTACGTGAAGGCCTAACAGGCAAAAACACCAGGAAGGGGGGCATCCATGCTCGCGCAGGAAATCGTCTGCGGCACTTCGCCAACATCCCATGTGCCGTGCGAGCGGATGCCTGCCCCAACGTGGTCTGAAGCCCGGCAACTGGCCTTCGATTGCGCTATCCCGCTCGCCTCAGCGTCAGTGCCACTGGCGGACGCGATCGGATACGTGCTCACCACTGATGTGACGGCGTATCAGAACCTTCCGCACTACGCGTCCTCTGCCATGGATGGCTGGGCCATTCATGGCGGAGGACCGTGGGAGATCACGACGCCGGGGCTGCCGCTATCACCGGGGCAAGCCAGCGTCATTGCCACCGGTGGCCTGGTTCCAGAAGGTGCCGGAGCGGTACTTCGCAAAGAGAGCGGACAGGTCCTCGACGCCGGATATGGGCTGCAGCTCTCACTGAAACCCGACGCGAAACCCGGCGAGACGCTACCCGGCCGGCATATACGGCCAGCCGGTGAAGAAGCCCGGGCCGGCGACGTCCTCGTACCCGCCGGCACACTCCTCAATCCTGCCCACATTGCCCTCGCTGCCGTAGCAGGCCACGACGAACTGCAGGTACAACGCAAGCCTCGGGTCGCCGTCGTACTTACCGGTTCCGAGGTGGTGACCTCGGGTCAGCCGACAGCGGGGCAGGTGCGCGACACCTTCGGCCCGCAACTCGGCGCAGTGATCTCCCAGCTTGGCGGGATTCCAGGCAGCCAGCAACGGATCGGCGACTCGTATGAAGAGTGGCTGTCCGCACTTGGCGGCCCGCCCGGAGCCGAACGCCCCGATGTCACGATTACCACCGGCGGCACCGGCAAATCCGGAACTGACCACTTCCGCGCTGCAGTGGCCGCGCTCGGTGGGCACCTGCTGCTCGACGGCGTCGCTATGCGCCCCGGTCATCCTGCCGTATTGGCTGGGCTTCCGGACGGCCGCTTCATCATCGGCCTTCCAGGCAACCCCCTGGCCGCCATGATGGCCCTCATGACAATCGGCGAACCACTGTTGGCTGCCCTCCAAAATCAGCCTTTCCGGACAGCTGGCCACCTCACGTCCGGGGCGGACGTAGATCCGAGCCCGGGCCGGACACAACTCATTCCCTGCACCTTTGTCCACGGCCTCGCTTTTCCTGCTTCGCATACAGGCCCCGGCATGATGCGTGGCTTGGCTTGGGCCGACGGCTTCATGGCCGTTCCCCCTGGCGGAGTGGAAGCAGGGAAACCCGTCCCCGTCATGCCGCTGCCCTGGACAAGCGCCTGGTCAAGAACCTGGACAAGCGCCTGGTCGCAGGCGCAAGCAACCATCGATTTCCCCAACCCGGCAGGAAGGTACGCCCCATGGCACGGATGACACAGCGCCGGAAGATCCACCGCTTCCATCTCGACGGGACAGGTACCGAATATCCGGTGCGGTTCAAGGAAGACGTCCTGGCTGCAGAGGAGCCCCTGGAAATCAGGATCGGCGGCCGCTCATTCGCGGTAACCATGAGGACTCCGGGAGACGACTTTGACCTGGTAGCCGGGTTCCTGGTGTCCGAGGGCATCATCCGCAGCCAATCCGAGCTGGTCTCCCTGCGTTTTTGTTCCGGCGAGAAGGACGGGACGCAGACGTTCAATGTGGTGGAGGCGCAGCTTCGCTCCGACGTACAAATGCCGGACACCATGCGCCACGTCTACACCTCCAGCTCGTGCGGCATCTGTGGAACGGACTCCATCGAGGCCGTCCGCAAGACCCTCCACTTCGATCCTGCCCAGGACGGGCTTCGGGTTCCCGTTGACATCCTGGCCGAACTGCCCGAACGCCTCCGGGAAGCCCAGGCGGTGTTCGACAGGACCGGTGGCGTCCACGCCGCCGGTCTCTTCAGGGTGGACGGAACCACCCCCGAACTCCTCTGTTTGCGGGAGGATGTGGGCCGCCACAACGCCGTGGACAAGGTGGTGGGTTGGGCATTGCGCCAGGATCTGCTGCCCCTGAAAGGTCTGGTCCTGCAGGTCTCGGGACGGGCGTCGTTCGAACTGGTCCAAAAGGCCGCCCTGGCCGGCATCCCCGTCCTGTCCGCCGTGAGCGCGCCCTCCAGCCTTGCCGCGGACCTCGCCACTGAGACCGGTGTGACCCTGGTTGGCTTCAGCCGCGGCCACAGCCTCAACGTCTACGCCGGCCGCGACAGATTGGTCCGCCCCCGCAAAGCAGCACGTGAGGAGGTCTTCGCCGGGCTCTGACCCGCCATTTCTGCCGGTTTGCGTGCAGCTAAAGCCCTGTTGATGCCCGATAGGGAGCATTTACTGTGCCCAAACTCCCCCCGCGTTTCAGGGCCCGTGTCCGTGTCGGACTAGGATGAGGAAAGACGAGGAGCAGGCTGGGCTTTACAGTCCCGACCGCCTGCTTGGGACAACGACACGAGGCATCATGGCCCCACGCAACAATCCGGACATCGAGAAGGACGCAGACGCCCAAGGCGGCGGCGTCCAATCAGTGGACCGCGCGCTGCAAATCCTGGAAATCCTTGCACGCGAAGGGGACGCCGGCGTCAGTGAAATCGCTGACGAGATGGGCGTCCATAAATCCACAGTGTCCCGGCTTGTGGGTTCGCTGGTTAACCGCGAGCTTGTCCGGCAGAACAGTGAGCGGGGCAAGTACCAGCTGGGCTTCGGAATCCTTCGGCTGGCAACCTCCATCCCCGGCAGGCTGAGCGTCGTGCACGAGGCCAGGGAAGTACTGGAAGCACTCGCGGGTGAGTACAAGGAAACGGTCAACCTTGCGGTGCTCCGATCCAACTACGCAGTCAACGTGGATCAGGCCATGGGCCCCTCAACGCTTGCCACCTACGACTGGGTGGGGAGCCTGACGCCCCTGCATGCCACGTCCAGCGGCAAAGTGCTCTTGGCCGCACTGACGGCCGATGAGCGGAGCCAGGTCCTCAAGACAGTCGGACTTCCTGCCCGCACGCCCCGCACCATCACCAACCGCGCGGAGCTGGAGAAGCAATTGCTCGACGTCGCGCGGAACGGCTACGCAATAGTCCATGAAGAGTTCGAGATCGGCCTGACGGCGGTAGCTGTGCCAATTTTTAACCACATGGGCATTGTCATCGCTGCGGTGAGTATCTCGGGCCCTGCCTTCCGCTTTGCCCCGGAGGAGCATCCAGGGCTCATAGACGCCCTCCGTGAGGCCGGCTTCACCATCAGTGCCAAGATGGGCTACCGACGCCGCTAGGCGCTGCCCCGTCCAATCCAGTCCTTCCCGGCGGCGCGATCCGCGCGGTCCGTTGGCGTAATCCACGCCTGTGAGTACAGCTAACTGCCGTCGTCAGCATGGCCATTTTTCGCCTTGTTTGTCGCTTGTTACGCAACAGTAACCACGATGTGCAACAAGGTGCATGGGTGTCAAGGCGTCGGAAATGGAAAAGAAATTCCTTGACATTGGCCTGTGACGGGGCGCACTCTGTTGCATAGCGCGAGAACTGTTGATCCTTGCGAAACGTCAGAAGGCGATTCTGCCTAATAGACCCGAACCCCGTTCCCCAACAAAAGAGGTGCAACATGCGTAACGCTTGCCCCACCAGTGAGCTCGCTCCCGGGGAAGCGCTACGGCCCGATACTGCTCCAACAATCGCAACATCATGATCCTCGAATCGGAGGAAGCCCCCATCCTTCCCTCCAACCCTGCCCTCCAGGGCCATGTATAAACCCAAGCCCATGACTCGCCGAGCAAAGGACCCGCTCATGGCTATAAATAGTGATTTAAAGCCCCTAACACCCGAGGAAGTGCCCGCCAACGATAGCCTGGCTGACACTCCTTCATCACCTAAAACGAACCGCCTGGAGAACTCTGGGGACGTCATCAGCGTCTCCCCGGACGAAACCAACCCCGCAGTCCTCGACGATGAGGACGGAGGGCCGGAAGTTCTGCCGGATGTTGAAGAATACGAACAGATCCTGGAAGAACTCCGCAACGCCAAGACCGAGCAAGCCGTTTCGGCTCGCCGGAACCGCAAACTTACGCTCGACAAAGTCACCTTCGGTATCACGGGCGCCATCGCCGTCGCCTTCGTGGTCTGGGGTTTCGTCGGCCGGGACAGCCTTTCCGAAACTTCCAAAGGCGCCCTGAACTGGGTCATGGAATACACCGGCTGGCTCTTCATGGTTCTTGCCTCCTTGTTCGTCGTCTTCGTCCTCTGGCTCGCCCTGGGCAAATTCGGCAACATCCCTCTGGG
Source organism: Paenarthrobacter sp. YIM B13468 (assembly GCF_042788025.1). NCBI lineage: Bacteria > Bacillati > Actinomycetota > Actinomycetes > Micrococcales > Micrococcaceae > Paenarthrobacter > Paenarthrobacter sp. YIM B13468. The sequence continues at coordinate 38,771 of NZ_JBHZPI010000015.1, read as the reverse complement.
CAAGGACGGCGAGAAGCCTGAATTCCGGACCGTCTCCTGGGTAGCGATGATGTTCGCCGCCGGCATGGGCATCGGGCTCATGTTCTACGGCGTGGCTGAACCGCTCTACCACTACATCTCACCGCCGCCAGGCACCGTGGACGGCCGCACTCCTGCCGCCATCCAGACGGCCATGGCCACCTCGATCTTCCACTGGACCCTGCACCCATGGGCCATGTACGCAGTGGTGGGCATTGCAATGGCCTACGGCACCTACCGTTTGGGCCGCAGGCAACTGATCTCCACCGCGTTCACGTCCCTGTTCGGGATAAGGATGGTTGAAGGTCCGATCGGGAAATTCATCAACATCCTGGCCATCTTTGCCACCCTCTTCGGAACGGCCGCCTCCCTGGGCCTTGGTGCCCTGCAGATCGGCAGCGGCATGACCTCCAACGGCTGGGTAGGCGAAATCGGCACCCCGGTACTCGTGGTGATCGTGGCCGTCCTGACCTTCTGCTTCGTCGCCTCAGCTGTCTCCGGCATCAGCCGCGGCATTCAGTGGCTTTCCAACATCAACATGGTCCTGGCAGTCGTCCTTGCCCTCATCGTGTTCGTTGCCGGGCCCACCCTGTTCATCCTCAACCTGATCCCTTCCGCGATCGGTGACTACGCAAGGGACCTGGCAGAGATGTCGTCCCGGACCGAAGCGGTGGGCGACGAAGCGTTGCGCAGCTGGATGACCAGCTGGACCATCTTCTACTGGGCCTGGTGGATCTCCTGGACGCCCTTCGTCGGTCTTTTCATCGCACGCATCAGCCGAGGCCGCACCATCCGCCAATTCGTCACCGGCGTGTTGCTGGTACCCAGCGTGGTCAGTGTGATCTGGTTCGGCATCTTCGGCGGAGCTGCCTTCCACGTGCAGCAGGAAGCGGACAAAGCCGGCACGGCAGGCTTGGTAACCATGACCAACGGTGTACCGTCCGTCAATTTCGACGGTGCGCTCTTTGACCTCGTCAAGAACCTTGGTATGCCTGGCTGGCTCACGGCCGCGGTGATCGTACTTGCCATGGTTCTGGTGGCGATCTTCTTCATCACCGGCGCCGATGCTGCGTCCATTGTCATGGGCTCGCTCAGCTCCAATGGAGCGGAACACCCCCGCCGTGCAGTCGTCATCTTCTGGGGAAGCCTCACCGGTGCAGTCGCCGCCGTTATGCTTCTAGCCGGCGGCGACGAGCCATCCGAGGCCTTGGCCGGACTCCAAAGAGTCACCATCGTTGCCGCGTTGCCGTTCGTCCTCGTCATGCTGCTGCTCTGTTTCGCCCTCACGAAGGACCTGCGCCGTGATCCTCTGTCACTGCGTAGGCGCTTGGCGACATCCGTTGTTGAACGCGCGATTCGTACGGGCGTGGAACAACATCGGGGCGTTCAATTCGACCTGGTGACCAGGCACGAGTGTGCGGAGGACTGCCCGGATTCCGACTGTCCCGGCGGAACTCCGACCGGAACCGTCCCCACCGTTCAGTCTCCCCGCCCCCAGCCAACCGACAAGTAAGGTGTCCCGCAATGACGCAAACCCATGAACAAGAAAGCATTCTCCGTGTCTCCACCGATTCCGGGGACACCGTGAGCTTCACCTTGGATGCCACGAAGCCCGTAACGGTCAAGCTCCAGGTTGACGGTGGTTGCACTTGCGGAACCACCGCCACGGTCCAGGGCTCCTACGTTGATAGCGACCTAGGCCAGCGATAACCCTTCATTTCCAACAAAAAAGCAGGCGCCGGATCTCGGCGCCTGCTTTTTTGTTTGCGGACTTTTTTGTTCGCGGACGGGCAACCTTACTTGGGCATCAGCACGGAGTCGATGAGGTAAACCGTTGCGTTGGCCGTGTGGACACCACCGCAAATCACGTTGGCGCCGTCAACTGTGAGTGCATCTTTGCTGCCGCCAACGGTCACTTCGCCACCCTGGACCGTCTTGTGCGTTCCGACGATCTGGTCAGGGCTCAGCTGGCCGGGGACTACGTGGTAAGTGAGGATCTTGCTCAGCAGGGCATCGTCCGTCTTCAGCGTCTCAATGGTTGCGGGGTCAATCTTCGCGAAAGCATCATCAACAGGTGCAAAGACTGTGAATTCGCTGCCATTGAGGGTGGAGACCAAGTCCACTTTCGGGTTGAGCTTGCCTGAAACAGCGGCAGTCAAAGTCTTGAGGAGCGGGTTGTTCGAAGCGGCAACGGCAACCGGGTCCTGGGCCATTCCCACTACCGAACCGGCACCATCCGGAACCTGCGCGGCATAACCGGCACAGCCCGGGCCAACAAGATCACGGGCGGGATCCATGGCGGCGCTGGTCATGGCTGAAGCCGACGGCGACGGTGCCGCGGACGTCATCTCCGGGGCGGCTGACGACGACGAAGGTGTGCTGGAACTGCTTGAACCACCACAAGCGGTGAGTCCGAGAAGGGCGGCTGCAGTGAGGCCAACGAAGGCGAGGGCGGGGCGCTTTGTGGACAGCATGTCATTCTCCTTGTTCGTGGAACCAGGGCGTTGGGTCCATTGGGTGTGGGCACTGGCTCCCCGGCGCTGCATCTGCGTCGCCGGCGGTTTGTGCCTCACCAGCTATTCGGAGGTCGCAGCGGCGTGGATGGGTACGGATTGAAAAAGTTTTTAAACCAAGCCATCGCGGCTTCGGCTCCGAACTGCCTACAGATATCCGGAGCCGGCACCCTTCATGGCCGGTCCGGCGAACGTTGGGAGACGCAATGCTGCAATTAGCACTAATCGGGCTGCTCGGCGGGTTGATTACAGGCATCTCGCCCTGCATCCTGCCCGTCCTGCCCGTCATCTTTCTTTCCGGAGGCGTACAGGGTGCGCGGAAAGGCCCTGTGAGCAGTTCCGCGGCAACAGAGGTGCCGCGGACCGCCGTCGAGCTTAAGGCCCAATCCCGCCAGCGTCGGCGGGCAGGGTTGCGCCCCTACCTGGTGATCCTGGGCCTGGTGATCAGCTTCAGCACATTCACGTTGGTTGGCTCGTTCCTGCTGACCTTGGTGAACCTGCCGCAGGACCTGCTTCGATGGATCGGGCTGGTGGTGCTGGTGCTGATTGGTTGCGGCCTGATTTTCGATCGTTTCCAGCACATCCTGGAGAAGCCGTTCTCGTGGATCCCGCAGCGAAAGGTAGGCACCGAAAATGGCGGGCTGGTGCTGGGACTGGCGCTCGGCGTCGTCTATGTCCCCTGTGCAGGACCAGTGCTTGCCGCCATTGCCGTGGCCGGTGCCACCGGACAGGTGGGCCCGGAAACCATAGTCCTCACGTTGACGTTTGCCGTGGGTGCGGCCGTTCCGCTGCTGGTGTTCGCGTTGGCTGGGCGCCGCGTCGCAGAGCGGGTCAAGGCGTTCCGCAAGAACCAGCGCAAGATCCGTATTGCCGGTGGCGTCATGATGATCGCCCTGGCAATCGGGTTGGTGTTCAACCTTCCCCAGCTGCTACAGAAACTCGTGCCCGACTACACCTCCACACTCCAGGAACAGGTCCAGGACAACGAGGCTGTGAAGAAGGCACTGGACCTGGGCGGCCTGGTGAACGAGCAGAACCGTGATCTGGACAAGTGCAGCAACGGTGCCACCGAGCTTGAATCGTGCGGCACCGCCCCGGACATCAAGGGCATCCAGGAATGGTTCAACACCCCTGGCGGCCAGGCCGTGAACTTGAAGGACCTCAACGGCAAGGTGGTTCTGGTGGATTTCTGGGCCTACTCCTGCATCAACTGCCAGCGCACCGTTCCGCACCTCACCGATTGGTACAGCAAGTACAAGGATTCCGGCTTGGAAATCATCGGCGTCCACTCCCCCGAGTACGCCTTCGAGAAGGAGATCCCCAACGTCATGTCCGGTGCGCAGGACATAGGCATCACCTACCCCGTGGCCATCGACAACAACCTCTCCACCTGGACCAACTACCGGAACCGCTACTGGCCGGCCCACTACTTGATCGATTCCGAGGGAACAGTTCGGCACATCAAGTTCGGCGAGGGCGGTTACCAGACCACGGAGAAACTGATCCGCAAACTCCTGCAAGAGGCCAACCCTTCAGCGGCGCTGCCGGCACCCATTGAAGCGTCCGACGACGGCCCGGTAGCAGGTGCCACCACTCCGGAGACGTACTTGGGCACCACCAAGAAGGTCAACTATGCGGGCGAGGAACCCTATAAAGCAGGGGTTGGCCTATATTCAACGCCAGCGAATCAGCCCGCTGACAGCTTTTCCTTGAAGGGTTCGTGGGATCTCGGAACCCAATCCATAACCCCTGCCGGCGCTGGCTCTTCCGTTGCCCTGAACTACCACGCCAAGCAGGTGTACATCGTGGTCAGTGGTGAAGGCATGATCGAAGTTGTCCGCGATGCCAAGACCACGTCCGTAGCGGTCTCAGGGACGCCGACGCTTTATCAGATCGTGGACGACCCCGGAATCCGCGAGGGCAAACTCGAGGTCAAGATCCCCCAGGGCATCCAGGCGTACTCCTTCACGTTCGGATAACCCCTGCGCCTTGGGAGGCCCGGTCTTGTTCGCTCTACCCAACGTTGTACGCGGGGATGTGCGAACAAGACCGGGACTCCTTGCCTCGGGTGGCTTAAAAATACGGCTTCGTGATCAGCTCCAGCGCGTGGCCAGAGGGGTCCTTGAAGTAGACACCCCGGCCACCGTGCTCCGTGTTGGTCTCGCCCGGACGGATCATCTGCGGGTCCGCCCAATGCTCGACGCCGGCGCTCACCAGACGCTGATAGGCGCGGTCAAAATGCTGGTCGTCAACGAGGAAGGCGTAATGCTGCATCTGGATCTCGACCGGGGGCTCAGCGAATTGGAGCATTACGCCGCCATCCAAGGTCAGGTTGGTGAAGGGGCCCCAATTGGGAGCTTCGTCGGCTTCGAGGATGGACCGGTAGAACTCGGCAGAGACGGCGCGATCGATGGACGCGATGATGGTGTGGTTGAAAAGTGCGGGCATGCATAACTCCTTGTTGTGTGGATTTCGTTCGATGGCATCAGTTCATCGATCCACAAGGAGGTGCCCGCGGGGCAGCCGCGCCTATGACGCAGCAAGGCTTCAGAGGTCGGCCGGGTAGCCAATCCGTGCAGGGCAGGTGCCCGATCCGGTCATCACGTCCGCCAGTCTAACCGAACCAGCGCGAGTAGGAGAGCCAAGCCCGGACAGCCGGGGCACCAGCCTGTTGCTGGTGCCCCGGTTCTGCTGCGCAGGTCGTCCCTTGACAGGGGTAAGTCAAAATGATCCCCCGGTCCGCCTTCCCCGTATTGATGTCGTTGCTTGGAGTTGACGCAGCAGCCTTTAGGCGGGGCCAGAACCGCCCCGCCTTTTGGTCAATTTGCCAGGCGCACGGTTCAACCAGCGCGCGGCGTCTCAGCTTCCTGGGCTGTACGAAGGCGAACGTCCAGCAAGCCTGCGGCAAGTGCAGGCGCGAGTCCCGGCGCCAAGGGCAACCGGGGAACCACCAGGCAGTGCCACAAGTGGTAAATGTCTGCTTTTCCTGACCAGACAGTTGAGGCAACGTTGCCTCGCTCGTCGAGTTCTTGCTTCCAAGAGCCATGCTCGTAGTCGATGAACCAATCGCGGGCGTGATCCCAGATTCGCTCATACCAGTCCGCGTAGGTCTGGTCTCCCGTTGCCATATAGAGCGCAGCAGCGCCCCCGATCGCTTCAACCGGCACCCAACGAATGCGGGACGTGACAACAGGCTTCCCGTCCCAGTCGACCGAGTAGACGAATCCAGGATGACCATCCGGCTCCCAGGCATCGCGGATGGCAGCATCGAAAAGGCCCCTCGCATCCTCCGTCAGCCACGCTGGGACCTCCATGCCCCGAGCCTCAAGGCCGGCACGAAGGTGCAAGAGCAAGCGCGCCCACTCGACCCAGTGGCCAGGAGTTCCGCCGTAAGCACGGAACTGGCTGGCGCGGTCGTCGGTGTTGTACTCGGGAATCGGATTCCATTCCGGGTCAAAGTGCTCGAAAACGCGGTAGTTGTTGTTCCGTGCGAACTGATGAATGAGCACTTCAGCGATGTGGAGTGCGCGTTCAATCCAGCGGTTCTCGCCGGTCACATCGCTAACAATGAGGTACGCCTCAACTGAATGCATGCTGGCGTTTCCGCCGCGGTATGCCTCGGTTTCCATGAAGTCGCGGTTCCAGGAGTCGAAGCACATATTGGCTTCATGGTCCCAAAATTTCGAGTCAGCTATGTGCAACGCCTCGTCGAGCAACTCGCGGGCGCCTGGCCGCCGGGCCGCGACGGCGCTGGCTGCAGCCAGCAGTACAAAGGAATGCTGATAACCGGACTTTGTGTCGTTTACGGCCCCGTTCTCGTCGACCTCCGCGTACCAGCCGCCATGCTCGCTGTCACGGAAGACTCCGTTGAGCGCAGCAATGCCGTGGTCCACCATGGCAGCAGCACCAGGGCGTCCCATCAATGCTGCGACGGCAAAGCTATGAACCATTCGGGCGGTGATCCACAGATGGGTCGGCTTGTCGGCGATCACTTTGCCGTAGTTGTCGAGCCAGCCGAACCCGGTGGCGACCTTTGAACCGGCTGCGAAATTGATGAGCCGATCCGTTTCTGCTTCGAGCCAACGTGCGTGAGCGGCGCTGTTCAGCCACGTCATGTGCATCTCCTCAATAAGTTTTGCGGCCACCGAAACGGGCCTGTTCTGATCCTAACGCCCGATGATCGAATTCCACCAGAGTGAGTTTGATTTCGGACATTGACGGTAAAAACTTGGACGCCAATTGGCGACCTATCAATACAGCGGGGAGCTCGGGCGTCGTGATCCATGGCTGCGGGCGCCCAAGGATCACAGGGTTTCGCGAAAAAGCGTCGGCGAGCGGCCAAGGCGCATCAGGAGCCTCAGGCTCCAGTAGGCAGAACCGCAACTATGCGGTCATGCCGCCACGATGAGTTTCACGTCGGCCGCTTTCAACGCGGCTTCAATTTCCTGTGGCGGGGGCGCATCCGTCACAAGAATGTCAACCGCATCAAATACAGCCAGCTTGGCCAGCGCATACCGCAGCATTTTCTGATGCGTAGCAACCACCACCACCTGCTCGGCCGATGCCATGAGGGCGAGTTTCGTGGCGCGTTCTACATCCCGTTCAATGTAAAACGCTTCGTCGTGGATCCCGCTGACACCAATGAATGCGGTCTTGGCGCGCAGACCTTGTGCGGCGCTGACGGTCATGGGACCGTTGAACGCCTGGCTGTCCAATAACAGTTCGCCACCCAAGCAAATGGTGCGTGCAGACGTCAGCTGCAGGCACCTCTGTATCGCGGGCGCCGAATGGGTGATGATCGTGCCCATGAAAGATGTCGGCAGTTCCTGGGCGATCTGGTAGGTCGTAGTTCCCGCATCAAGAATGATGGCGTCACGGTCAGCCACCAGGTCCACACAGGCCTTGGCGACGCGCTGCTTCGCGTCGGCATCCTCGCGGGCACGCGCCGCGAAGTCAGCGTTCTGCCCGTGGCCCTCCACGGCGCTTACCCCACCGTGGACCACCTTGACCAGCCCGAGCTTGGACAGCGCCCGGGTGTCGCGGCGGACTGTCATGTCAGAGACATCGAACGTTCCTGCCAAGTCCGCGGTGGAAAGGAACCCCCGACGGCCGAGCTCGTCCAGAATGGTGCGCTGACGGGGCGTCAGCGGCGCCTCTTCCCGTGCGATGCTCATGGCCTCCCCTTTCCTCGTGTACACCTGGACGACTAAGGGTGTCGCAAAGTGTTGTAATTCCAACACAATCTTACTTACTTCCGAGCAACAACCTTCGCTGCGTCGAGTTCAATGGCGCGCCCTTCAACAATGGACCGCTCGGCTGCCAAGCCCATCCTGACGGATTGAAGACCATCTGCCACCGTCACATCAACCGAACCTTCACCCAGTATGGCCTTCCGGTAACCGAGGTGCTCATAGTAAGTGGATCCGTGGTGTGCCCCGGCGGCAAGGACTGCTTCATCGACAGGAACTTCATGCTTTTCCGGTCCCAGCGGTGATCGCGGACTGAACTCGACCGTGGCTTCAGTCTCGTCACCCTCAATCCAGTGGTTGGCGGCGACGGGGATGAGGGTCTCGATTTTGGCCGTGTCGCCCACAATCGAGATGCGTTCCTGGAATTTGGACCCCTCAGCGAACATGGACAGCTCCAGCATGGCGCGGCTGCCGCGCTTGAAGTCGACGATCACGTAGGCGTTGTCCACCATGTCCGGGGTGCGGCCGTCGTAGACCTCGTCAAGGTGGTTGACGTCGTGTCCGCCGCTGGCGTAGACGCGGGTTGGCTCGTCCTGAAGGATCAGGCGCATCAGATCGAAGAAATGACAGCATTTTTCTACCAGAGTGCCCCCGGTGCGATCCGCAAACCTGTTCCAATCGCCCACCTTGTGCAGGAACGGAAAACGATGTTCGACGATCGAGAGCATATGGATATTCCCTAGCTTGCCACCGTGTGCGGCCTGAATGATTTCCTGCACGGGCGGCATATAGCGGTACTCCATGGCCACCCACACCGGGGCGGTGTACGAAGCGGCAAGGATTTCCAGCTCGTCAGCCTGCTCCGCACTGGTGCAGACGGGCTTTTCCACCAGGACGGGCAGGTTGGTGCCGCTGGCGAAAATGTCCTTCAAAATTCCCAGGTGTGTGTCGTTCGGGCTCGCGATCACAAGCGCGTCCACGTGCCCCGATGCCAGCAGTTCCCGATGCGAGGAGTACGTCTTCACCTCGTAGCCAATTTCGCCCGACGTCTGGTCGAGGGACGCGCGCGTGGGATCGGAGACCGCGGTAATTCGGCTTCCTGGGATCAAAGCAAGGTTACGCACATGTTCGCGGGCCATGTGGCCGGCGCCGATAAGGCCGTAGCGAATGGTTTGGGCTGTTTCCCCAGAGGGCAATGCCATGAGCTGCTCCGTTTCTCTGCGTTGAGTTGGGGGACCGACGTTGCATCCCAAACATCACTATACAGAATGTGTTGTTTTTCACACATAGCGTGTGTATATTTTTTCAAATCAGCCCAACTACAACGAGGTGGATCGTGCACCAACAGTCATCCGAAACCCTGCTCTTCGTCGGGTGTGCCACTTTGGACTCCATCGCCCTTGTGCAGGACTACCCCAGTGCCGACAGCCGCACCGTGGCTGCCGATTTCGCAACGGCAGGCGGCGGGCCGGCCGCCACTGCGGCAGTAGCGGCAGCCCGTGCCGGAGCCAAGGCGGCTTTTGCCGGCGTCGTAGGGGTAGACGAGGAAGGTGACCGGATCATCAGCGGCCTCGAAGCCGAGGGCGTAGACACGTCGGCTGTCATTCGGAATCCCGGCGTCAGCACGGGCGCCAGCGTGATCGTGGTCAGCAGGTCCACCGAAAGCCGCGCGATCGTCACCCGACCTGTACCTCCGGTCCACTTTCCCGCGGGCAGCCGCTTTCATGAACTGGTACGCAGTGCGGCCTGGGTCCATGTGGACCAGTTGGGCTGGAATGCCGTAGCGAATCTGCCAGGCCTGCGGATCAGTGTGGACGCCGGAAACCCCATCCCTTCCTTCAGCCCGGAAGGTGTAGCACTGTACGTGCCAACGATCGAACGCTTGCGTGCCGAGTACGGTGACGATTTGTCCCCGGAGGCCCTCGTGCAAAAAGCCGTCGACGGCGGAGCTTCCGCCGTCGTGGCCACGGCAGGCTCCGAAGGAGCCTGGGGGCTGGAACGGGGCGGCATTCCGTTCCACGTACCGGCAACACCTGCGGAGATCGTTTCGACGCTCGGCGCAGGCGACGTTTACCACGGCGCCATCCTCGCCGCCGTTGCGGCAGGGCTCCCCCTACGCGAGGCCTCGGCATTCGCAAGCCGCACGGCCTCGGCATCCTGCGCAGGCCTGGACGGGCGCTCCATGATTCCCCGCCAGGCCATAACCCCCGCTTTGACCACCAATCACACTGTCTAGCTGAAAGAAGCAGCCCATGAGCGTTACCGATCTTTCCTCCCTCCAGCGTCCGTCAGGTGCGTTCGCCATGCTCGCTGTCGATCAGCGCGAAGCCATGCGGAACATGTTCGCCGAGCACACTGACCGGCCTGTAACCGACCAGGATCTCCGCGACTTCAAACTCGCTGCGGCCCGGATCCTCACTCCGTACGCCTCCGGCGTGCTCATCGATCGCCAATTCGCACTGGATCAGGCCATTGAAGAGAACGTGGTGGACCCCAGCTGCGGACTCATCGCCTCCGCCGACCACTTCGAGTCTGCCCATGGCGAACTGGTGGGTGAAGTGACCATCGACAAACTGGTTGATCCAGCGAAGTACGCTGCCCTTGGCGCCAAGGCACTAAAGCTCCTGGTGCTCTACCGCCCGGACGAACCCGCCGAGGGGCGGGTGGCGATGGTCCGTGAATTCGTGGAGAGCTGCAAGTCCGCGGGGTTGCTCAGCATCATCGAACCCGTCTCCCGTAAGCCTCTGGAGGGGGGAGACTTCGACTGGAACGCCGGCATCCTGGCCGCGGCCAAGGAACTCGGCCGCCTGGGTGCCGATCTTTACAAGGCGGAGGTCCCGTTCAAAGGCCAAGCCCCTGAGGCGGAGGTCCGTGCAGCTTGCGCCGAACTGACTAAAGCCATCGACGGCCCCTGGGTGGTTCTCTCATCCGGCGTACCGGAGGACATATTCCCTGACGCCGTCCGATGGGCATGTCTGGAAGGGGCCAGCGGGTTCCTGTCCGGACGAGCCGTGTGGGCGTCCTGCATCGGCTCCGCCGACGTGGTCGAATCCTTGTCCACCGATGCTGTCAGTCGGCTGCAGCGGCTCTGCGCCGTGGTCGATGAGGTGGTATCCGCACAACGAACCACCGCTTGATCCGTCCCGGAGGCCGTGAAGGCGCCCCCCCCCCCGTTCCAAAAAACTAGGCACAGCAACACTCAATGAGGAGAATTTTGTGAGTCAGATTTCACGCAGGCAGGCAATGGCCGTTCTTGGTGCCCTGGGTCTCGGCGCCACCGCCGCGGCATGCGCAGGACCTGGCGGTTCCACAACCCCGGGTGGCTCCACCGGGCCGGTTGCTCCGGCAACCGGTGATATCACCGGCAAGGTGTCCTTCGCTCACTGGCGTGGCGAAGACAAAGCAGTGTTCGACGAGCTGATCAAGCGCTTCGTTGCAAAGAATAACGGCGTGGAGGTCGCCCAGGACATCTCGACTTCCAACGACTACAACGCCCAGGGTTTGCAGAAGGTCCGAGGCGCGGCCATCGGGGACGCGTTTGCCACGTTCCGGGGCGCTCAGTTCAAGAACTTCGGCGAGGCCGGAATCTACACCGAGCTTAAGAACAGCAAGGCCGTTGGCAACTACCAGAAAGGCTTGCTCACGGCCGGGCAGTCTGGAGACAGCCAATTGGGCTTGCCCTATCAAGTGGTCTTCCCCATGCCCATGGCCAACACGGACCTGTTCGACAAAGCCGGGGCCGAGCTCGCTCCGAAGGACTGGAATGCCTTCCTCAACATGTGTGAGAAGCTGGCGGCCTCCGGCGTAACGCCCATCTCATGGCCCGGCGGCGATGTAGGAAACGGTGGCCAGCTCTTCAATTGCATGATCGCCAACAACGCGCCCGTGGATGATATGTGTTCCCAAATCGAGCAGGGTAAGCTCAAGTGCACTGACGACTGGTTCATCAAGATGCTGAACCAGTACAAGGACTTGGCCCCCTTCCTGCAGCCCAACGCCACGGGCACCGCGGTAGAGCCCGCCCAGAACCTGTTCTCACAAGGCAAGGCGGCCATGCTGGCCACGGGGTCCTACCACATTGCCGCGGTCCGCAACCTGGGGGCTAAATTCCCCATCGAGCTGGTATTCCCCAACACGTCCACCGACGGGAAAGCCAAGTACGAGGGCGCCTACAACGCCACGTTCATCCTCGGCGTCAATTCTGCAAGCAAGCACCAGGCCGCGGCGGCAGCATGGATTGATTTCCTGTCCGAACCTGAAAATGCCGCCTACTACGCCAACCAGACGGCTCAGCACGTTTCCGTCAAGGACGTCGAATACACCAACGCGGACCTCAAGCGTTTGAGCCCATGGCTGGATAAGAGGACGGCGCTGGCAGCCCGCTTCCAGTTCCAGAACCTGGACGTACGTAACGCCGTGGAGGCCAGCGCAACGGCTGTCATCTCCGGCACGAGCCCTGAGCAAGCGGCCGAAGCTGCCCAGAAGATTGTGGATGAACGGCTATGAGCACCCACACCGGAATGGCTGCCAAGCGAAAGGCGCCGGACAGAAGGATGGAAAGTGCGACGAAGAAGCGCCGGTCCCCTACCCGCGTTAATCCTGCGCTGTACCTCTTCCCGCTCCCCGCCGTCGCGGTCATCGCATTCTTCCTCGTGATGCCCACCCTTCAGGCTTTCCAGTATGCCGTTACGGACTGGAACGGCTTCTCGGCGGCGTTCGACTACGTGGGCGTGGACAACTTCATCCGGGCGTTCACCAAGGACTCGTTGTTCACCAACGCGCTGACCAACAACCTGAAGTTCGTACTGCTGGTAGTCATAGCCCAAACGGCGTTCTCGCTTGTGCTGGCCCTGCTCCTGACAAAGAACTCGCGTGGCGGCATCCTGCTGCGGGCGTTGTTCTTCTTCCCAACCATCCTGTCCTCAGTGTCCGTGGCCTTCATTTGGAAGTTCATCTACGATCCCAACTTCGGCCTGGCCAACTCGGTGCTGGGTGCCACGGGACTCCAAGGACTCCAAGGGTCCTACCTCGGTGACAGCAACCAGGCGCTCTACTGGGTAGCCGTTACCCAGGTCTGGTTCCATGCCGGACAGATGATGGTGGTCTACATCGCAGGCCTGCAGTCCATACCGCGGGAACTCTACGAGGCAGCGGAAATGGACGGTGCCAACAAATGGCAGCAATTCAAGTCCATCACCTGGCCTTTCGTGGCCCCTGCAACATCCATCGTCGTGGCCTACACCACCGTGCAATCGTTCAAGGCTTTCGACCTGATCCTGGGCATCGCGGGCAACCCGCCGAAGAGCTCGCTGGACATACTCTCCACCCGCATCTACAGCACTTTTGCCAACTCGGAGTTCGGCTACGCCGCCGCCCAGTCGATCATCTTCATGGCGATGATTGCCTTGGTCACGTGGATTCAGCGCCGGTTGCTCCGGCTGACCCCAAAGGGGGAATGACAGCATGCTCGCTTCAATAAGCCGCCGCGCCATCCTCGGCATCTACGCGCTAATCATCATCATTCCGCTGACCGTGGTAGGTTTCGGCAGCTTCAAATCCACGCAGGAATTGTTCGAAGGCCCGTTCAGCCTGCCGCGTTCCCTCTCCCCCGCCAACTACGCCGAGGTGATCGGCGGCCAGGACCTGGGTTCCTCCTTCTGGAACAGCGTCATCGTCACCGCCGTCTCCGTACCAGTCACGCTCTTTATTGCCAGCCTGGCCGGTTACGCCGTGTCCCGCCTCAAGGGCTTCGTGTCCTGGGCCATCTTCGGCTTCCTCGTGCTCGGTATGGCCATCCCCGCCCAGGCCAACATGGTCCCGCTTTACGTACTCTTCGGACGGCTCGGACTGCTGGACAACCTCCAGGGATTGATCTTGGCCAACGTGGTCTCCACGCTGCCGATCGCCGTGTTCATCCTTGGCGGTTTCATGCGCACACTTCCAAAAGAACTCTACGAAGCGTCCTCCATCGACGGAACCGGCCTGTGGAAGACCTACGCCTCGATCGCACTGCCGCTCTCCACACCATCAATCGCGGCGGCGGCCATCTTCTTGTTCGTCATTCACTGGAATGAGCTGCTTTACCCCCTCTTGTTCATCCAGTCCCCCGGAAACCGCACCCTCCCGTTGGCTTTGCTGAGCTTCCAAGGCGAATTCCAAACCAACTACCCGCTGTTGTTCGCAGGAGTCATCCTTGCCTCCCTGCCGGTGGTGGTGGCCTACATCTTCCTGCAGCGCTACTTCGTGGCGGGCATCACCGCCGGTGCCAGCAAGGGATGAACACCTCCAAACTTCTTCCAGCCAACGAAAGGCAATACACGTGAACCTGAAATCGGCACAGCATCTGATCAATGGGACCTGGCACTCGGCCGGAACGTTCAAGGACGTCACCGATCCCGGAAACGGGACCACCGTGGGCGAGGTGGCTTGGGGAGGCACGGAGGAAGCGACCAAAGCCGCGGATGCCGCTGCAGAGGCGTTCAGCAGCTGGTCCCGGACCACAGCCCGCACCCGGGCCGACCTGCTCCACAACGCCGCAGGTCTACTGGCCGAGCGCCGTGACGAACTGGCCCACACCTTGGCGCTGGAAGCCGGCAAACGACTCCCTGAAGCTCAGGGCGAAGTGGAATTCTCGGTGGAATACCTCCGGTGGTTTGCTGAGGAAGCACGCCGCACCACCGGAACGGTCAACCCACCGGAACTCCGGGGCCGCCATCATCTCAGCAGCCGCAAGCCAATCGGCGTCGCCCTCAGCCTCACGCCGTGGAACTTCCCGGTTTCCATCCAAGCCCGAAAGCTCGCAGCCATGCTCGCAGCAGGCTGCACCGTGGTGGGTCGAGTCTCCGAAAAGGCACCCCTCGCCGCTACTGGACTGTTCGAGATCCTGCACGATGCAGGGTTCCCGGCCGGCGTCGTAAATCTGGTCCACGGACCATCCCGGGACATTACCGGAGCGCTGCTTAAGCACCCCGCAGTGCGGGCGGTCAGCTTCACCGGCTCCACCGGCGTCGGCCGGCAAATCATGGCGTCTGCCTCCGAACGGGTGGTGAGGCCGCTGCTCGAACTGGGCGGCAACGCACCGTTCATCGTCTTCGAGGACGCCGACCTTGATGCCGCGGTTGAGGGCGCAGTGCTTGGCAGGCTCCGTAACACTGGCCAGTCCTGCGTAGCTGCCAACCGTTTCCTGGTCCAGGACTGCGTGGCAGACGAATTCGCCCGCAAGTTGGCTGCGCGATTTGATGCGATGACCATTGGGCACGGCGTTCCCGACGATGACACTCCCGTTCCGGATCTTGGTCCGGTGATCGACGCCGAAAGGGCGGCTGCCGTACAGGCTTTGGTGGACGATGCCCTCAGTCGCGGCGCCCGCCGGGTCACCGAGCGAACCCACGTTCCTGGACAAGGTTCCTTTATGGCCCCCACGCTCCTGGCAGACGTTCCCGACGACGCCCCACTGGTGAGCGAAGAAGTCTTTGGACCCGCCGCCGGGGTGGTCACCTTCTCATCGGAAGAGGAAGCAATCCGCAAAGCAAATGCCACAGAAATGGGGCTCGCCGCGTACGTGTGGACCAACAGCCCAAAGCGCGGCTGGGACATTCCCGAGCAGCTGGAAGCCGGCATTGTCGGAGTCAACGATCCCCTTCCGTCTGTGGCTTTCGCACCCATGGGCGGCGCCAAGCAGTCCGGCCTGGGCCGGGAAGGATCGAGCCTCGGCCTCGAGGAATTCGAGGAGGTTCAGTACATTGCCTGGAAGGCGTAAATGCTGACCACCGGGCTGGTGCTGGGCGCCGTCGTCATGGGCGCCGGGATGCAGCGCGTGACCGGGATGGGATTCGCACTGGTGGCGGCCCCCTTCCTGGTTCTGCTGCTGGGCCCGGTGGAGGGTGTGGTGCTGGTCAACGTCTGTGGAGCCGTGACGGCCGGTGCCATCATCTTCCGCGTCGTGCGGGATATTGACTGGAAGCGATACATGGCACTGGCCGCATCAGCACTCCTGGGGATTGTCCCCGCGGCCATCCTCATACGGTTCATGCCGCCCGCTGTCCTGGAGATCTCGATAGGCGTCATCCTCGCTGTCGGGCTCACGGTACTTCTTGTCATGAAGTCGGCAGTCCTGCCTAAACGGCGCCGATACCTCTTCACCGCCGGAGGTCTCAGCGGTTTCATGAATACTGCGGCAGGAGTGGGAGGACCGGCCGTCAGTATGTACTCGATAGCGACGCGGTGGCAGCACAAGTCGTTCGCAGCCACGATGCAGCCGTATTTTTTCACCATCGGCTCGTTATCGCTCATCTCCAAGGCGGTCACCGCGCCGGAATCGTTTCCCGTTCTGCCGATCACCATGTGGCTGGCTGTGGCCGCTGCGTGCGTCGTGGGACTCGTCCTGGGCGACCTCGCGTCCAAGCGGGTGTCAGCGCGAGCCGCGCAGATACTGCTGATCGTGCTGGCCTACCTCGGCGCAGCCGCCACCATTGTTCGAGGCGTCCTGGACGCCGTCGGCTGAGCCCGCTCGCCAACCCATAACCGACCAAGAGGACCACCATGTTTGACGTTTCATCCGAAGAAAGCACCCTGCGGGTTTCCACCAATAGCGGCGAAACCGTCTCCCTCACACTCGATGCAACGGCCCCAAAGTCCGTCCGGCTTGAAATCGCCACTACTTGCGGTTGCAGCGAAGTCCCTGGCCGACGCGTCGGTTCATATACGGATACGGACTTCGGCATCCGATAGGCTTTTGTTGTTATTCGAACATTAAGCGTTCGCTTCCTCTCAAAAGGTGCCCTCAAGGAGACTTATGGATCTGTCCTCGTCATTCAAGGCCTACGATGTCCGCGGCATAGTCGGCACTACACTGACCGATCAGATCGCACGAGCCATCGGTGCCGCGTTCGTCGACGTTCTGGGCCTTGCGGGGAAGACCGTGTTCTGCGGCGGTGACATGCGTCGTTCATCCCCCGGGTTTGTCGAGGCATTTTCGCAGGGCGCCTCCACCCGGGGTGCCGATGTGTACGACCTCGGATTGATTTCGACCGACGAACTCTACTTTGCCTGCGGATCGCTCGACGCGGCGGGCGCCATCTTTACGGCCAGCCACAACCCAGCGCAGTACAACGGAATCAAAATGGCCAAGGCTGGAGCCATCCCCATCTCATCCGATTCAGGACTGTTCGATATCAGGGATCTCGCCCAGCGCTACCTGAATGAAGGTATTCCCGAGGCCGAATCAGTGGGGACTGTGAGCTCACTCGACGTCCTTAAAGAGTATGCCCGCAAGCTGCGTTCCCTCGTAGATCTTTCCGGCATTCGTCCGCTCAAGGTTGTTGTCGACGCCGGAAACGGAATGGCGGGAATGACAGTTCCCGCGGTGCTGGACAGCCAAGTTCTACAGGCACTGCCGCTGACCATTGTCCCCCTGTATTTTCAGTTGGACGGCAACTTCCCCAACCACCCGGCCAACCCCCTGGAACCGGAGAACCTCCGCGATCTGCAGGCAGCCGTACTCGCCCACGGCGCCGACCTTGGGCTGGCGTTCGACGGCGATGCGGACCGCTGCTTTGTTGTCGATGAGACCGGACAACCCGTCACACCCTCCGCCATAACGTCCATGATTGCAGTGCGTGAAATTTCCAAGGCTCGAGCGGCCGGGGAGGTGGAGCCCGCCGTGATCCACAACCTGATTACGTCGCAGTCGGTTCCAGAGTTCATTCAAGCCGCTGGCGGTCGTCCGGTACGTACACGGGTGGGCCACTCGTTCATCAAGGCCCGCATGGCCGAAGAGGAGGCTGTGTTCGGTGGTGAACATTCCGCCCACTACTACTTCCGCGACTTCTACAACGCGGACACCGGCATGCTCGCCGCAATGCACGTCCTCGCCGCCCTTGGCGAACAGCCCTCGCCGCTTTCCAGCCTTGCACGGCAGTACGAACCGTACTCCTCAAGCGGTGAAATCAACTCAGCCGTGACGGACGGTGTCCGGTTGATTGCAGACATCCAGGCACTCTACGAACAGGTGGACGGATCTCTCATTGATGATTTGGATGGTCTAACCGTGACCGCGGAATCAGGAGACTGGTGGTTCAACGTCCGGGCTTCAAACACGGAAGAACTGCTGCGGCTCAACGTCGAGGCTAAGACTGCCGGGACTATGACCCTCGTGCGTGACGCTGTCCTGGAAATTATCAGGAATTAAGGTCCGGCGCGTCGGGGCGGATGACAGGATAGGCCGCATGGCAATCGAAGTTCGGCCCGCAGCGGTGTTCGAGGACGTGAAAACCATCGTCGGCCCCAAACGTCCTGACGCCAACGTGTGCTGGTGCCTGAGTTACCGGATTCCCTCGAAGCAGAACCTTGCGCTCCAGCGGGAGGAGCGGGGAAAGTTCGTGGAAAAGCTGGTTGCGGAGGATCCGCCGCCAGGCGTTCTCGCTTACGACGGCGGCGAAGTAGTTGGGTGGGCTGCCGTCCACCCCCGCGCCGACACGAGCTTCGCTACGAATAGGAAGATCCCGCACGTGGACGACGCCGAGGTCTGGTCCGTGTGGTGCATTCGCGTGCGGCCCGGGCATCGCGGAAAGGGCATCTCCCATACACTGCTCCAGGGTGCGATCGACTTCGCAAAGAGCCATGGCGCGCCGGCCATTGAGGGCTACCCCGTGGACAACAAAGGCAACAAAGTGGACCTGACCATGGCGTACGTGGGCACGCGCCGGCTCTTCGAGAAGGCCGGATTCACAAAAGTCGCAGAGACAACGTCCGTCCTCAACGGTTTCCCGAGAGTGCTCATGCGACTGGAGCTGCGCTAGCCCAACTGAGTAGCAGATGATGCCGTTTAGAACGCTCAAAACGGCATCATCTGCTACTTACTTGGGTCAGCCTTGCAGTTTCGCGGTCATCCGGTGAGCTTCCTCAAGCAGCAACTTGCCGAGGAATTCCTGTCGATCAGGGCGGAACCGAGGTTCGATCCCCGTTAGGGAAAGGGCCCATGCGGGCCGCCCTTGTTGGTCAAAAACGGCCGCGCCCATCCCCCAACTTCCTTCAAGGATCAGCCCCGGATTCACCGAGTAGCCCGTCAGCCGGGTCCGTTCAAGGTTGTCCCGCACCACATCGGCCGGATGCCCCACGGCAAAGTCGCCAGCATGCGCTGGCCAGTCCTCCAGCAGCCCTTCCTGCTCCTCAGGAGAAAGAAAGGCCATAATCGCAGTCCCTGCAGAGGCAACACCCAGCGGAAAACGTACCCCCTCATGCAGTACGAAGGACCTCACCGGAAACGAACCTTCCTCGCGCAACACGCAGACGGTTTCATTGCCGCGGCGGATCGAGAAGAAGGCGCTCTCGCCCGTCTCGGCAGCGAGCCTGCGCAGGGACGGCCTGGCGATGTCCTCCATGGGGAAGCGTGCCGCCGCTACCGATCCAAGGAGGAAGATCTCCGGCCCCAGAACCCACTTCCCGGCGGCCGAATCGTGTTCCAGCAGACCCTCCGCGGCCAGGGACGTTAGGAGCCGGTGCACGGTGGGCCGCGTCAGCCCTGACTCGCGAACCAATCCGGCTAACGATGTTCCCTCGGGTTTGCGCCCAACAAGCCTCAGCAGCAGGGCAACACGGCCCACAACTTGGGCACCCTGCACGGGGTTTGTACTTGTCTTCTCTGCCACCAAAACAGCCTCCACACGAACTTTCATCCACAATATGGACGCCATTGAGCCTACAGTCCACACCGTGAGTAGCCAAGCAGTAGCGCCATTGACCTCGTTAAGAATCAAACCTAGGCTCCTCTACAGGTCACAAGTCCACAACGTGGATATGTCCACCACGAAGGCTCAAAGAGGAGTTCCAATGTCGAAGATGCACACTAGCGCAACCCAAGCGCTCCAGGACTTGATGGCAGACGGCCTGACCATCGCCGTCGGGGGTTTTGGCCTGAGTGGCATCCCTGCCGACCTGATCGATGCCGTGCGGGAGTCGGGCGCCAAGGATCTCACCATCGTCTCCAACAACATGGGCGTGGATGGCAAGGGGCTCGGCGTCCTGATCGAGGCAGGCCAGGTCAGGAAGGTCATCGCTTCCTACGTCGGCGAGAACAAACTGTTTGCCGAGCAGTATCTGGCGGGCAAGCTCGACGTCGAATTCACTCCGCAAGGCACCCTCGCCGAGCGCCTTCGCGCAGGTGGCGCCGGCATCCCTGCCTTCTACACGCGGACCGGCGTGGGCACCTTGGTTGCCGAAGGCAAGCCACTGGAAGAGTTCGACGGCGTGACGTACGTCCGCGAGCGCGCCATCACCGCCGACGTCGCGCTTGTCCACGCCCACACCGCGGACACGGACGGAAACCTGATCTACCGCTACACGGCGAGGAATTTCAACCCGGTCGTCGCCACTGCCGGCAAAGTCACCATCGCCGAAGCAGAGGTCATCGTTCAGCCGGGCGAGCTGGATCCCAACCACATCGTCACTCCCGGCGTCTACGTCCAGAGGCTGGTGCAGGCCACCGCGCGGGTTAAGGACATCGAACAGCGAACCGTCCGGCCACGCGAAGCGGTAAGGGCCTAAAGAAGCGATATCGGTTTATAGAACAAGGAGCACACATCATGGGCTGGACACGAGACCAGATGGCCGCCATTGCGGCTGAAGAATTGAACGACGGCGACTACGTCAACCTCGGCATCGGCATCCCCACGTTGGTGGCCAACAACCTGCGCGACGGCGTGCGGGTGGTTCTCCAGAGCGAGAACGGGTTGCTCGGCATGGGCCCGTTCCCTTATGAGGGCGAGGAGGACGCGGACCTGATCAATGCCGGCAAGCAGACCGTCACCATCACGTCGGGTGGAAGTATTTTCGATTCTGCTACGTCTTTCGGCATGATCCGCGGCGGGCATGTAAAGGTGGCGATCCTGGGTGCCATGCAGGTGTCCGGCCGCGGGGACCTGGCCAATTGGACCATCCCGGGAAAGATGGTCAAGGGTATGGGCGGCGCCATGGATTTGGTAGCCGGGACACCGCGGGTCGTGGTCCTCACCGAGCACAACGCCAAGGACGGCTCGGCCAAGATCGTCACGGAATGCACGCTGCCCCTCACCGGGCTGAAGTGCGTTGACCGGATCATCACAGACCTCGCGGTCTTCGACATCGTGCCGGACGCTGAAACGTTTGGTCCGGACGCAGAAAAGCACGACGGCGGCACCCGCCTCCTGCTGGCCCGCCTCGCCCCGGGCGTCACGGTGGAAGAGGTCCGCACCAAGACAGAGGCGGAGTTTACGGTGGCGATCAGCACCGACGCTCCGGACCCTGCAGAAACAAACACTTTCGAAGGAGCAAACGCATGAGCCTGAAAGACCAGTTCGGCAAAGACATCCTGCTCACCGGGTGGGGGCACAGCAAATTCGGCAAGCTGACGGATCACACCCTCGAATCACTGATTGTCCAAGTGGTCGGTGAAGCGATCCGCAATTCCGGGCTTGAGGCCAAGGACATCGACGAGGTCTATCTCGGCCAGTTCAACTCAGGTATGCAGCCGCTGGGGTTCACGTCGTCGCTTGCACTGCAACTCTCTGCGGACCTGGCCAATGTCCCTGCAACGCGCACGGAGAACGCGTGCGCATCCGGTTCTGCAGCGTTCCAGCAAGGCGTGAAGGCTGTGCTCGCCGGAACGGCCCGCAATGTTTTGGTGATCGGCGCGGAAAAGATGACCGACGCCGGAGCAGACGTTGTGGGGGCTGCCTTGCTTGGTGCCTCGTACGAAATGGCCGGCAAGGCGTCCACCACAGGGTTCACGGGGTTGTTCGCGGAGGTGGCGAAGCATTACGGGAAGCGCTACGGCACGGGCATAGACGCAGCCAACTACCCCGGAGGCCTCGGCGATGTCCTCGGTTCCATTGCAGCCAAGAACCACCACAACGGCATGGACAATCCCTACGCCCAGATGCACCGCGACTTTGGCGAGGAATTCTGCCGGACTATCTCGGACAAGAACCCCATGGTCGCGGACCCCTTGCGCCGTACGGACTGTTCGCCGGTCTCGGACGGTGCGGCCGCCGTCGTGATTTCAACGTCGGCTACCGGCGGCGCAACCGCACCTGTGCGCCTGGCCGGATTCGGTCACGCGAATGATTTCTTCCCGGCGGAGAAGCGCGATCCCACCGAGTTCGCCGCTACCCGCGCATCGTGGGAGCGTGCCCTGGGCATGGCGGGAGTGGGCATCGACGGACTGGACTTCGCCGAAGTCCACGACTGCTTCACCATCGCCGAGCTCATCATGTACGAAGCGATGGGCCTGACTCCCCGCGGCGAGGGGTCGCGCGCCGTCCAAGAGGGCTGGGTATACAAGGACGGCAAACTACCCGTGAACGTATCCGGCGGTCTGAAGGCCAAGGGGCATCCTGTGGGCGCAACTGGAGTGTCCCAGCATGTGATTGCGGCCATGCAGCTCACCGGGACCGCGGGAGACATGCAGCTTCCCAATGCCCGGCGAGGCGCCGTCCAGAACATGGGCGGCGTGGGCATCGCCAACTACGTCAGCGTGCTCGAGGCGGTCTAACCCACCCAACTGAGTCGCAGCAGTGCGCGTTTTGAGGCGTCTAAACGCGCACAACTGCGACTCAGTTCGGTTAGCGGTTCCGAATCAGCGCCGCGATCTCCGTGAACCCGAGCCGCTCTGCGTTCTGCAGGGCGGTTCGGCCTTGGGGGTCACGGATATCCGGATCGGCTCCCGCGGCCAGCAGCTGCCGGACCACGTCCTGCTGGTTCTGCCCGCCGTTGTTGAGCAGGATGGCCTCCTGCATGGCCGTCCAGCCCAGGTTGTTCACGTGGTTCACTGGCACGCCCGCGGCGATCAGGATGCGAACGGTGTCCGTATGCCCGTGCTCGCTCGCGGGGATCAGGGCCGTGCCACCGTATCTGTTGATGCTGGCGACGTCGGCCCCTGCCGCCAATGTCAGTTGAAGCACCTCATTGAAGCCCTCCGCACCCGCGTAGAGGAACGCGGAGTCCTGGATGTCATCCTTGGCGTTGACGTCGCCACCTGCCGCGATCAGTTCCCGCACCCGCACGGGATCGTTGGCTTTTGCGGCGAGGATCAGGAGCCGGTCGGTTTCCAGTTGGGCCTCCGGGGACAGTCTCGTTGGGGACGGGGACGACGACGGGTCCGGACTCGCGCTCGACGCCACAGCTGGGGTGGGGGCTGCTTGAGTCGGCGAACCCGGTGCGCAGCCAGCCACCAGTCCGGCGATTAGCAGCGCCGATCCCGCAGCCACGCCGCGCACCTTCCACAAGCTCATGGCTTCGAGGCTACTTTGCATCTACGCCCAGGGCTTCGGCACCAGCAGTCGCGCATGCCTCGTCCAAGGCGCCGTCGGGAGCGCCACCGACGCCGATGCCAGCCACGGATACGCCGTTGACCTTCAACGGGACGCCGCCAGCCAGGAAAAGCGTGCCGGGAAGGTCCGCGATGGACGGGCCGGTGCCGTTGATGCGCTTGGCGAGCTCGCTTGTCGGGGCACCAAAGGCAGCCGCAGTGTAAGCCTTCTGCTTGGCGGCCTCGATGGTGTGCTCGGCGGCGTTGTCACCGCGGAGGAGGGCCTGGACGGTGCCGAAGCGATCCACCAGGGCCACGGTCACGAACGGCAGCTTGTCTGCCTGGCACTTGGCAAGCGCGGCATTGACGGCCTTGCTGGAAGCACCCACTGTGATCCGGTTCTGGGCCACCACATTCTCAGGAGCCGGTTGCACTTCGGCAGTCACCGGCGCTGCGGGAACGTTAACAGGCGCGGCACCAGGGGCCACGGCATTGGCTACTGCGGTAACCCCGCCAGTAAGCAACAGTGCTCCAGCAGCGGCGGCGGCAATCATCTTGTTGGACTTCTTCATGGAGTTCTCCTCGTGGCAAGCAGTGGCAATCTCGGGTACATATCCATGCTTCCGGGGGCGGCCCCCAAGACGCATCGGCCGTGCGCCGGTTCCAAGCTCAGCCTTTCCGTCAGCCGTATCAGCCAAAAGGTGGAGAGACCAGCAACCACGCGGGATCTAGCATGGAAAGAGCGCCTACCACGGACAGAAACGGAAACAGGAACCACCCAATGCCAGCAGCCCCTCAACGGCCGGATCCCAGCAGCCGGATCGATACCCGCATCGATGCGGTGGTGCACCTGGGCTTTGCCGTGCTGATGGTGGCTTCTGCCGTCCGTTACGTCATGCGCCACTCCCCCGCGGACAACCTGTGGACCGCGGCCTTGGCGGTCGCCGTGTGTGCTCTGTACGTCACGACTGCGTTGCTGACCCAACACCCCCGGCCCACCCAGCACCGCAATCCCATGCAGCGCCAACAGACCCAAAACCGCGAGCTATGGTTGTTTGCCCTGGTAGCGGCCTGGGCGGCTCTGGTGATCGCGGCGCCCAGCTTCGCATGGTGCTCCTTCGCCATTTTCTTCCTCAGCCGCACCGCATTCCGGGGGTGGGCCGCGTATCTGGCCGGCGGCGCGACGGCGGCGGCCACCGCCGTCGGGCTTTTCCGTATGAGCGGTTGGACGGACGTCGCCATGCTGCTCGGACCGCTCGCTGCCGGCGCCCTGCTCACGTTGATTTACGACAAGATCGAGCGCGACGCCGCCCTCCAGCGAAAGCTCTTCGAAGATGTAACCCAAGCTCAGGAACGGCTGGCTGCGAGTGAACGGACAGCAGGAATCGCGGCGGAACGCGAGCGCGTTTCACGTGAAATCCACGACACCATCACCCAAGGCCTCGCGAGCGGCTTGCTCCTTCTTGAGGCAGCCCAACGTTCCTGGCCCGATCCTGCGGCGCAGCAGGAAGTCAACAAAGCAGCCAGCCTCCTCCGCGGAAATCTCGCCGAAACCCGGAGCCTGGTGCACGAGCTCTCGGCGCCTGGCCTGGAAACCGCGCCCCTTCACGAGGCCTTGGAACGCGCCGCCCGGCAGTATCTGGACCACGTCCTTGTGCAAGTCACCGGCGAGACCCGTCCCATCCCGTCCGAGGTTCGGCACGCCCTGCTCCGCGTGACCCAGAGCGCCGTAGCCAACATCAAACTTCATGCCCACGCGGACAACGCCAGCGTGACACTTGGGTACTTGCCGGACGCGATCACCCTTGACGTGTTCGACGACGGCCGCGGCTTTGATCCCGGAGCGGTACCTCCGCCGTCAGAAACGGGAGGATACGGTCTGCGCGCCATGCGGCAACGCATTGAGCAGCTGGGCGGAGAATTGTCCGTGGAGAGCACTCCGGGCGAAGGTACGATCATCGCGGCCCAGCTGCCGCTGCCAGCTCTGCCCGAAGCTACGTCGCCCTCATATCCATCGAAGGAGTCCCTGTGACCACCATTTCCGTACTCCTTGTGGACGATCACACGGTGGTCCGGAGCGGGCTGAAGGCGCTGTTGGGCACTCAGGCCGATATCGTCGTCGTCGGCGAAGCGGCGTCCGGTGAGGAAGCGTTGGAAGCGGCACAACAGCACTCACCGGCAGTGGTTCTCATGGACCTGGCCATGGGTGCAGGAATGGACGGCATCGAGGCCATCAAGCAGTTGCGGCAGCGCAATCCCAAGCAGGCCGTGATCGTTTTCACCACTTACGATTCCGACGCCGACATCGTCCGTGCCGTCGATGCCGGCGCCATGGGGTACCTGCTCAAGGACGCCGCACCGGAAGAGATTTTCGCAGCTGTGAGAGGCGCGGTGCAGGGCAAAAGCGTGATGAGCGCGCCGGTTGCGTCCCGGCTTTTCCAACAGCTGCGGAACCCGGACGAAATCCTTACACCCCGGGAGGCGGAGCTCCTGAGCCTCCTGACGGAGGGCCTCAGCAACCGCGATCTGGGCAAACGCCTCTTCATTTCGGAAGCAACAGTCAAAACCCATCTGGCCCACATCTATGCCAAGCTCGGCGTGGAGACGCGGGCGGCGGCCATCGCAACCGCGATCCGTCGCGAGGGCATGCGGTAGGCCAGCCGCGCCTGGCGATTCAGGGCTCATTGCTATATATCCTCAGCCCGCATTCCGTTAAGCTGGCACTATGTCCGACGCTTCGGAACGCAAGATGTTTAAACATTCCGGAACTGCCCTCCTGTTCCGCGGAATCCTTGCCGTGCTCTTTGGTCTTTTAGTCGCATCTTTGCCCGTCGCTACGGTTTTCGGGCTGGTTTTCGTCTTCGGCGTCTTCGCACTCGTTGACGGCCTCACCAACGTGGCCCACTACTTCTATGACCCTTCACGCCATTCCGGCTGGACGATGGTGGGAGGCTTCATCTCCATTGCCGCCGGTTTGGTGGCGCTCGCGTGGCCGGGAATCACGGCTGCAGCACTTGGCATCCTGATCGGGCTCTGGGCCTTGGTCCTCGGGCTTTCCGAGATCGTCTTCGCGTTTGCTGCAAGGAACTCCGTCAATGGTTGGGGAGTCTGGTTGCTGACCGGTCTTGTGACTGCGGTTTTTGGCCTCTTTGTCCTGGTCAATCCCGGCTTTGGGTTCCTGGGTGTTGTGGGTTTGCTGGCAGCCTTCTCCGTTGTTGCAGGGCTGCTGCTGATCGTCTGCGGCGTCAAGATGCGCAGGGGCGCATCGTCTTCCTTCATGTACGCCCACTAATACTTGCCTCACCACGGACGTCACGCCCAGCAATCCTTCATGAGGGGATGCGCTTGGCGCCAAGTTCGGTAAGTTAGTGGCTGTGAAGATAGCTACCTGGAATGTGAACTCCCTCCGTGCCCGTGCCGACCGCGTGGAAGCGTGGCTTGAGCGCAGTGACTGTGATGTCCTGGCCATCCAGGAGACCAAGTGCAAGGACGATAACTTCCCGTGGGAGCTCTTTGAGCGCATGGGCTACGAGGTTGCGCACTTCGGCGTGAACCAGTGGAACGGCGTCGCCATTGCGTCCCGCGTTGGGCTGGAGGACGTAGAACGCACCTTCCTGGACCAGCCGATGTTCGGTAAGGCCGGCAAGGACCCCGCGCAGGAAGCCCGCGCTATCGCCGCCACCTGCGGCGGCATCCGCATCTGGAGCCTCTATGTTCCCAATGGCCGCTCGCTGGACGACGAACACATGCCGTACAAGATCAAGTGGCTTGATGTCCTTCAAGGCAACGCCGCGGAGTGGCTGAAGTCCGAGCCCACCGCCCAGGTGGCGCTGATGGGCGACTGGAACATTGCTCCCTTCGATGAAGACGTCTGGGACATCGAGCTGTTCCGCAACAACAACTTCACGCACGTCAGCGAACCCGAGCGCGCCGCTTTCCACGCCTTCGAAGCTGCCGGTTACACCGACGTCGTTCGACCCTACACACCCGGCCCTGGCGTCTATACCTACTGGGACTACACGCAGCTGCGCTTCCCCAAGAAGGAAGGCATGCGCATCGACTTCTGCCTCGCTTCCCCCGCCCTTGCGGCCCGGGTCACCGGTGCCTCCATCGACCGCGAGGAGCGTAAGGGCAAGGGCGCTTCAGACCACGCTCCCGTGATCGTGGAGCTTGCAGACTAATCACCGCTGATGGACGAAAGGGGCCGGCTGGAGATGACTGGAAACCTGTATAGGGGCCAGGCAGGACTGCCGTTCTCTTCGTCCCTGCGCGTTTACGAGCCCCTTGAGGCGTTTCCGCCTGAGCAGCAGCGCCAACTCGTGGCGGACAGCAGCAAGATACGTTCCCGGGCCGCCGTCGAAAATGCGGAGCTCCAGGCCTCACTGGGCCGCATCACCCGGACCGGCGGGGACCCGTTCCCCACCGGCCGGACTGATTTGGTGAGAATGACGCGGGTCCCTGGCGGGCGGCACGCCGCGGCGGACGGTGCCACAGACGTGACCACTGGCGCGTCGGCCCAGGATAAGGACACCCCCGACGCCGGACGGCTGCTTTACTGCCCCAGCCAGCTGGTGATTCGGGCCGGGTTGGCAGCGAATGCCCTCATGGATGGTGTCCACAGCCCGCTGGCCGATCTGCTGATTCCGGTATCGCAGCGGGACAAGCATCAAGCCAGGATCGATCGCATCAACGCCGGGGAAGAAGCCAAGCGTGTTCACACCCGGGCCTCCACCTGGGGTATCCCCTTCAGTTGGTTCTCGCTTTTCGCTGAGTCTGACCGCAAGGATGTGGTGGAGTCGGATGGGCATATCCTCACTGTCCGCGTGTGGACGCCGTTGACGGAGGCCCTGGACAGGGCGCGCTTTGCCGTAGCCCATCTGGCCTTGGCAGCCCCGGACCTGGACATGCTGGACGATCTCACGCAGCTCACCGAGTGGCTGGAGTTGTTCCATGTCCAGTCCATGGTGGAGCTGGATTACGGGGCCGTGGCGGACAAGGTGTACCCGGACGAATCCCCCATGGATGTGCGCCTCGGAATCGAATGCCTGGCCGAGGGTGATATGACGGGCGCGGCCGCAGCTTATCGCCGGCTGGCCTCGCGCTGGATCCCCATCCGGCAGTTGGCGCGGGCCTCGTAGGCTGTCATCACCGGCATGGTGGTGCTGTTGTCTCCCGGACAATCAGCTTGTGCGGTGCTACCTCCGAATGCACGGCACCGGCAATGCCATCGAGTTCGTCCAAAAGCATCTTGGTGCCCAGTTCGGCTTGGTCGTCCGGCCGCTGACCCACCGTTGTCAGGCCCAATGCCTCGGAGAAGTCGTGATCATCGATTCCGATGACTGAGAGGTCCTCTGGCACGCGAACGCCGTGACGCGTGGCTTCGAAGATGACCCCCATGGCCATCTCATCGGAGGAACAGAAAATGGCCGTAGGCTTTCGGCCGGGCTGGTTCCAGAGCCGGTTGAATGCCTGCTGCCCGCTGGCAACCGTGAAGTCACCCCATTCGTCCCATTCGGGACGGACTTCCAAGCCGGCATCGGTCATGACGTCCTGGAAGGCGCGGATCCGGACGCGGGGAACGTCGAAGTTCAGGTCTGTCTCGTCGTCGCCATGGAGCAAGGCAATGTCCTTGTGTCCCAGGTCCAGCAGGTGCCGCACTGCGGTGGTCGCGGCGTCGTAATCATTGATGCCGATGTAGGCGCAATCCTCAACGTGTCCGCCAACCACCACCAGCGGAATGTCGATCTTGTGGAGGTGTTCCAGCTCGTCCTCGCTGAGTGCCATACACAGCACCAGCAGCGCGTCGATCTGTTTGTAAACCATGGTGGAGCTAAAGAGCCGCTCGCGGTTGCTGCCATGGCCACCGAGGTTGAACAGGGAGAGGTTGTACTTGCGTGAGTGCAGTTCCCTGTCCGCGCCTTCGATTGCTTTGGAGAAGAACCAACGGCTGACGAAGGGCGCCAGGACCCCGATGGTGCGCGTGCGACCAGTGGCCAGTCCCGAAGCCGACGACGACGCCACATAACCCAGTGACGCCGCGACTTCCAGGATCTTTTCACGCGTTGCTGGCGAAACCCGAGGCAATCCCCTGACGGCCCTGGAGACGGTGGCCGTGGACACTCCTGCTGCTGCTGCGACGTCCTCGATGCTGACGCCTGTATGACCACCGCGCTGGGACCTACCCGTTGTTCGTGTCACAGGCCCCCCTCTCCGGCTGCCTTCACTTCGCCGTTTTCTGTCCCACGGCGAAGAATCAGTCTATTTTGTGCAGGCCTTGGTTACGCAGCGGAGTCGTCCGCTGCGTAACCAACGCTGCAATTGTCTAGCCCTTGAGACCGCCGGACAGCAGGCCTCGGACGAAGTACCGCTGCAGGCCGAAGAACACCAGAAGCGGGATGATGATCGAAACGAAGGCCGCTGCCGGGTTCAAGTAGTCCCTGGCACCGCGTGTACCGGAAATCTCGGCCAGACGCTGGGTAATAGGTGCTACATCGGCCGTTCCGCCGGAGAACACCAGGGCAACCAGCAGATCGTTCCAGACCCACAGGAACTGGAAGATCGCCAGCGAAGCCAGGGCCGGAACGGAAAGCGGCAGGATGATCCGCCAGAAAATGGTGCTGTGTCCCGCACCATCCACCCTTGCCGCCTCGATAACTTCACCAGGGATCTCGGAGATGAAGTTGTGGAGGAGGAAGATACCCAGGGGAAGGCCGAACATGGTGTGGGCGATCCACAACTGCGCATACGAACCCGCCGGCAAATGCAGGGTTTGCGTAAAGAGTTGCAGGAGCGGAATCAGTGCCATCTGGAGCGGGATGATCTGGAGGGCAAAAACGAAAATGAAGAGTGCGTCCCGGCCCTTGAACTTGCCCCAGGCGAAAACATAGGCGGCCATCGACGCCAGCACCAGCACAAAGATGGTGACTGGAATGACGATCGCCACGGAGTTGATGAAGTACTGGGAAAGGTTCGCAGACTGAGAGCCTGCCGGGGTAAGAACGTCCGTGTAGTTCTTGAAGGTGAAGTCCCAGTCAACGAAGGCATTCCACCAGCCGTTTGAGCGGGGGCCAACCTGCTTGGCTGCGGGCCTGAACGAGGTAACAAAGAGGCCAAAAGTCGGAACAGACCACACGACGGCGATGATGATCGCTGCCGCTGTTGCCCACTTGGAAGTGAGCTTGGTCTTGACCCGGCGCATGATCGGCTGGGCGTCCTCCGTGGGATCGGATCCAGGACGCTGCCGGGTTGCGGCCTTGGAGGCCTCTTTCGGGGCTGGCGTGGCTGTCAATGGATCTCCCTTTGCTTGCGAAGGACTCGAGCGTTGTACACGACGATGGGCAGCACCATGAGGAACAGGATCAGGGCCAACGCGGCACCTCGTCCTGGCTCACCGGCACGGAAGGCCTGCGTATACATTTCATTGGCCACTACCGATGTGTCGTAGTTTCCGGCGGTCATGGTTCGGACAATGTCGAAGACCTTCAGCGTGGCGATCGTGATGGTCGTCAGGACCACTACCAAGGCCCCGCGGATGCCCGGGACCGTGACGTTGCGGAACTGCTGCCAGGCGTTGGCCCCATCCAAACGGGCTGCCTCGATGAGTTCCACCGGGACACCCTTGATGGCCGCGGAGAGAATCACCATGGCAAAACCGGTTTGGATCCAGACCATGACGATGATCAGGAACACCGTGTTTTCCGGGGCGTCCAGGAGGAACTGCTTGGGGTTCATTCCCAGCGCGTCACGGATAAAGTTGATGACACCCGTCTGTTCAATACCGGGGCCGCGGTAGTCGTACACGAGCTTCCAGATGATACCGGCGCCTACAAAGGAGATGGCCATCGGCATAAAGACCAAGGACTTCAGCACCCGCTCGCCGCGGGCCTTATCGATGAAGACCGCGTAGGCCAGCCCGAATCCCGTTGACAACAGGGGAACCAGGATAGTCCAGATGACCGTGTTCCGCAGCGTGGTCAAAGCTTCAGGCTGCGTAAACATCCAAACAAAGTTGTCGAATCCGTTGCCTTGGCCGCTGGCGTCCGTGAATGCCAACATTGACGTTCGGACCGCGGGATAGACAAGGCCCACCAGCATCAGGATTCCAGCCGGAGCCAGGAATCCTGCCACCGTAACTTTGTCCTTGACTGATTTCGGTGCCCTATCCACCACCAGCATGAGGATGCCGATGATAGCGGCAAAGATCGCCAGGGCGATCACTACTTGAAGGAGCTTTCCTCCGATAAATTCCATACCCAACCTCCGGGGCGTGAGTGAATCACTAAGTTCCGGGAAAAACGCTGCCTCCCCGGCTGGGCAAACCAGCCAGGGGAGGCAGCGCTTTCGGAGTTAGCCCTTGGGCCAGCTGGACTCGATGCTGTCAGTTACCTGCTGGGCGGAGCTGCCGTTGATCCAAGCAACGATGCCCTTCCAGAACGAGTTGGAACCCACGGCGCTCGGCATCAGGTCCGAACCGTCAAACCGGAAGACGGTCTTGGGATCCTGAAGGAGCTTGATGGACTGCTTATCCAGGGCCGACTGTGCATTGTTCGGGTCAAGGCCCTTGTTTGCACTGATGGCCCCGCCGAGCTTCACACGGTTGTTGGCGAAGTCCGCGCTAGCCATGAATGCCAGGTATGCCTGGACTTCAGGGGTGTCCTTGTAAGCGGCAACCGACTCGCCACCACCGGTGATGGCTGTGCCCTTGGATTCATCCACCGGAGGTGTCATGAATGCCCAGACGTCGCCGTCCTCAGCCACGTTGGTACCAGCAGGCCAGTTGGCCGCCTGGAACGATGCCTGGTGGTGCATGGCGCACTGTCCGTCCAGAACCGGCTGACCAGCCTGGGCAAAGGCGGTGCTCAGGATCGACCGGGGGTCACCAAAGCCGCCGTTGACATAATCCGGGTTGAGCAGGATGTCGCCAACCTTATTGAAGGAGTTGACGATCTTGGGGTCATTGAACGGAATCTGGTGTGTGATCCACTGGTCATAGACTTCCGGGCCTTCGGCACGCAGGACAACGTCCTCGATCCAGTCAGTACCCGGCCAACCTGTGGCTTCGCCCGATTCAAATCCCGCACACCACGGCTTCATGGTCTTGTCGTCGGCGATCTTCTTGGTCAGGTCCATCATTTCGTCCCACGTCTTGGGGACCTGCCAACCCTTGTCCTTGAAGGTCTTGGGCGAGTACCAGACGTATCCCTTGACGTTCGCAAGCATCGGGGCGGCGTAGAAGGTGCCGTCCACCGTGCCGTACTTCTTCCAGTCTGCGGACCAGTTCTTGTCCACAAGATCGGACACAGCCTTGGGAGCGGGCTTCAGGTAGCCGGCTTTGGCCTGCGTGGCCAGAAGACCGGGCTGCGGGAAGATCGCGACGTCAGGGGCTGTACCGGACTGGGCCCGGACACCGATCTGGGTCTCGAACTCCTTGCTGCCCTCGTACTTGACGGTAATGCCCGTGCACTTTTCGAACTGTGCCCAGGATTCCTCGAGGTTCGTCGCTTCGACGTCGACGATGGTGGAGTACACGGAGACTGTCTTGCCGTCGTGCTTGCCGTAGGTATCGTATGCGGAACAGTCGTCCGACGCGGTGCTTCCCCCGCCGCCGCCGCTGTTTCCGCTACATGCGGACATGGTAAGTGCCAGAACGCCGGCCGCTGCGACCGGGAGCAGGTACTTGGTTTTTTTCATGCTGAAGACTCCTCGCTGAGTACAAGAAAATCGTGGCGCAATTGATGTGGTGGCCCTCACACTAGTCATGATCGGGGCAGGAATGCAAGCGCTTACACCTAACGTAACCACAACGATACAAAGTAACCTTTGCATCGCACTGGGTCGCTAGGCTGGGTCGGAACCACCCGCCGTCGACGTCTCGGATCCGCAGCTTTCATCAGCCGCGACCGGTCCAGTAGGCACGTCATGAGATTTGGTTGCCCAGTATTGCCTATGCAACAGTGGGAAGTGTGGATGAACTTGAAGCACTCCAGACTATCGGCCGCCTGATCAAAGAAGAACGGCTGGCCCAGGGGTTGAGCCAAGTGCAGTTGGCCAAGCAGGCTGGAACGGCAATCAAGACCGTACGGACGCTGGAATCCGGCACGCGGCGCACCCAGGAAATCAATCAGCGCAAGCTCGAGCACGCCCTGGGGTGGCGCGCTGGATCAATGTCTGAAGTTCTCAAGGGAAAATCCAGCTTCGCTCCAGACCAAATCACCCCGGACGACATGCGGAGCAGCGGCGAGCCACGCCAGTACCCGGGGCCTCACGTCACAGTGCCGGCAGCCCCTATAGCCCGGGCCTCGCATCTTTCAGACGAGGAACTGCTCGCCGAACTGACGTACCGGATGATGCACCGCAACAGGGGCTAGCTGGTTGCTGACAGTTGCTGCCGGCGCACCATCTCGTTGATCCAGACAGGCGCGAACGGAGAGGTGCAGTTGGGCGGAGTTGGGTAATCCTTCAGCACCTCCAGGCGCTCACCAATACTCAATGCGCGGGCGCGATGCTCCGGATGTTCGATGCCGATCTGGGCAAGACAGGTGTTCATCGCCCACTGGAGGCGGTCCGGGGCTTCCCTCATCCCGGCCTCGATAGTGTCCAGCAGCCCGGTGAGGTCCAGGCCGGCCGGGTCCTTGACGACACGCTCTGATGTCAGCGCCCAACCGGCACTCGCCACCAAGGGATCCTTGTCCGCAAACCAGGCGACCCGCAGCTCTTCGGCGTGCGGATTTTTCTTGACCACGTAGTTCACCAGCCAGTCATGGACTTTGGGGGTTCGGGCCTCGCGCAGCATGGTGTCAAGATCGTCGGATCCATAGGACTTAGGCCGGCAGATCAGCAGCGCCAGCAGCTTCGCCGCGGTGTCATCCGTCTCCCAAAGCTCGCGTGAAAGTTCCGGCTGTATCTTCAACCGCTTGGCAATCGCGCGCAACTTGCTGAGGTTCACACCGTGATCGTCACCGTGTTTTTCGTTCACCTCGCGCGACCTCGGGTCTTCCAAGGCGGTCAACTCGGCCATCACTCCAGCCAGCGTGGTCCCAGGTGCAGTTGTACCAGTCGCAGTTTTCCCGGCCACTGCAGCCTCCCGTCCATCGCGTGTGAAGCTCAGCCTACTAGGCGTAGGCGTGGACGTGATGGATCGCCTTTTAACCGCAAGCGGGATTGCAGCTCAGGGGGTGCGCTCCCGCACGTTCCTGAACTGCAATCCTCGCGCTATGCGGGTAGGGCTACTTCCCGCCCTTGAACAGGCCTGCGATCTTGGAGCCGAGGCCCTTCACATTTTCGGTAACATCTCCGGCGATTTCCTTGGATTTCTCCGCAACGTCACCAACCAGTTCCTTGGCATTTTCCCCAACGTCACCGGAGAAGAATTCCTTGACATTTTCTGCGGCATCTCCAGCGAATTCCTTAACGTTTTCGGCAGCCGCACCGGCGAACTCCTTGACGTTTTCCGCAGCCTCGCCGGCAAATTCCTTGGCATTTTCAAGCGTCTCGCCAGCTACATCCTTGGCCTTGCCCGCAGCGCCTTCTACTGCTTCCGCTCCCGTGGTTTCTTCACTCATGGTGCTCTCCTTCGTGACGGTTGGAACGCTGATCGCTCGAGGCATTTGTCCTGCAAAGCAATCAATCGCATCAGGGAGCTTTCCCCCTCTACTTTCAAACTATTGGCATACGCGCGGGTTAAGCAACGCAAAACACCCGGAGTGAAATATTCGGCAAAATTAGCCAGGGCAGTCAGCGAACCCGCTCAGCTTTTGTAAATTTCGCACGGGCCCCTGATGCCATATGGACCAATACGGGGGTCTTCTTACCGATCACCAGGTCCAAGGCTTCAACCAGGCGTGAAATTTCGGCAGCAAGGAGGTGCGGCGCCACTCCCTGCCGGGGCTGGATGCGCACCCTTAATCCGGGCTGGCCTTTGACCTCATACGTGGCCACAGACGCGCCCGCCAGGTCCGGCCGATCTGCCAAAGCTGCCCGGAGGGCCTGTTCTGCGACGCCGCCACCGATCTGGACCTCACCCTCCACATGGCTCTCGTCGTCGCTGGCCACCAGAAGGTTGGCCCTGCCTTTACCCTGTTGCGACAGCCACGCGACCATCGCAATTATGATGGCCACCAAAACCACCCCGGCCACAATCCACAGCCAGCTTTCCTCACGGCCCGGGAACCGGGTTTGCTGGAATGCATCCTCCGCACGGGCCCACATGTCCGCGGCCCAACCATGCCACCACGTTGCTACGGCCGGGACAGTCGCCAGCAGGAGAAGAAGTAGCCCAATGGCCAGGAGTTTCACGCCAATGATGAAGAGAAGCACCCGGTTAAGGGCACGCGGTGTTTCGTTCATGCGCCCACCACCCCCGACGTTGAGAGGTTCACCCGAACAGCGGGCATGGGTACGGGGGACATTTCATCGAGCTCGGACTGCACTGCTTTTAGGACGGCTTCTTCACTGACCCTGCTGCCGGACGTCGGCCGGACGTTGACCACCACCGATTGCCTGGACACAATCACCATGACCTGTTCCTGTGTCACGTTGGCGGCAGTGCGCGCGCGACGCGCAAGTGCCGAGGCCAGCACTTCGTCATCAACGACGACGGCGGTGCGTGGGTCCCGCAGCAAATGCCGGGCCCGTCTGCCTGGTAATACGGCGTGAAGGAGAAAAAACAGTCCGACCATGGCAATGACAGCACCGCTTGCGCCAAGCAGAAGCGGCGGGATGCCCGCCGGAAGTGCGATGATGCGCTCCGCTGCCGTGCTTGGGTCAACAAGCCATGGCGGTTGCCCGATGGCCCGGAGCGCAGATTCCAGAAGCGCGATGACACAGAAAATGATCACCAGCACGGCGGCGATGCTGGCTGCTCCTGCCCGGGACGAGTGCGTTTCCCTGCGCAGGACACGGCTCATGGCTGGGTCTTCGCCGGCGATGGGGCTGGCTCCGGAGCCCGCGTCAGACGGTTCAATGGTTGTTTCCTGGTCTTGTGTCACCGGACGCGGCCTCCCTCTGAAACGTGGGCTCCACTGATTCTGATGTCCACCCTGCTTAGGCGGAAACCACTGAGCCGGGTGACACGCTCCAATACTGTTGCCTTTGCGGCCACGGCACGGTCCCAGATGGAGCCACCGAAGCCTTGGACACGCTGCGGATTTCGCAGTACCTCACTCAAGGCGGGGATGCTGATAGGTGCCACGATGGATAAAGCCAGCATGCCGTCGTCGTCCGACCAATCGGCGCGGATGTCGCTGGGTTCCACGCCGAGAGCCTCGGCGGCCGCGGCCTGTGCCAGCGATGTCAAAGCCTGGGTACTGATCCGGTTATGGCCGGCCAGGCTGGTGGTGGGTTCCACAGCCTCAGCCACGCTCATGACGAAGAGCGCCGGCCCGTAATGGCGTCCAGGACGCTGCGAAGATCAAGTTTGCCTTCGGCTGCACGGCCCAGAAGGGCGCCTATGCCCATAAAGAGCAGCGAGATAAGGAAGCCCCACAGCCCGAACTGGAAGGACATGAACGCCACGAAGGCGCCAATCGCGATTCCCACAACAGTCATGCTCATTGCAGTGCATCCCTTTCGACCACGACGGTTTTGGGCTTGGGTGGCGGGGCCACATAGACATCGTTGATCTCGATGTTGACCTCGATGACCTGGAGCCCGACGAGTTCCTCAACAGCCCGGTAAACGGCAGCGCGGACCTGGTTGGCGACCCCATGCAGAGGGTGCCCGTAGACAGCCACAAGGTTGATGTCCACCGCTACCTGGGTCTCGCCCACTTCGGCGCGAACACCCGCGGCATGGTCCGAACTGCCAACAGCGTCACGGATAGCGCCAAGCGCACGGGATGGACCTGAGCCCAGGGAGTAGACACCTGGAACCGCGCGTGCAGCGATGCCAGCTACCTTTGCCACTGCCGCCTCGGAGATGATGGTGCGTCCGGTACCGAGAACCTCGCCCTCAGGCGCAGGGTCGATCTGCAAGTTCTGATCTGACATCGAAGCACTCCCCTTCTCTTGAGTACCACCCTAGCGTCTAGCTCCGACGCTTTGTGAGAGAAGCGAGTGTGTGCGGCGGCTACTTGCAGTTCTTATCCATCCAGTCCTGGATCGGCTTCATGAGTTCCTCGAATTCGGGCTCCCCGTACTTGCGGAAATCCGTCCCCGCCGACTCCGTATACGCCCTCAGCTTCTCAAAGCTCGGCTTCAGTTCGTCAGGCACTTTGCCCTGCATCTGCGACAGTTCTTCCTTGGCCTTCTTGATATCTTCCGGGTTGCCGCCCACCAAGGCCGCCAACGGAAGGATGGTTACGCTCAGCATGGTGGCACTGACGGAGATGCACGCTTCAGACAACGATGTGAATTCGCCATAGACGCCGCCCGTGCCTGTGGTCGCATCCGGGTTTGTGATCTCCGCGGAGGGCTCGGCATTGGATTGTGGGGCGCTGGCTGTTGCGGCGTTCGACGACGCTATTGGCGTGGGCTGTGCAACCGGCAGCGGGAAAGAGCAGGCACTGAGCGCCAAGGTTCCGGAGAGAAGACACCCAAGCAACAGCGGGCTAACGGGCCGCTGGTGGGCACCTTTTCCGCGATTTCGCCCAAGAAGTCTGGACGTGCTGAAGCGTGTGGTTTCAATCATGGTGTCCCCCGTTGGATTGCGTGCGATGACGAACCGGCGAGGGCAAGAATACGCCGGGTGGAAGGCAGTGAACAGAGGTTGAGTTATCCACAGGCG
This sequence comes from Paenarthrobacter sp. YIM B13468, assembly GCF_042788025.1. Taxonomy (NCBI): domain Bacteria; kingdom Bacillati; phylum Actinomycetota; class Actinomycetes; order Micrococcales; family Micrococcaceae; genus Paenarthrobacter; species Paenarthrobacter sp. YIM B13468. The sequence continues at coordinate 1,047 of NZ_JBHZPI010000015.1, read as the reverse complement.
GTTCTCTTCGAGAGGGTCCCTGGAGCCCGCGCCACCTAGACTGGCCGACACATCACCAAACAGCCGCTGGGGAGCCTGTCATGCCACGCCTTTCGTTTGCCTCTTTTTCTGTTGCTGCCGTCCGCGTCGCCGCTGCTGGCGCCGGGGTTTCGTTGCTTCTGAGCGGTTGCCTGGGCGGCAACCCACCGGGCAGCCCACCTTCGGAATCAAGCTCGACGACGGCGTCCCCCACCTCCGGCGCGACCGGCTCACCTTCTCCCGTTGGTCATTCCGCGACCACGGCTCCCTCCGGTGTCTACAAGCCCGCGGATGCTAAGGGCAAAGCGCAGAACGTGCCCGTCCCCGTCATGCCGGAGTTGGCGAAGGAGAACTCCAAGGAAGGGCTTGAGGCGTTTATACGGTATTGGTACGCCACTTTCTCGTATGCCACGGAAAGTGGAGACATCGATGCATGGGTGGCAATAACGGATACGACAAACGTCGTCGCCGCCGCCTACAAGGATGCGCTGGAACGCAACTACGCCCAAGGAAGGTGGATGGTCGGAGGGAAGATTACGACACCAGCTATCGAAATACTCTGGACGCCAGGAGCGAGCACTCAGGAAGCCAAAGTTCAAGTTGTTCAGGAAGAGATCCAGTACATCAATGCCGACGGGACCATGGGCAAGGAATCAACCCCTCTGTCCAACATAGCCGAAGCCGTCTTCGCGGAATATGCCTCTGGTTCTTGGCGGATTACCGACAACGGAATGATCGTTGGCTAGACATGAGACGATTACGCGTTGTCTGTCTCATCATGCTCTTCACTTTCATCACGACAGTCGATAGTTCTGCACATGCATTGCCGGATGATGGTGGGCAGATCAGCGTTGGACGAGGCGAAACCGCACTGGCTGTCGGAGGAACCTTCGTTTTTAACCCTGAGACGGGAGAATCCCAGCCAACTCTCGGAACCACGTCGCTCGCCGCTGACCCCAACCAGTACATGGCCGATACCCACTGCCGGGCAGACGGTCCGGACACCGTCGACCCCGGCTGCCTGGCCCT